>NZ_JBLVPT020000002.1:0-378158 GCF_048286795.2 Flavobacterium frigidum
CTCCCGCTTCGGCGGGAGGAAGAAACTTTCTAGATCCTTTACAGGATGACAATTTAAATTTCTTTATCTCAGTATGTTAAGATATTACTATAATTATGAATTGTAAATTATCAATTGTTAATTATAGATAATTGCCCAAAGCAATTATAACCTCTTAAGGTGGTTATTGCGGCGGGGCTCACCTCTTCCCATACCGAACAGAGTAGTTAAGCCCGCCTGCGCAGATGGTACTGCAGTTATGTGGGAGAGTATGTCGTCGCCTTTCTTTGAAAAGCCTATCAGAAATGATAGGCTTTTTTGTATAATTTACTTTTTAAAAGTATGGTACCTTGGCTCAGATGGTAGAGCAATGGACTGAAAATGGATCAATCCTAAAACCTGTGGGGAAGCAAAAATTGGATCAATCCCAAAACCTGTGGGGAAGCAAAAATTAAGCATAAATATTAGTTAGTCTAAAAAGGAAGAATTCTATATTTCTAACTCCTCTGAATTGAGATCTAAATGCTTTTATTTTGGCATTGAAGGACTCTGCTGAAGCATTGGTGCTTCTGTTATCAAAATAGTTTAATATGGTTTGGTAGTGATTTATTATGGATCTTGAGATTGTATTGAAAGATTTAAACCCGGATTGATTTACTTTTTCATGCCATCTGGCTAGCCTTGAAAGTCCAATAATTTTATCAGTTGTTTTTTCAAAGATATTTCTCAAATCTTGTGCTAAATTGTACGCTTTTTCAATATCGGGATATAATTCAAATAATATAGAGGCTCGTTCTATTTGGTTTTCGGACCATTTAGATTTGTTTTTATATAGAAGATAGCGGCTACGGGCTAGTAATTGTTTAAGTGTATCTCCGTTAGATAGCACTTCTGATTCAAACTTTTTATTTCCTTTTTTAGCTTTTTCCATTGCTTCATTTTCCTGATCTATTGATTGCCAACGATATTTGATTCTGATTTCTTGTAAAGCTTCCAAGGCTAGTTTTTGAACATGAATTTAGCGAAGCGGTATCACGAATTCCAAAATTTTAATGAAAATTCATGAGTAAATCGGTCGGTAACCCGCGTAGCATTTGGAAAACATTTTTTAGCAACGAGTCCCATATTTGCAGCCATGTCTAGGGTAATCTCCGTGACTTGATTGCGCGCTTTGAGAGGGATTTTTTCAATTATAGCAGTTACAGTATCAGCTTTAGTTCCGGCAATCATAGCTACGATAGTCCTTTCTTTCCTTTGCCTGCTTTGTTGGTTAAGATAGTATAGAGTTCTCCATTCGAGAATGAAGTTTCATCAATCGATAAACGATTGCCTAAGTTTTTTGGAAAAATAAGCCATTGTTTGGCGTGTGATAGTTGATCCCACGTTTTGAAATCACTCAAGAAATCTTTGTATTGATGTTGTAGGTTTTTGCCGCTAACGCCATAAAAAGAAGCAATCGCATTACAATCATTAGGCTTGGAATCTATTGATCTCTTTTAAAAAAGACGCAAACTCCTATGTTAAACGAGTTCCGTCTGCTACTAAATTCCAATCTCTAAAAACTACTTGCCCAGTATCTTCGTCGAGCCATCTTCTGCGTGTGATATGCAGATATACTTGATGACCTCGAATTGGAAAATCTTGAACTGTTATCTCTTCAAAGAATCCTTTTGAGCTTAATTTATTCTGTCGGTACTCTTTGGGGACTGAATTAATTTCTTTTAAATATAAATGAAGTATCTCTTCTTCTTTTTCAAACGAAGTCAATTCAAAATAATCCACAACAATTTCAGGTAATAATAATTTGATTAGCTCACTAAAAGAATCTTGCATTTGTATCTATTTTTAAAATACAAATATCGAAATTTAATATTTCCCCACAGGTTTTAAGATTGATCCCTGAAAATCCATGTGTCCCTGGTTCGATCTCTGGAGGTACCACAATAGAGCTTGGATGGTGAAATTTGTAGATACGCTAGTCTTAAAATCTAGTTAGTGCCAATATTCGTTTGTGTTCAAGTCCCGCTCTGAGTACGAAATCCTTTTAAACTCACTATTATTTAGGAAGTTTTTTGTGTTTAAATTGCACCAAATTTAAATTTTGAGATCTCTAAAAAATATAATTGAATCTTCATAGGAAAAATCTATTTTATAACTTTCTCTATTACTTTTAAATAATTTTATTTTCATATTTCACAGTCTAATTTTAGATTCCATCTAATTAATTATTGTTTTTTTTCGGGGTTAACAATTTATTAATTATGCGTCATGAAGAAGTTGTGAAGATAGAGTTTGAACTTTATGTTGTATTTTTGTGTAAAATATAAATATACGATATGAAGAGAATTATTTTGTTTTTGGCAGTTATTATGTCTTTAAACTCACAAGCGCAGCAACGCCCCAAATTGGTAGTGGGCATAGTGGTAGACCAAATGAAAATGGAATACCTATATCGTTTTTCTGCAGATTTTTCTGCTAATGGATTTAAAAGATTGATGAATGATGGATATACTTTTCATAATATGCATTACAATTTTGTACCAACCTATACAGCTCCCGGCCATGCAAGTATTTATACGGGAACAACGCCATCTACGCATGGAATTGTTGGAAATGATTGGTTCAATAAAGCGACAGGAAAAGATATGTATTGTACTGACGATGCATCTGTTAAGACGTTAGGAGAAGGTACAGATAAAGAGGGTGCGATGTCACCAAAAAACCTTTTAAGTACTACTATTACAGATGAGTTGCGCATGGCAACCAATTTTAAAGGTAAAGTTATTGGATTGAGTATTAAAGACCGTGGTGCAATTTTACCGGCCGGACATTTTGCTAATTGGGCATTTTGGTACAGCTCAACAGGTTCATTTATCTCTAGTACTTTTTATGGTTCAAATTTGCCAAGTTGGGTAACGGAGTTCAACCAAGAAAAAAGGTACATGAACTATATAAATAAAGGTTGGAATTTACTAAAGCCACTATCTACCTACAATGAAAGTTTAGCAGATGATAATCCGTACGAGGGGAAATTAGATAAGGCGAAGGGTCCCGTTTTCCCTTATGATTTGGCTAAGATCTATAAAGAAAAAGGAGCTGATGTTTTACGTACTACACCCTTTGGTAATGATATTTTAGCAGATTTAGCGATGAAAGCTATTGAAAAAGAAGAGTTAGGAAAAGATGATGCAACAGATTTCCTAACGGTTAGTTTTTCTTCTACAGATTATGTTGGTCACACTTTTGGACCTCGTTCTATAGAACTTCAAGATACCTATTTACGACTTGATCAAAATATAGATCAATTTTTAAATTACTTAGACAAAACAGTTGGGAAAGATAATTATTTAGTTTTTTTGACTGCTGATCATGCTGGTGCTGAAAATCCAAATTATTTAAAGGATAATAAGTACAATGTGAAAAATGTACCTACAAAAGGTTTTGTGGAATCATTAAAGAAATTTTCAAATGAAACTTTTGGAGTAGATCTTATTCTGGATTATTCTAATTTCAATGTATTTTTCAATAAGGACTTGGTAAAACAAAAAGGTTTAGAATTGACAAAAGTAAAAGAGAGCTTTAAAGTTTTTTTGATGACGCAAGAGCACATCAAAAGAGTGTATACAGAGGAAGAAATTTTAGCTTCATCAGGGGATGATTATTTTTTAAGTTTTATAGCTAAAGGTTATGATCCTAAACAAAACGGTGAGTTAGTAATTCTAGATAAAACGGGCTATATGGAATATCAGGCTACAGGAACAACACATGGATCTCCAAATAGTTATGATACTCATGTGCCTCTTCTTTTTTATGGATGGCATGTGCCTAAAGGGGAGTTACACGCAAAAAAGTATATTACTCAAATTGCCCCTACACTATCTCAGATGTTAAAGATTCCGTTTCCTAATGGCACTGAGTCAGAAGTTTTAGAAACTTTGCTAGATAAGTAATAGTGTTTTGAATTTAAAAAATCCCATTTACAACTGATTGTCAGTGTAAATGGGATTTTTTTATTTTAAACCGTTTCTATTGCTTGTGGTAGTGGAATTTGATTTTTCAATAAGTCTTCAAAGGTTTCATGTGCTCTTATTAAATGTCCTTCGCCGTTCATCCATAATACTTCAGCTGGTTTGTATCTGGAGTTATAGTTTGATGCCATAGAGAAACAATAGGCTCCTGCATTTCTGAAAGATAAAATATCGCCTTCTTTTATTTCGGCAATTCTTCTGTTGTTTGCAAATGTGTCCGTTTCGCAAATATATCCAACTACAGAGTAAAAACGTTCTTTCCCTTTTGGGTTTGAGATGTTTTCTATATGGTGTTGTGAGCCGTAGAACATTGGACGGATTAAGTGATTGAAACCACTGTCTATTCCAGCAAAAACCGTTGATGTAGTTTGCTTCACGACATTAACTTTTGCTAAGAAATAACCAGCTTCACTTACAAGAAATTTCCCTGGTTCAAATATCAATGTTAATTCTTTTCCGTATTCAGTACAAAAAGCATTGAATCTTTTTGATAGTTTTTTACCTAATTCTTCAATGTCCGTTTCAATATCATCTTTTTTGTATGGCACTTTAAATCCGCTTCCGAAATCTAAGAATTCTAAGTTTTTGAAATTTCTAGCTGCATCAAATAATATTTCGGCAGCATATAAAAATACTTCAATATCCAAAATATCGGAGCCGGTGTGCATATGGATACCCACAATATTCATTTTTGTGTTTTCTACAATTCGGACCAAATGTGGTAATTGGTGAACTGAAATTCCAAATTTACTATCAATATGACCTACAGAAATATTAGCGTTTCCTCCAGCCATCACGTGAGGATTGATTCGGATGCAAACTGGTACATTTGGATATTTTGTTCCAAATTGTTCCAAAATTGATAAATTATCAATGTTTATTTGAACTCCCATAGCGTTGACTTCTTCAATTTCTTCAAGAGAAACACCATTTGGAGTATAAAATATTTTTTCAGGTTCGTAGCCTGCATGCAATCCTAATTGTACCTCTTGGATTGAAACGGTATCCAAACCTGACCCCATTTCTCTTAACAATTGAAGTATAGCTACGTTTGATAAGGCTTTCATAGCATAATTGATACGCAATTTATTTACCTTAGAAAAAGCTTTGGATAATCTGTTGTATTGAGATTGTATTTTTTCGGCATCATATACGTATAATGGACTACCAAATTGTTTTGCTAATTGTACTAAGTCTTTTGATTGCATAATTATTAATTTTGAGCAAATTTATTACTCTTTATTTAGTCCTACAAGGGAAGATACGAATTCTAACAAATTGTAACAAAAAGTTATATTTTAAACAAATTAGTGTTTTAGATGCTAAATTTCAATTTGGGTGAGGGATGGCAGCGGATAGCCCACAGGCGCTGTAGTTTTTACGAAAGCGACGCGGACTTGAAGCGTACAGCCCGACACTACCGAAACGATAGTGGAGGTGTGGCACCTCCTAAAAAATCAAATGACTACCCATAAACGATTTGGCAGTCATTTTTTGATTGTTTAAAACTATTTAAAGGTTAGGCAAATCGCCATTTCCTTTGGTAGGCAAGTTGGTATAACACATCAAGTATTTATCTACCATTCTGGCGGCTTCGCGACCTTCTGAAATGGCCCAAACGATTAAGGATTGCCCTCTACGCATATCGCCTGCGGTAAAAATATGAGGAATATTGGTTTGGTAATTGGTAGCTTGATAGTTGTTGCGAGTGTCTATTTTTATGCCCAACTGCTCGCTTAGTGTTTTTTCGGGACCTATAAAACCGAGTGCTAAAAGTGCTAGATCACATGGCCAGATTTTTTCGGAACCTTCTTTTTCAATTAGTTCAGGTCGTTGACCAGTTGTCATTTTCCAAGCTACTTCAATGGTTTTTAATCCAACCAATTCGCCAGCATCATTGGCTATAAATTCTTTGGTGTTTATGAGCCAGTTTCTTTCACAGCCTTCTTCATGAGAGCTAGAAGTTTTTAATTGCAGGGGCCAGAAAGGCCATGGAGTGGACTCGCTTCGGCTTACTGGAGGTTTTGGTAAAATTTCAAAATTTGTGACTGATTTGGCACCATGACGGTTTGACGTTCCTACACAGTCTGAGCCGGTATCACCGCCACCAATAACGATAACATTTTTATCCGTTGCTTTTATTTGATGTGGAATAGATTCACCGTATAATGCTTTGGTTTGTTGCGTCAAAAAGTCCATTGCCTGTACCACACCTGTACTTTCAATTCCTTTTGTTGGTAAACTACGACGCTCCGTAGCACCACCACATAACACGATTGAATCAAATTTATTGAGTTCTGAAATTTCATAATTAACTCCCACGTTGACATTGGTTTTAAAAGTAATTCCCTCCGCTTCTAAAACTTTAACACGTCTGTCGATGATTCCTTTTTCTAGTTTAAAATTTGGAATCCCATAACGCAATAATCCACCAATGGCATTGTCCCGTTCAAATACGGTAACGGTATGCCCAGCACGATTTAATTGTTGTGCTGCTGCCAAACCAGCAGGTCCAGAGCCAATTACGGCGACTGTTTTTCCTGTTCTAACCTCTGGAGGTTGTGGTTTGATCCAACCTTCGGCAAAGCCTCTTTCTATAATATTTTTTTCAATATTTTCGATAGCAACTGGCTTGCTAATGATTCCTAATACACATGATTTTTCGCAAGGAGCTGGGCAAAGTCTTCCTGTAAATTCAGGAAAATTATTGGTAGATAGTAATATTTTCAGTGCACTTTCCCATTCTTCCTGATGCACCATATCGTTAAAATCAGGAATTAAGTTTCCTAACGGACACGAGCTATGGCAAAATGGAATGCCGCAATCCATGCACCTGGAGCCTTGTTCTTTGATTTTATCTTTTGTTAACGGAATTGTAAACTCCTTATAATTTGATACTCTTTCTGGAACTGCAACATTACTTTCGTCGGTTCTAGAATATTCTTTAAATCCTCCTAATTTCCCCATGACTATGATGCTATAAGTTCTTTAATTTCTTTTTCTTCGGCTAAGCGCTGCAATGCTTTTTTGTAATCAGTAGGCATTACTTTTACAAAATGCTGCTGTTGATTTTCCCAATCCTCTAGAATCCTTTTTGCCAACGGACTACTCGTATAGAGCGAGTGATTTTTTATCAAACGTCTCAGTTTAGTAAAGTCATCATTTTCCAATAATTCAAAAGCAACCATTTCCATATTACATAAGGTAGCGTCGAATTTTTTATTTGGATCAAAAACATACGCAATACCACCGCTCATTCCGGCTGCAAAATTCCTTCCTGTTTTTCCTAAAACCACTACAATTCCGCCTGTCATGTACTCGCAGCCATGATCTCCAATTCCTTCTACCACAGCTGTCGCTCCAGAATTTCGAACACAAAAACGTTCCCCCGCCATACCATTGATGTAGGCTTCGCCAGTAATAGCACCGTATAGAGCCACGTTACCAGTAATGATGTTTTCTTCGGGTTTGAAAGTAGCAGTAGGAGGAACTTTAATGATTAGTTTTCCGCCAGAAAGCCCTTTGCCTAGATAATCATTACAGTTTCCATGAATTTTAAATGATAAACCATTTGTTGCAAAAGCCCCAAAACTTTGCCCTGCAGATCCAGTAAAATCTACTAAAATAGTGTCTTCGGGTAATCCTTGTGCGCCATAAATTTTTGAAATTTCATTACTTAGAATTGCTCCTACAGAACGATCGGTGTTTTTGATATCGAAGGTGACTCTTGTTTTTTCTTTTCTGTAAATTGATGGAATAGCCGCTTTTATAATTTCAAAATCAAGTACATGTTCTAAAGCATGATCTTGAGTAGTTGTATTGTGATTGGGAACTTCTTTTGCTTTTTCAGGTTTGTATAATATGGAAGATAAATCTAATCCACTTGCTTTATAATGCTTGATGGCTTTGTTCACATTCAGTTTTTGTGATTGCCCCACCATTTCTTTCAAGGTTCTAAAGCCTAATTTTGCCATTATCTCGCGCAATTCTTCGGCAATAAAATACATGAAGTTGATAATGTGTTCTGGAGTTCCTTTGAAATTTTTTCTCAATTCAGGATCTTGAGTTGCTATACCTACAGGACATGTATTCAAGTGACACGCTCGCATCATGATACAACCAGAAGCTACTAATGGCGCTGTTGCGAAACCAAATTCCTCAGCTCCAAGTAATGCAGCAATAGCCACATCGCGACCCGTTTTTAATTGTCCATCACATTCTAAAACGATTCGGCTTCTCAAATCGTTCAAAATCAATGTCTGTTGTGCTTCGGCAAGTCCAAGTTCCCAAGGAATGCCGGTGTGTTGTAATGAAGTTAATGGTGCAGCTCCAGTTCCTCCGTCGTATCCTGAAATCAAAATCACATCGGCTTTTGCTTTAGCAACTCCTGCCGCGATGGTACCAACACCAACTTCAGAAACTAATTTGACATTAATTCTAGCTTCGCGATTGGCATTTTTTAAGTCAAAAATTAACTGCGATAAATCTTCAATAGAGTAAATATCATGGTGTGGTGGTGGTGAAATCAACCCTACATACGGTGTTGAATTTCTGGTTTCGGCAATCCAAGGCACTACTTTTTCACCGGGTAATTGACCACCTTCTCCGGGTTTTGCACCTTGGGCCATTTTGATTTGTATCTCGCGCGCATTGGTCAAATAGTTGATTGAAACCCCAAAACGGCCAGAGGCAACTTGTTTGATGGCGCTATTTCTAGAGTCTCCATTCAAGTCTTTTTGAAAACGTTTTGGATTTTCTCCGCCTTCTCCTGAGTTGCTTTTACCACCAATTCTGTTCATGGCAATCGCAAGGTTTTCATGTGCTTCTTGGCTGATGGATCCATAGGACATGGCACCTGTTTTGAATTTTTTTACAATTTCTGTCCAAGGCTCCACTTCGTCAATTGAAATAGGATCTAAGTTATTGAATTCAAATAAACCTCTAATAGTCATTAAGTTTTCACTTTGGTCATTAACCATTTTAGAGTACTCTTTATAACTTTCAGGACTGTTTAAGCGAACTGCTTGTTGTAATTTAGAGATTGTTGTTGGATTAAACATATGCTTTTCGCCTGATCTTCTCCATCTGTAAACACCACCAATTTCGAGTGGAAGTAAATTACTGACTTTAGAATTCGGAAAGGCTTTTTGATATCTTTTTTTGATTTCTTTTTCGACTTCCATTAAACCAATGCCTTCAATTCGTGATGGCGTGTAAGGAAAATATTTAGAAGTAAAAGTTTTGTTCAATCCTAAGATTTCAAAAATTTGCGCTGCTCTGTACGAATGCAAAGTAGAAATTCCTATCTTATTCATGATTTTCAGAATCCCTTTTGCGATGGCTTTGTTGTAGTTTTTGATGGCATAATCCGCTTTTACACCAGTGATAAATCCTGCATTTACCTGGTTGTGGATGATTTCATTGACCATATATGGATTTATGGCACTTGCTCCGTAACCAAATAATAGCGCAAAATGATGGGGTTCGCGTGGTTCTGCCGATTCGATTAGAATACCAAATTTTGATCGAACTTTTAGTATGTTTAGCGAATGATGAATATACGAACACGCTAATAACATTGGAATAGGGGCCATTTTTTCGCTTACACCTCTGTCTGATAAAATCACAATATTGCAGCCTTCTGAAACAGCTTTGTAGGTAGCTTGTACTGCTTTTTCAAGAGCGCGTTCTAGTCCGTTTACTCCTTTTTTTATTTCATATAAAGTAGAAATGGTGACCGACTTGAAATCGGTATGATCAATGTTTCGAATTTTGTCCAAATCTTCGTTGGAAATGACCGGATTTTGGATTTTTAGTTTTTTACAATGCTTGGGTACAATTTCAAAAATATTATAATCTCCGCCAATTGCTAAACTAATATCCGTAATGATTTCTTCACGAATACCATCCAAAGGCGGGTTTGTAACTTGAGCAAATAACTGTTTGAAATAATTATACAAAAGTTGTGGCTGATCTGATAAAACGGCAAGTGGTGTGTCATTGCCCATCGAACTTAGCGCTTCGGCTCCTTCGGCACCCATCGGGTTGATGATTGTTTTTAAATCTTCAATCGTATATCCAAACAAGCGCTGTCTGGTTTCAAAATCAACATTTTCAACCGGAATGAGATTATCAGTGTATGGAATTTGCGCTAGCGAAAGTAAGTTTTCGTCAAGCCATTGTTTATAAGGATGTTTGGTTACAATTGCATTTTTGATTTCGTCATCTTCGATAATTCGGCCTTCATTCATATCAACCAAAAACATTTTCCCCGGTTCTAATCGGCCGTGTTGAATGACATCTTCTGGTTTGATATCTAATACTCCAATTTCTGAAGACATAATTACGAAACCACTTTTGGTTAAAGTGTATCGAGAAGGACGCAATCCATTTCTATCCAATAGCGCTCCAATGACGTTACCATCTGTAAAAGGAATAGAGGCTGGACCATCCCAAGGTTCCATAATACAAGCGTTGTATTCGTAAAAGGCTTTTTTATCCTCCGACATCGTTTGGTGTTTTTCCCAAGCTTCTGGGACTACCATCATCATAGCTTCGGGTAAGGAACGGCCCGTCATCAGTAACAATTCTATTACCATATCCATTGAAGCTGAATCTGATTTTCCTTCTAAAATAATTGGGAATAATTTTTTGATATCATCGCCAAAAACATCACTTTTCATCAACTCTTCACGTGCACGCATACGGCTTATATTTCCGCGAAGTGTATTGATTTCTCCGTTGTGGCACATATAGCGAAACGGTTGTGCGAGTTCCCAAGATGGGAATGTATTGGTCGAAAATCGTTGGTGAACCAATGCCAATCGGGTTACCAAGTCGTCATCGAGTAAATCGGTGTAATATCTGCTAATATCTTCTGGCATCAATAAACCTTTATATATTATGGTAGTTGTAGAAAAACTAGAGAAATAAAAACGATAGCTTTCTGAAATTCTTGAATTTATGATAGCGTGCTCTGCAATTTTTCTAGCGGCAAACAGTTTAGCATTAAATTGTTGTTCTGTCAAATCCAATCCATTTTTACCTACAAATACTTGTTGCACCGTGGGCTCTTTCTCAGCTGCGATTTGACCTAAATTTGATGCGTCAACTGGAACTGTTCTCCATCCTAAAATTTCTAACTTTTGATCTTTTATAGATGCTTCAAAAGTGGTTTTGCAAAAAGCGACTTGGTTGGGACTTTTGGGCATGAACACCATTCCCACGGCATATTGTTTTGCTGCTGGGATTTCAAAATCACATACTTTTTTAAAAAAATCATGAGGGATATCAAATAATATTCCCGCACCATCTCCAGTTCGCCCATCTGCACTTACTGCACCACGATGTTCTAGTTTAATTAATATGTCGAGTGCTTTGTGTATAATATCATTGGACTTAATTCCGTTTAGATTACAAATGAACCCAGCTCCGCAATTGTCGTGTTCAAATTCGGGTAAGTATAGGCCTTGTTCTTTAACTTTCATACTTTTTATTTTTATGTAAAATTAAATATTTAGTATCATATAGTTAGTGAATTGGTTAAAATGGACTTGTTTTTATATTTATAATAGAAATTTGTTAGATAAATATCAATATTGTTATTTAAACATTGCTGATTTGATTTTTCGATAAAAAGTGAAGCAATTGGATGGTGCTAGACACTTGATTTTGAAAAAAATAGTTCGGTAAAACAGAATTGCTACTATTTATAACAAATTTGTGATTAATTATTATAATTTATCGTTTGGTGAGAATGGTTTCATATCCGTCAGGTTGGTCTCATTTTGACCTATATTTAATTGAAAAAAAAATAACAGTTACATTTAATTTTGCTATTTTTGTGCCACTTTTAAACTGAAAAAATTCAGAAGCCAGACAAATTCTATATTATGAACATACACGAATATCAAGGAAAAGAGATTTTAGCTAGCTACGGAGTTCGCATTCAACGCGGAATCGTTGCTAATAGTCCTGTAGAAGCGGTTGCTGCTGCAAAACAATTAACAACCGAAACGGGTACAAGTTGGTATGTTGTAAAAGCCCAAGTTCATGCCGGTGGACGTGGAAAAGGTGGTGGAGTAAAACTTGCCAAAAACTTACAACAAGTAGAAGAGATTTCAGAGCAAATCATCGGAATGCAATTGATTACTCCTCAAACTTCTGCTGAAGGTAAAAAAGTACACAAAGTTTTAATTGCTGAGGATGTTTATTACCCTGGTGAAAGTGAAACTTCTGAGTTTTATGTTTCTGTTTTATTGAATAGAGCTACAGGTCGTAACATGATTATGTATTCTACTGAAGGTGGAATGGATATTGAAGAAGTTGCAGAACATACTCCACATTTAATCTTTACGGAAGAAATTGATCCTTCTGTTGGATTACAAGGTTTTCAAGCAAGAAGAATTGCTTTTAACCTAGGTCTTTCTGGAAATGCTTTCAAAGAAATGGTGAAGTTCATCGACTCTTTGTACAATGCATACATTGGATCTGATGCTTCGATGTTTGAAATCAATCCGGTTTTAAAAACATCCGATAATAAAATTATGGCTGTAGATGCTAAAGTAAATATCGATGATAATGCTTTATACAGACAAAAGAAATATGCTGACATGCGCGACGTTCGTGAGGAAAATCCAATCGAAGTAGAAGCAAAAGAAGTAGGATTAAACTACGTGGATCTTGACGGAACTGTAGGATGTATGGTAAACGGAGCTGGATTAGCAATGGCAACCATGGATTTAATCAAGTATGCTGGTTTTGAGCCTGCTAACTTCCTTGACGTAGGTGGAACTGCTGATGCAAAACGTGTTGAAACTGCTTTTCGTATAATCTTAAAAGATCAAAACGTAAAAGCAATTTTGATTAATATTTTTGGTGGAATCGTTCGTTGTGACCGTGTGGCACAAGGAGTTGTTGATGCTTATAAAAATATGGGCGACGCAATCAAAGTGCCAATTATTGTTCGTTTACAAGGTACTAATGCAGCAATCGCAAAAGAATTAATAGATAATTCAGGAATGCCAATTTTATCTGCAGTTGAATTTCAAGAAGCAGCAGATCAAGTAAAAGCAGCACTTTCTTAATTAATAAAATTTTTATATTTCAAAAACCTGTTTGAGTAATCAAACAGGTTTTTTTAGTTTAAAGCAGTTCCTATTACTAAGGAGAACAAATCATAATATTACTTGAAAGTGTAAAGTTTTATTGTAAGCAACGGTTATCTTTGTTTTCTAATTGCAACAACTCATGAAACTTAAGATACAAAATAATTTTATAACTAATTTACCCGCTGATCCTGATCTTGAAAATAGTCCAAGACAAGTAAAAAAAACATGTTATTCCTATGTTGCTCCGACCAAGCCTTCTAATCCGAGTTTAATTCATGCGAATGGTGACATGGCTACTACACTCGGACTTTCGGATGAAGATGTACTTTCTTCTGATTTTTTAAATACGTTTTCAGGAACTACAATTTATCCCAATACCCAACCTTTTGCCTTGTGTTATGCTGGACATCAATTTGGGAATTGGGCTGGACAATTGGGTGATGGCCGCGCTATAAATCTTACTGAAGTAGTTCATGAAGATGCGACATTCACTTTACAACTAAAAGGTGCTGGGCCTACACCATATTCTAGAACTGCGGATGGTTTTGCGGTATTGCGCTCCTCCATCAGAGAATATTTATGTGCCGAAGCCATGCATTATTTAGGTGTTCCTACGACACGTTCGCTGTCGCTAATGCTATCAGGCGATCCTGTGTTGCGCGATGTGTTGTACAACGGAAATCCAGCGTATGAAAAAGGTGCCATCGTTTGTAGAGTAGCGCCATCGTTTATTCGTTTTGGAAGTTTTGAAATATTGGCTTCGCAAAATGATCTTGTTAATCTCAAATTACTTACTGATTTTACTATCAAACACCATTTTCCAGCTATTACAAGCGAAGGAGCCGAAAAATATCTTGCGTTTTTTGCTGCAGTTGCTGAATCTACAAGAAAAATGATTATCGAATGGCAACGCGTAGGCTTTGTTCATGGTGTAATGAATACCGATAATATGTCAATTCACGGCATTACGATTGATTATGGACCGTACGGCTGGTTAGAAGATTACAATGCTGGCTGGACGCCAAATACTACCGACAGACAACATAAAAGATACCGCTTTGGCAACCAACCTGAAATTGCTTTGTGGAATTTGTACCAATTAGCTAATGCTTTGTATCCACTGATTGAGGATGCAAAACCACTAGAAACTATTCTAGATAAGTTTAGCGTTGATTACGAACGCGAATATTTGATAATGATGCAAAATAAACTTGGTCTTCAAGACAAGAAAGAAAGTGACTTGCTTTTAGTTGGCGTTTTGGTAGAATTATTGGAAAGAGTAGAAACAGATATGACGATTTTCTTTAGAAATTTAAGTACTGTTTCAAAAGATGATTCCGTTACAATCGCTTTCAATGCTGTCAAAGAAGCTTTTTACAATGAAAAGGATTTAAATGAAAATGCAATGAAGGAATGGTACGATTGGTTGGAGCGGTACAGCATTCGAATTAATGAAGAAAAACTTTTAGATACAGAAAGAAAAGAGCTGATGAATTTAGTTAATCCAAAATACGTGCTGCGAAATTACATGGCGCAGTTGTGTATAGATGACGCGGATAAAGGAGATTATGACTTATTGAAAGAATTATTCGAAATGCTCAAAAATCCATATGACGAACAACCCCAGTTTCAAAAATGGTTTGCCAAAAGACCCGATTGGGCTAGAGATAAAGTGGGATGTTCGATGTTAAGTTGTAGTTCTTAAAATGGGATTTAAAAATTATTTAAAACACAATCTATTTAACTCCTATGGCTTCATGACCTCTTAATAAAATCTTATTTTTATCATCTAAATTTTCTTTGGTTTTTCCTAATATGTTGATAATGTCAAATTTGGCGGTACTCTCTCTTATGTTATAAAATTCTTCTGAATTAGTAACTTCAACTTTTAAAATATAGTTTCGGTCTAATTTGAAAGTATCAATATTGTCTTTTATAAATGCTCCATTTACCATGTAAATGACGTCGTTACTTTTAATTTTTGTAAATTCAGTTTTGATTTTTTCTAAAGTTAGAAAGTCGTATTTCTTAGGGTTTTTAGAAGTAATGTAAAGCTGACCATGAAACAAAACAGCATTTATTATGGTGTCCTTTTTGATAACATTCACGGATTCAATTTCATTTGGGTTGATATATTCAATTGCATTTCTTGCAATTAAGTTAGAATCAATAAACACCGCTGGTTGTTCAATTTTATTCTTTTGTCCAAAAAATAGTGTTGTAAAAAATAATGTGTAAAGGGTAAAGAGGCATTTCATATTGGAAGGTGTAAATTCATTGATGCAAACTAAATGTACAAAAAATCCTGAGCTCTCATTCAGGATTTTGCAATTGTATTACATTCCAATTTGTTGAATCGCATCCGATTCATATATTTTGAAACCTGTGTCGTTTCTTTGAGCTATTTTAAACATTGCTTTTGCAACAGTTTTACCTTCAATCGCCTTATATTTTTTCAAGTTGCCTTGAAACACAAATGAAAACGTTTTCATGAAAAAGGCACCTACTTTTTCACCGAATCTAAATTCTGTTCGGTTTCCTAAAAGAAGAGAAGGCTGCAGTACAGCAACGCTTTCGAATTCGCAATTTTTGAGAAAATCTTGAATGTCTCCTTTGGTTTTCAAATAGAAATTACTTGATTTTGCATTGGCATTTAAAGAGGAAATTATTAGAAAATTTTTGACCTTGTTTTGTCTTGCAAAACTGGCAAACTGTCGCGGATATTCATAATCTACTTTGATGAATGCGCTTTTACTTCCTGCTTTTTTGATCGTTGTGCCAATCGTGCAAAAGAAATCGTCCCCTACAACAAGATTTTCATAAGTTTCTGGCTTATCAAAATCAATACCGTGTTGTGTTAATTTGGGATGACGGATTCCTAAATCTCTTTTTACAAAAGTCACCACCTGAGTATACTCTGGACTCTCTAAAAGAATTTTCAATAGTTCAGAGCCTATTAGACCAGTGCTTCCAATTACTAACGCCGTTTTCACGATTAGGATTTGCTGCCTTTACCGAAATTAAATTTCACTTTCTCTACAACTTGTATTTTAGAATTACCTTTGGGATATTGTTTTTTTGAATTATTCTTGGTTGCAGGTTTTTTCTTGGAAGGCGCTTCATCAGCTCGAGAACGCTCTTCATCTCTTGGTTTAGCTTTAAATTCTGGTCGCTCTTTTACACTGTCTTTCGCTGGAATTTGTGCTTTGTGCTTGGCTAAAACATCATTTGGATTTTTTGGATTTTCTTTGGTTCCACGCAAGTGAATTACCAATCCATTCAGAAAGTTACGCAGTACTTGGTCACCACATTCCATATAGTTTTCGTGTTTCTCATCCCGAAAAAAAGCACCTAACTCTGATTTGGTTATTCTAAAATCTACCAATTCTAATATTTCAACTATTTGATCGTCACGCAACATAAGTGCAACGCGAAGTTTTTTAAAGATATCGTTATTTGTCATCATCATAATTTTTTACAAAGGTACGTTTTAAAAGCAATTACAACACAATTTTAGTTTTAGAATTGGTTTGATGATAAAATATTTAAAGTAAAATTACGCCGGTCCCTTTGTGTTCAGAATAGGTAGTTTTTCCATATTCGAGCGTGATTCCTGTAGCAATATCTTCGGCTAAAAGCAATGCGCCGTCCATATCAACGTAATCTAATTGTGGTAATAGGTGTGCTATTGCTGATATCCCCACCGTAGATTCCGTCATGCATCCTACCATAGTTTTCATACCTAGTTGTTTTGCTTCTTGAATCATGCGTCTGCCTGGAGTTAAGCCTCCACATTTGGCTAATTTTAAATTCACTCCATGAAAATGATGTTGACACTTTGCGACATCCGTTTCAATGATACAGCTTTCATCAGCGATGATTGGTAAAACAGTATGCTTGTATACTTCTTTGTGTCCTGCCCAATCATCAGCTTTTAATGGTTGTTCTAAAAATTCGACACCTAATTTTTTTAATTCGATGGCGTTAGTGATAGTCTCATCAACAGTCCAGCCGCAATTTGCGTCTATGCGAAAAACAGCAGTAGTATGTTTTCTAAGAGCAGTAACAATAGCAATATCCTCTGGCGTTCCTAGTTTTATTTTATAAATTGGCCACGGCAGTTCTTTCATTTTTGAAATCATTTTTTCGATAGAATCAATGCCAATGGTATAATCTGACAATGGATTTTTATCGATGGTATAATTCCACAATTCGTATAGTTTTTTTCCTTTTTTACGGGCATACCAGTCATTGTATGCTACGTCTAGAGCGCATAGAGCAAACATATTATTCTGCAAATAGGGATGAATTTTTGTCCAAAATTCTTCTGGAGTTTCGGTGGTACTCACTTCAATTAATGGTCGAATTTTTTCTAAATCAGCACGCATCATTGTAACGGTAGTGTGGTAATAAGGGTTGGATGTGGCTTCGCCGAAACCAGAAAACCCATCGCTCTTTAATTCAACAATTAAAGATGGCTGAAAGTCGATTGATTTTCTCGAAATCGTGAAGGTATGTTTTAATTTTAGGTTGTACTCTCTTAAAATCAGTTCCATAAAACATCTGTATTACGTTGATGTCATTAATAACCAAGCCATAAAATCGCTTGAACAAATCCATCGCGCCATAGTTTTTCATTGTGTTGACCTTCTTTTACAATTTTTTTATGGTTCAAGTTCAAACAATAGCATCTGTTGGAATTCAGCAGGTATTCCATTTTGTTCAAATCAGAAACCATATCGTCACTTTCCTTGTCACCGCAAAGAAAATAGATTTTTGCTTTTGTCTTTTTTGATTGGTCCATTAGGGTATAAATGTCTTTGGAGAACCAAAAAGAAGGCGAAAACACGCCTGCTTTGCCAAATATTTCGGGGTATTTTAAAACCGCATAAAAAGAATTCAAACCACCAAGCGAACTTCCCATGATTAGTGTATGCTTTTTGTCGGGTTTGGTTTTGTAGTTTTTGTCTACGTATGGTTTTAACGTTTTTACGATAAAAGCTAAATAATCATCTGCTTTTCCACCGCCATATTTTTCATTCTTGAAAGGCGTTAATTCCTCCATACGGGTATCATTTCCATGCTCGATTCCTATAATAATAACGGGTGCATTTAGACTGTCTAATTTTTCATCAACGTTCCATTCGCCAGCATACGATGTTTTGGCATCAAATAAATTTTGCGCGTCATGCATATAAATGACCGAGAATTTCTTTTTTGAATTGGCATAATTTTTAGGCAAATACACCCAAATTTTCTTTGTACCATTCAATTGTGGAGCGTCAATTGTAAAATTGGAAACTTGCTTTGTAGCAGTGCTCCCAATATTTTGCAGTGCCTCTTGTGCATTTATTATTACGGGTATTAAAATAAAGAATAGGAGTAGGAACGTATTTCGGATCATTATTAGTTTTTGTATTTTAAATTAAAAACAATATTTTAGCTAAAAATAACAATTTGATGAATACATTCGAAGAAAAGAGAAGTTTACTTTTAGAGATGATTGCGTTTTCTACTGTTGATGGACAATTGCACAAACGAGAATATGATTTCTTAGCCAGTATTGCTCAAGAATTGCAGATAAATAAAGACAAATTTAATCAGTTTTTTCATGAAGAGGCACCACAAATACCTATTAAAACAGAGTTTTTGCGTATTCAACAATTTTACAGACTAGCATTATTAATGTACTGTGACGGAATTTTGCATGAAAAAGAAATGATTACTCTTCAGCAAATTGCAATAAATATGGGATTGAATCCGACAGCAACAAAAAGAGTTCTTAAATTGATGCAAAACGCACCAAACGCAATTATTGACGGAGCCGTTTTGTTGAATGTTTTTCAGGAGCAGTATAATTAAGTCAATTGTCCTTGCAACGCTTTTATTTCATCACGTAATTTAGCCGCTTGCATAAAGTCTAATTCTTTAGCAGATTTTTCCATTGATTTTCTTTTT
Source organism: Flavobacterium frigidum (assembly GCF_048286795.2). Taxonomy (NCBI): domain Bacteria; kingdom Pseudomonadati; phylum Bacteroidota; class Flavobacteriia; order Flavobacteriales; family Flavobacteriaceae; genus Flavobacterium; species Flavobacterium frigidum. Next base: position 19,076 of record NZ_JBLVPT020000002.1, read on the forward strand.
TCACGAATCAGTTTTTCAATTTCAGGTTTAGATAGGTACAGGTTTTCTGGTTCTGCGGCAGCGTTCAAGGAGTTTCCTAGCTCGTAGTCCACTAGCGGGTTTTTTGTAAAGGCACTTTCTATCTTTTTGTTTAAAGCCTGCGGAGTTAAATTATTTGCAGTATTGTAATTAATCTGTTTGGTTCTGCGATAGGTAGTTTCATCAATCGTTTTTTGCATACTGTTGGTAATTTTATCAGCATACATTATTGCTTTTCCATTCAAATTTCTCGCAGCACGGCCAATGGTTTGTGTAAGCGAACGATGACTTCTTAGAAATCCTTCTTTATCCGCATCTAAAATTGCTACCAACGAAACCTCAGGTAAATCTAATCCTTCACGAAGTAAATTCACACCAATTAATACATCAAAAATCCCTTTTCGCAAATCTTGCATAATTTCTATTCGTTCCAAAGTATCTACTTCAGAGTGAATGTAACGACAACGAATATTGACTTTAGTTAAATATTTGGCTAGTTCTTCGGCCATTCTTTTGGTTAAAGTCGTCACTAAAACACGCTCGTCAATTTCGGCTCGAACCTGAATTTCTTCAATTAAATCATCTATTTGGTTTAAACTTGGTCGGATTTCAATAATGGGATCTAATAAACCTGTCGGACGAATTACCTGTTCGACAACCACTCCTTCGGTTTTCTGTAATTCATAATCAGCTGGCGTTGCGGATACGTATATGACTTGATTCTGCATGGCTTCGAACTCTTCAAACTTCAACGGACGATTGTCCATCGCAGCAGGAAGTCGAAAACCATATTCAACTAAATTTTCTTTTCGGCTTCTGTCTCCGCCATACATAGCGCTTACTTGTGAAAGCGTGACGTGACTTTCATCGACCACCATCAAATAATCTTTGGGGAAATAATCCAGTAAGCAAAAGGGTCTGGTTCCGGGCAGTCGGCCATCAAGATAACGCGAGTAATTTTCGATTCCAGAACAATACCCTAATTCTCGGATCATTTCTAAATCAAAATTGGTGCGTTCTTCCAAACGTTTTGCTTCTAAATGTTTTCCTATTTCCTTGAAATAATCAACTTGTTTGACTAAATCTTGTTGGATTTCCCAAATTGCATTTTGCAATACATCTGGCGAAGTCACAAACATATTAGCGGGATAAATAGTAAGTCTTTCAAATTTTTCAAGTACTTGAGAATTCTTGGTGTCAAAGCTTTCGATCTCCTCGATTTCATCACCAAAAAAATGAATGCGGTAGGCTTCATCAGCGTAACTAGGGTACACATCAACAGTGTCTCCTTTAATCCTGAAACTTCCGGGATTAAAATCAGCTTCAGTTCTAGAATATAAACTTTGCACCAATTGATGCAATAATTTGGTACGAGAAATAATCTGGCCTTTCTCAATTGGAATTAGATTTTTTTGAAACTCTATCGGGTTTCCAATACCGTACAAACAAGAAACTGATGCTACCACTAAAATATCTCTACGTCCAGAAAGTAGTGAAGCGGTGGTTGACATTCGCATTTTTTCCAGTTCTTCATTGATGGACAAATCTTTTTCAATGAAAACGCCTGTAACGGGCATAAAAGCTTCGGGTTGGTAATAGTCGTAGTATGAAACAAAATATTCGACAGCATTATTCGGGAAAAATTGCTTGAATTCCGAGTATAATTGCGCTGCCAAAGTTTTGTTATGTGCCAAAACTAATGTTGGTCTTTGTACTTCCTGAATCACATTAGCCACCGTAAATGTTTTTCCGGATCCTGTAACTCCTAAAAGCGTTTGGAACTGATCTCCATCAACTATTCCTTGTGCTAATTTGGAGATGGCTTGCGGTTGGTCGCCTTTTGGCTGGTAATCAGATACTACTTGGAAATTCATTTAAAACAAGGGACAAAGGTTAAGAGAGACAAAGGTACAAAGTTTGGATTCTTTTTTTTCTAAACTTTTTGCCAAAAAAAAACCATCCCGATGTGACAGGATGGTTTTATTAGAGAAATATAAATTATTAAAAACTGAAGCTTAACCTAGCAAAAAGGAAACGACCATTTTGACCAAATTGAGAGGTACGTCTTGAGTAAGTGAATTGATTACCTGTAGTCTGATCAATAGTATTATTCGCTGCAGTAGTTGGAGAATAAATTATATTACCACTTGCATCTACACCAGATGCACGTAAAGCGACAGTTTGTGTTTTGAAGTTTACAGTTGGGTAAATATCTAATAGGTTATTGGCTCCAATTACTAATCTAGCATTTTTAGTAAAATTGTAACCAACGGATATATCAGTAATTATTTTTGCATCTAATATTAAATGTTCATTTTCTACATGTCGTCCATTTACAACAATGGCATTAATTTTACCATCACCATTTGCATCAACAATTTCACCATCGGTTACTTGGCCAAAATATACGTTTCTCAAAAAGAAATCGAATTTTTTGTATGACAGACTATTGGTTAAGTTGAATTTAACTCTTGGTACCGCCTCTTCTAGGTACACTCTGTTAATTTCTGAATAGTATCTGTTTATTTGTCCGTTATCGACCAAGATTTGAGAAGCGTGAATATCGCCCACTTTTCTTGTTTGAGAAAAAGTTCCAGCTAAATCATTAGTCAATGTAATAGCTTCGTTTAATTCAATTTTATGACTAATTACGATGTCTAGTCCTTTTGATCTAGTATCGATAGAGTTGCCAAAAAATTGTGCAGCTGTTGCTCCGGCAGCGTCAAAAAAACCTTGTAAAGTTGCTCCTGTAGAACCAGGTGTTTGTATACCAGCCGGTCTGGCAAATTGATCTGTTAATACTACTCTATCTTTAATATATATGCTGTAAGCATCTGCAGTAAAGGTTAGCTTTGCCGACGGAATTTTTGCAGTAAAACCAATGCTAGCACTCTGAGATTCCTCTTGTTTTAATTGTGGAATTCCAAATAATTTGGCTGGGGATAGCTCTTTTTGGTCATTATTAAATGTAGCAACCTGCACAGCGAAACCTCCAGCAAATTGAGTAGACGTATTATTAAAATAAATTTGGTGTAAGGATGGCGCTCTAAATCCGGTTGCAACAGCACCTCTTAAATTAAAGTTTGGTGCAATTTTATAACGAGTTGCTAGTTTATAATTTAAAGTATTCCCAAAATCAGAATAATTTTCAAAACGTACAGCTCCATTCACCATCCATTTATCAGTGATTTCATACTCTAAATCAGCATAAAGCGCTGCACTATTACGGCTTTTATTAACAGCATTTTTTGGACTAAAACCAGGAAAAACTTGTGCCCCAACTCCACGACTAGTACCATAAAAATCAGTAACTTGTAAATTGGTAGCCGTTGTTGGTGTTACTATTGCACCATTAATATCATATCCAGCATATGATTTTTCTTCTCCTGCTGCAATTATATAATTTTCATTACGAAATTCTGCTCCGAAAGCTACATTTAATTTGTCGAATTTTTTGCTTACATCAAAATTGGTTGTGTTTTGTGCAAAAGATAATTTACCAGAATCAAATGTGCTTGGCGATAATTTTCCTAAAGTTGCATTTATCGAATTTTCTACGTTGAAACCAAATGAGTTTTTACCATAAGTATTACTCAAATCATAATTCCAAGTTTCAAAAACTTTACCTCTTAAACCTACAGCTGCAGATATATCGCTAATTTCCGAATGAATTTCTGGTAAAAAACCATTAGGATAAACAGCAGTAGTAGCATTGGCTGTAAAGGGTCTTCTGTAGTTACCAGCTGCGGCACCGTTTCGGTTACTATAACCACCGAAAGCATATAATTCAGAATTTTTGGATATTGGATAAGCTGCATTTACAAATATTTGGCTACTTGCTAAAGAAGATTGCCCTACTTTTTGATTAAAGTCTCTTCTAGTCAAACCCCTTGCAGCAATTTCTTGGTCGGTATTATTAAAATTCAATGCAGTTCTAAGTGCTGCAAGAGTTGTAGCACTACTTATTTCCGACTGTTTTGCTGGAGTGAAATAGCTTACTTGTGGTGCATAAGTTTTTATTGCCGAAATTAAGGCAGTTTGATTAGCAGCGGTCATATTGTTACTATTTCCAAAATAAGAATTGACATCAATTCCGTTGGCTGATGCTACACGTTCGATTGCATTATAACCGGTAAATTCTTGTCTTGTGTCTCCCTCAAGTCCTGCTCTTCCTGTTTGGTCTCTTAATTGAAAACTTCCTGTAAAGTTTATAAAACTTTTCTCTTTACCAAGACCAGTTCCATAGTTTAAATCCAGCTGAAGATTGTTTCCATCATTTCCGCCAGCATGGTCGTTTGCTCCCTTAGAAAAATGACTTCCCGCAAAAAGTGCTACCTCTAATTTGTTTGTGTTTTTCTTCACATTTAAGTTGATTACACCCGCAATAGCGTCAGAACCATATTGTGCGGAAGCTCCATCTCGTAATACTTCAATTTTTTCGATAGCAAAAGCAGGAATAGCATTTAAATCGGTTCCTACAGCACCTCTACCAGGTGAACCATTAACGTTTACTAGAGATGATGTATGACGTCTTTTTCCATTCACTAACACCAGTACTTGATCCGGACCTAAACCTCTTAATTGAGCTGGGTCAATATGATCCGTTCCATCAGCTACAGTTTGAGTGGCAGATGTAAAGGATGGTGCTACCATATTCATTATTTGGTTCAAATTTACTTGAGGTCCTTTAGAATTAATTTCTTTCATAGAAATCACATCAATAGGCACTGCAGATTCTGTTACTGTTCTGGCGGGATTCCGGGAACCGATTACGACAACATCTTGTAACGTTTCTCCACTTCCCGTCAAAGTAACATTTAATGTTGTTCCAGTTACGGTTACGGATTTAGTTTCTAATCCCACATAAGAAAATTGCAAAACGTCTCCAATTTCAGCATTGATGGTATAACTCCCATCGATATCTGTTGTTGTGCCTTTTTTAGTTCCTTTTACAAGAACCGTTACGCCAGGTAAAGATTCTCCTTTTTCATCAACAACGCGGCCTTTAATGATTTCAACCAATGCGTTTTGATTTAGAATTGAGATAAATTCTCCATTACTTCCTGTTTTAGCAATTTCTTCTTTTTGTAAAATAATTTGATTGCTAACTTCAGTATAATTAATTTTTAATGGTGTTAAAATGCGATTCAGTACACTTGATAATGCTTCATTATTAGCATAAACACTCACTTTTTGGTTCAATTGTGAAATTCTCGAATTATACGAAAATTTCACATGTGCTAATTTTTCAAGTTTAGTCAATGCAGTATCTAAGTTCAAATCGGTCACGGTAATAGTTACCTTTGTGTCCAGTTTTTTTTGACCTCTGATATTGTTCGCTATTGTTACACTTGAAAAGACAAGCGCTAAAACAAATTGAAATAAGGTTATTTTCATAATTCGAATTAGTAGTCGTTGTTTAAGGACGGTTTTTTTCATAGTTTTGGTCTGTTTTTATTAATATTTGTTAGTTAGGGTATTGATAGAACACAGCAGTTACTCTTTACGGAGAGTGAATTGCATTTATTCAAGGCGTCGAGAATGTTACAGCATTTTCGGCGCTTTTTTATTGTATGTTTTACTTCATTGGCGAGTTACTGTTAGTTACATCCATCTGATATAATTATAATTTGGTTTCCATTCATTTCATAACTCGTATTGTTACCAAGGCTTTTGCAAATAATTTTTAATTTTTCTGGTAAAGGCTGATCGCTTAAAGAGGTAGTGAGGTAGCAATTATTTAATTTTGTTTGAGGAAAATCAATTTTAACTAAATACGCCTGCTCGATAGTTTTGAAAATTTGTGCAACAGGAATGTCTGTAAATTCAAATCCTAATTGCTCTATATTACTGGTGGAACGACTCAATGATTCATCCTGTGTGATATCAGTAATCTTATTAAAAAGTAAGCTTTTTCGGACAAATCGCAAAGCTTGATTCGGTAACAAAACAATCAGTTGGTCTTTTGGGTTGGAGATTAATTCATTAGATCTTACTTTTACTTTTCCAGTTCGAACCACCACTTCCACATTCGGCTCATTAGCGTATGCTTTTATTTTAAAACTGGTACCTACTACTTTTGTAACTATTTCATTCGCAAAGACGAAAAATGGTTTTTTAGGGTCTTTACTGATTTCGAAAAAGCCTTCACCAGAGAGGTACACTTTTCTTTCATTGCCCACAAATATTTTAGGATAACTTAACTTACTGTTGGGTTGAAGTAAAACAGAACTACCATCAGATAATGTTATAATTTGTGGTTTGTCTGAATTGTTAGTTTGCTCAACTAAACCTTCGTCATTTTCGTTTATAAGTTCACTATATGTCAGTGCAGCGTTTTCAGAAGTGTTGCTTTGATTGTAAAGCCAGCCAGTTAAAAGGCTTATAATCAAAACGGCAGCTACTCCGTTAAACCATCTTTTTCTCAAAAGTTTAAGAACTGGTTTATCCTTTTTATTTCCTTCTGTTTTTTCAATTTTTCCCCAAGTAGCTTCTAGGGCATGTTGAATGTTGTCTGCAGCTAAATCATCATTAGGAACCTTCATCGCTAAAAGCCATAATCTGGATTCTTCAACCAATTTAGCACGACTGGAATTTTCTAAAGTCCATTTTTCCCATTCTAGTTGGTCGTCTTTGAAACACACCCATAATCGGAATGATTCATCAGCTAAAAAGTGTTCTATCTCGGTATAATTATTTCGGTGTTGCATCAAAAAAGGGGTTACAATTATATAGAGGACAATTTTTTTAATTGATACTCACTAAATGGTATTTTTTTTTGATTTATTTTTGGAAGACTACAATACCAATGAAAATAGTATTAAAATGCAACAGATAGTTCCTTTCCAATCTTTGCGCAAGCATAACAGCGCTCGATGCAAAAGATTGTTTGCTGATTGATAATTAATGTTAAGTGTATCAGCAATTTGGTCTACAGTAAGTTCTTGGGTGTAACGAAGATATAAAGCCTCTTTTTGTCGAGAAGGCAAATCATTAATCAGTTGATTGAGATGTGACACTTTAGAAGCTGTAGTTTCATCAGAAATAAGTTCGTGTTCTATTGAAAAATCAAATAAAAATTCAATCGTATCTATAGAGGAGCTTAGCCTAAAAATACGATCCCGTTCTTGTGATCGGGTAATCCGCTTGCGAACACAGGCTAATAAGTAGGCTTTTACAACTACTTTGTCACTCAATTTGTCTCTGTAAATCCATAGATCTGTAAAAACATCTTGCACACAGTCTTGTACTTTTTCAGGATAAGGAAATAAGGAGTTTCCATAACGGACTAAATGAGAATAATGTCTTTTAAAAAGTACTGAAAAAGCACTTTCATTCCCTTCTTTCAGACTGTTCCAAAGTGCGGAGTCTTCAAGTATGTCGGTATGTAAGGGCTGCTTTTTTACCATTTAGTTTGAATTAGCTCATTATTTTAAAAGTAAATTATCTTAAAAAGAGTATTTAATTTTTTTTTGGATTTAATAGTAAGGTTTTTAATTCTCTTTTTGATGAATCGTCAAAAAAATGTATTTGTAACTATTTTAAATAGTTATTTATCAAAACTAATTAAAATTATGTTAATAATTAATTTTTGTTCAATATTTTATAAAAAAAAATAACTATTAAGGAATATTTATTTTTTTGGAAAAATAAATTTTGGAAAATTTAATTATAGATTTAAAATAGAAGTTTTTAAAGGGCTTAATTTTAAATGAATAATTGGCAAATGTTTAGTTACAGATTGATTGTCAAGTCTATCAAATATGATTGGTGTGATGAAATATTCAGGTGAAAAGGAGTTTTTATTCGAATTTCCAAGCTTTTTGCTGTGCCGCACTTAAAAAAGTCCAAGCTACAATTCGGCTTGTTTTTTGGCCTTGAGCCATATCAATGGTTTTAATTTCGACAGCGCTGACTTTGTTTAATGTTTTGTATAGACTAGAGAGATTTTCTTTTTTCGAGACTAAAGTCGTAAACCACAAACATTGCATTGGATATTTTGCACTTTCATATATCATCTGAGTCACGAAACCCAATTCGCCACCTTCACACCACAATTCGGCATTATGACCACCAAAATTTAAAATAGGTTTAGTTGTTTTAGTAGCAGCAGTCTGGGATTCTAAATTATTTATTTTTCGCAATGTACTTTTGGTAGCCTCATCTTGTGACGCATGAAAAGGCGGGTTACAAATCGTGAAGGTAAATTTATCCTCGGGCGTAATTATATTTTTGAAAATAAAACGAGCTTCCGTTTGTTGCTGCAAACTGATTGCATCAATTAATTTTGGATTTTCTTCAATGATCGCGCTACAGTTTTCTATAGCAAGCACATCAATGTCGGTTCCCACAAAACTCCAACCGTACGCTGAATTTCCTATAATAGGATAAATGCAATTGGCACCTACACCAATATCTAATCCTTGAACGGTTTCGCCTTCAGGAATATTTCCGTTGTTGCTTGAAGCCAATAAATCTGCTAAGTAGTGAATGTAATCAGCTCTTCCTGGAATTGGCGGACACAAATAGTTCTTAGGGATATCCCAATTTTTAATATTGTAATGGTACAAAAGCAAGGCTTTGTTCAGTGCTTTTACAGCATCAGGATTACTGAAATTGATGGTTTCTATTTGGTGCTCATTTACAGCGACAAAAGTTTTTAATTCAGGTGATTTTATAATTAATTGCTCAAAATCATATCCAAATTTATCAAGATTTCTTGGGTGTAAATTTGTCTTTTCGGTAATCGTTTTCGCTTTCATTTTCTTTATTTCGATGCAAATATAGGGATTCCAAAGTTGTAAATGCTTAAAGGCTACATTGACACGATAAATAGCTCAGAAATAAATCATAAAATAAAACAACGTGGTTTTTTTGAAGCCTAAAAACGATTACTTTTATAAAAAATATCAGTAAAGATGGTTTTTATTCCTGCAAAATTTCGTTTCAAGAAACGCTACATCGTTTATAGTTTTTTGGTCTTTTATATCATAATGTGTCAAGCTTGTATGACGATGCGCTATTCCAGTAAGGAAACGATTGCCTTTTTTGGAGCTTCGAAAACCGTTTTTCAAGATAAAAATCTTCTATTTGACGGACACAATCTACATTATGTAGAAACGGGTAATGCTCAAAACCCCACGTTGATTTTTGTACACGGCTCGCCAGGAAGTTGGAATGCTTTTAAAGAATATTTACAGGACACCACATTGTTGAAGAAATACCGTATGATTGCTATTGATCGGCCGGGTTTTGGGAATAGTGATTTTGGGGATGCTCAAAATTTAACGGTCCAATCTCAAATAATAGGATCCTTTATCAAACAAATCGATAATAAACAACCGATGATTCTGGTAGGGCATAGCTATGGCGGTCCTATGGTGGCAAAGCTAGCTGCTGATCATCCCTCATGGTATAAACATGTTGTGATACTCTCTGGATCATTAGACCCTAAGGCCGAAAACCCAGAGCAATGGCGCACGGTCGTGAAATCAGTTCCGCTGCGATATTTAATTCCTGGTGCTTTGCGCCCTTCAAATGATGAATTGTGGTGGTTAAAAAAAGATTTATTTAGCTTAGCGCTGGAGTTGAAAAAAATAACAAGTGCTGTCACAATTATTCATGGAACCAAAGATGCTTTAGTACCGTTTAGCAATGTAGCTTTTATGAAAAAAAGCTTTGTAGCAGCCCAGTCAATTGATACCATAGTTATTGATGAGGCCAATCATTTTATTCCGTGGAGTCATTATGAAATAGTGAGAAATGCATTATTGAAACTAGAGTAGGTGCTAATCCAGACATTCCATCATCAATAAATCTCCTTCATCATGTGATATGGTAACGAGTCCATCTTGTGCAACGTGGTTGCTGCTTCCTGTGCGATATCCTATAGTTAGGCTGTCGTTTTTTAATGGATAAAATAAATTTTCAGAATGAATGCCTGTCACACTACCGATTGGAATTAACGAAATAGGCGTATTGGCAGTATACCATTTTTCGAATTTTTTGGGTAATAGAAAAACCTTAGAATGATCGTCTAGAATGACAATTTTTAATAGATTTCTATATCTGGTAATATTGGTGAGATTTGTAATCGTGTGATCTGCTCTTCGGCCAGTTGCCCAAACTACATTTACTGCCGGGATTTTTCTTTCTATTAAATAATCAAATGCCTTTTCTAAGTCGGTTTTGTTTTGATCAGGCGTATGAATAATTTCAATAGGATATTGCGATGTTTTGTAAATTTCAGGATCAAATCCTCTGTCAAAATCGCCTAAAAGAACATCGACTTTTATGTCTAATTCCATCACGCGAACCATTGCTGAATCTAAAACGATAACAAGTGGAGACCATTCTAAAAGCTGCCCTAATAATTCTGGATTACAGGAAGCACCATTGGCAATAATTAATGCAGGTTCTTGATCGTCGCGTACGATATGGTGTGAAGACATGAGGATTTATATTTTATGAATTTTGAATTTAGATTTTCTGGTACGTTTACACGATAAATTTTTGACTTTAAAGTTAGTTAAAAAATGTAAACAGGAAACGGCAATTTCACTTTAGCCCAGATGGGAATGAAAACCAAAACAGGTTATAAACTTTAGTTTTTTGACTGTAGAAGAGCGACCAAAGGAAGCTCCTTATACGGACTAAAAAACTGTTTAAAACCTGTTTTTGTTGAAGTGAACAGCTGGATAAGCTCCCAATTATTCAACAGTATAATTTCTAACATCGACTTCACTTAGGGAAAAATAGCCCAGTGGATAATTAGCTGAATCTGTAGTGTTGACAATATTTCCTCTAACTGTTGCAGGTGGAGATTGAAAGGGTCCGCCGCCGCTATTACCAGCAATGCTTACTAAAATACTCATGTAATTATAGTAGGCTTTTGAAATTCCAAAGTGGCTCACTTCGATAGTATCATCTTTTTTTAGCTCGTCATTTTGTGATATACTAAAGAATTCATTTCCGTTAAAAAACTCATCTTCATCTACGTAAAAATCAGATTTTTTTCTATTGGAATAGGCATATTTATAAAGGTAATAATTGCTTATACCAGCGGGATCTTGATAATATGTTTTGATTTCTTTATTAGTTCCTGTAAAACCTCCTTGATTGTTTTGAACGATTTTAGTAATACTAGCAACAGTTTGCAAGCTTTCTGATGCAGTGTAAGTATTGCCTTTACTGATAATCGTGAGTGTGTATTTCTCGTTAATCGTTGGTACAAAATTCGAACAAACATATTCGCCTGTATTTGGAATTTCAACAAAGTTAAAAACAATATTGGCGCTATTTTTTATAGATACAGTTGCGCCTGATACTTTTGGGATTTCAGTACTGTAAAATCCAGAAGTAGTTGTTAGTTTTATTTTTTGTTGGTTTCCAGCAGTGCCTTTTCTCCAGTTGATAGCCGCCTCAATAACCAGTTTTGGTGCTGCATTTTCTAAATTTACGTCGATCACATCTTCACAACTTGTTGTAAAAAATGCGATGATTGCTATCAGATAAAGTGTTATTTTTTTCATGATGTTTTATTTATTTCCTCTCTTTAAGATAAAAGGTTTAAAATTTAAAGTTGTAACTCACCGCAGGAACCACACCAAAAATGGAAGTCTTAACTGCTTCGTTACTGCCTGTATCATTGTTTTGTCTAAAACTGATAGAAGCAGCGTTTTTTCGATTGTACACATTGTAAATACTAAAAACCCATTCGCCTTGCCAAGTTCTAGTTTTGTTTTTTGTGGGTGTTAATGTTGCTGCTAGATCTAAGTGATGGTAGGTAGGAAGACGATTTTCGTTTCGCAGTCCGTAACTAGGAACACTAATTTCTAAATATTCATATTTACCCACTGGATAGGTAACGGGTTGACCAGTTTGTAAAGCAAAATTAGCACCAAACGACCACTTTTCATTTAGATTATACGAACTTGTAATGGCAATATTATGCAATTTATCATATACAGAATTGTACCATTGACCATTGTTAATTCCTGATTCTTGTGCCGTTCTTCCGGGAGTTTGTTGCTCAGATTTGGATAATGTATAGGAAATCCAACCATTCAATTTTCCTTCGTTTTTTCGGAGAAGTATTTCTAATCCATAGGAACGCAATTGGCCGTTTAGAATGATTTGCTCAATGGCTTTGTTGGCTATTAAATTTGCACCATCAATATAATCCAATCGGTTCTGGACTTCTTTGTAGTACGTTTCTATTTCCAGGGAATACATATCGTCTTTAAAGTTTTTGAAATATCCCAAAGCCACCTGATCTGCAATTTGTGGTTTAATAAAACGGTCACTTGGCGTCCAGATATCAAGCGGAGTGGGCGATGAGGTATTTGAAATCAGTTGTAAATACTGCACCATTCTGTTATAGCTCGCTTTTATAGATTGATCATCGTTGATTTGGTAGGCAACGGATAGGCGAGGTTCTAGATAGTTGTAGCTTTTCATCACTTTGTTTCGGTCGTAAAACTTGGTGTCTATGGGAGTTGCTTTTTCGTAAATCTGTAAATCTGAATTGAAAAGCACTGGATTATCATTTTCATAAATATTTACTGTAGATTGTCCTAAGCGGTAAAACATACTATACCGTAATCCGTAAGAAAGCGCTATTTTATTGGATATATCATGATCGGCATTGATGTACAGTGCCGATTCAAAAGCATATTTTTTATCCAATTGATCAAAGTTGATACCGGAATTTTCATCAGATGGCTTGATAGTACCCGGATTGAACTCATAGTAAATTCCGTTTACCCCATAATTTAGTTTGAATTTGTCTGAAATATAATTTTTAAAATCGTACTTAATATTGTAATTTTTTATACCAGAATCCCATTTGAACCCTACAAAATCTAAATCTAAACCGTAATAATAATCACTGTAGATCAGTGATAAATTCGTAAATAATTTTTCTGAAAACAAGTGGTTCCAGCGTAAATTCACAATAGCATTACCATATATATTAGTAAAGCTTTTGCTTAGGCTAAAAACGTCTCGGCCAAAATAACCGGATAAGTACAAACTATTGTTGGTGTCTAATTTATAACTCAGCTTGGTGTTTAAATCATAAAAATATGCCGAATTGTCTTTTTGTTCCTCTGAAAGTTTTAGGAATAAATGCGCATACGAACTACGACCACCAATAAGGAACGATCCTTTGTCTTTTACTAGCGGACCTTCGGCTAAAATTCTACTGGAAATTAATCCGATTCCACCATTGACATGAAATTCTTTACTGTTACCGTCTTTTTGATAAATATCTAAAACTGAAGAGGCACGACCGCCGTAACGCGCTGGTATTCCGCCTTTGTACAATTTCAAATCTTTGATAGCATCAGGATTGAAAACGGAGAAAAAACCAAAAACGTGTGAGGAATTAAAAATGGTTGCCTCGTCTAGTAATATTAAGTTCTGGTCTGCTCCACCACCCCGTACATTAAATCCGGAAGCTCCCTCGCCAGCATTGGTCACACCAGGAAGTAATAGAATTGATTTTAAAACATCGACTTCACCCAAGACTACAGGCATTTTTTTTATGGTTGAAATAGAGAGTTTGTTGACACTCATTTCTGGTTTTCGGATATCGGTTTTGGTTTTATTATCGGTGATAACAACTTCTTTTAAGGCAGTTTCATTACTGAATAATTTAAAGTTGTTTTTTACATTTTGATCCAATGTTATGGATTCTTGTAAAGTTTGATACCCCAAATAACTGATTTGCACGGTGTACACGCCTTTTGGAAGCGTTATGGAATAAAACCCATATTCATTTGTGGTTACACCGGTTTTTAGTTCTGGTAGTACCACATTTACACCAATTAAGGTTTCGTTGCTATTGGCGTCAATGATAGTTCCACTGAGTGTGAATTTTTCTTGTGCAAAGAGTGTTATTGAACAAAAAAATAGGATTAAAATAGGAATAACTTTTTTTGAATTCATGGATTACAGTTTATCAAAATAAAAACGTGCAAAGTACTTCAAATTGAATGGTTAATGACTTACAACAGATGTTAAGGTATTGCTAAGATAAAAAAAAGACAACGGATGAAGGTTGTCTTTTAGTATTCATTATGTTGCAGTTGATCTAAGCATTGATTTTCGCAAGGATTGCATTGAAAGTTTTACTTGGACGCATGGCGCTGCTTGTTAATTTTGGATCAGGTTGGTAATGACCATTGATATGCTGTGGTTTCCCTTGCGCAGCGATCAATTCAGTATTAATTATTGCTTCATTTGCTAATAATTCAGCTGCTATTGGAGTAAAAATGGTTTTCAAAGCTACTTCTTTATGCTGTGCTGCCAATGCTTCTGCCCAATACATGGCCAAATAAAATTGGGAACCACGATTGTCTATTCCGCCTAGTTTACGTGCTGGTGATTTATCTGTTGCTAAGAATTTCTCGGTAGCTACATCAAGAGTTTCAGCCAAAACCATTGCTTTAGGATTTTTTAGGGTTTGTCCTAAATGCTCTAAAGATGCTCCAAGAGCTAAGAATTCTCCAAGAGAATCCCAACGCAAGTAACCTTCTGCGATAAATTGCTCCACGTGTTTTGGAGCTGATCCGCCAGCACCGGTTTCAAACAAACCTCCACCATTCATTAACGGAACTATAGATAACATTTTTGCTGATGTTCCTACTTCAAGAATTGGAAACAAATCCGTAAGATAATCACGCAAAACATTTCCTGTTACAGAAATGGTATCTAGTCCTTTCACAATTCTATCAAGCGTGAAGTTGGTAGCTTCAACAGGATTTAAAATTTGAATATTTAAACCAGTAGTGTCGTAATTTTTTAAATATGTAGTGACTTTCAAAATTAGTTCTCTATCGTGTGCTCTGTTGTTATCCAGCCAGAAAATAGCAGGTGTATTAGACAAACGTGCTCTGTTTACTGCTAATTTTACCCAGTCTTGAATGGGAGCATCTTTTGCTTGACACATTCTAAAAATATCATTTGTCTCAACGGCTTGTTCCATCAAAACAGTTCCTTTAGCATCTATTACACGAACAATTCCTTCAGCAGCTATTTGAAATGTCTTGTCATGCGAACCGTATTCTTCGGCTTTTTGAGCCATCAAACCTACGTTTGGAACACTTCCCATTGTAGTCGGGTCAAAAGCACCGTGTTTTTTACAAAAATCAATAGTTGCAGTGTACACACCGGCATAACATCTGTCCGGAATCATGGCTACTGTATCGTGTTGTTTACCGTCTTTATCGTACATCTGTCCTGAGGTACGAATCATAGCAGGCATCGATGCATCTACAATAACATCCGAAGGAACATGAAGGTTTGTAATTCCTTTTTCTGAATTGACCATGGCCAATGCAGGTCCGTTTGCAATGGCTTCATTTAATGCTGATTCCACTTCAGTTTGCATAGGGTGTCCAGCAATTTTAGCATACACATCACCTAAACCATTTCTGGTGTCAATATTCAATTCATTGAATAAGACAGCATACTTTTCGAAAACGGTTGCAAAATATACTTCGACAATAGCTCCAAAAATAATTGGATCCGATACTTTCATCATTGTCGCTTTCAGGTGAACAGAAAGTAGGACATTTAATTTCTTAGCTTCTGCAATTGTTTTAGCGACAAACGTTTTTAAAGATTTTAAGTTCATGACAGAACTGTCAATGATCTCACCTTCTTTTAGAGGTGTACTTTCTTTTAAAACAGTAGTTGTTCCATCTTTTGCTATGAATTCGATTTTAACATCAGTGGGTTCAGTAACAGTAAAGGATATTTCACTTCCGTAAAAATCGCCACTTTCCATAGAAGCTACGTGTGTTTTTGAATCAGCTGACCACGCGCCCATAGAATGCGGGTTTGCTTTAGCATAATTTTTAACCGCTTTTGGTGCTCTTCGATCGGAGTTTCCTTCGCGTAGAACAGGATTTACAGCTGAACCTAAAATTTTAGAATATTTTGCTTTTATAGTTGTTTCTGCATCGTTTTGAGGTTCTTCTGGAAAGTTTGGTAAGTTGTAACCATGCGATTGTAACTCAGCAATTGCTGCTTTTAATTGGGGAACAGATGCTGAAACGTTTGGTAATTTTATAATATTAGCTTCTGGTGTTGTTGCTAATTGTCCCAGTTCAAGTAACGAATCTCCAGTTTTTTGCTCTTCTGTCAAAAATTCTGGAAAATTGGATAAGATTCTTCCGGCTAAAGAAATGTCTCTAGTTTCAATTTCAATGTCAGAAGTTCCTGTAAATGCTTGTACAATAGGTAAAAATGAATAGGTTGCTAATAAAGGTGCTTCATCAGTAAGCGTGTAAAAAATTTTTGATTTCTGTGTCATTTTTTTATTTTTATAATCGAATCGCGTTAAATGTAGCTTATTCAAGGCTTTTTTTCCTGAAATAAGGCGGGCAAATATATGAAAATCAGATGTAAAAGAAGGTGGATTTAACAGAGAAAAGCGCTAATTTTAGGATTCTGAACTTCTTATTTCTAAATTGTTAGTTTTAAGGGGTCAATACTGTTGAATAATGAATTTATAAGTAAAAATACAAACAAAAAAAGTCCCAACATTGTTGGGACTTTTGTGATAAAAAGATAGTGAACTACCTTCTTTTATCTTTAATCTTAGCTTTTTTACCAGTAAGTTCTCTAAAGTAGAAAATTCTAGCTCTACGAACTGCACCTTTTTTGTTGATTTCAATTTTCTGTAAAGCTGGCAAGTTTACTGGAAAGATACGCTCTACTCCAATTGCACCAGACATTTTACGGATTGTAAAAGTTTCTGTGTTAGCAGAACCTCTTCTTTGGATTACAACTCCTTTGAAAAACTGAGTTCTCGTTTTTTCACCTTCTCTAATTTCGTAGTAAACAGTGATTGTGTCTCCAGCTGCAAAAACTGGGAATTCTTTTCTTGTTACGAATTCGTCTTGAACGAATTTCATTAAATCTGCCATGATATATTTTAATTATGGTTTGTATTAAATCAACATTCACGGATCTCGCCAGAGGTTAACTCAATGTGGGCGCAAAAGTATGTAATTATTTTGAATTATAAATTATAAATTATGAATTATTTGATGGCTTATACTGAGTCATTTAAAATTTAAAATTCAACATTTATAATAACTTTACTCCTCCAGTAAATCAGGTCTTCTATTCTTAGTGTGCTCGTATGCCATATCCTCGCGCCATTTATCTATTTTGGCAAAATTTCCACTCGTTAAAACTTCAGGAACTTTCCAACCGTTATAATCTGCTGGACGGGTGTATATGGGACCCGATAATAATCCATCTTGAAAACTGTCTGTTAACGCAGAAGTTTCGTCACTCAAAACGCCAGGAATCAATCGGATTAAAGCATCTGATAAAACCAATGCACCCAGTTCTCCACCACTTAAAACATAGTCTCCAATAGAGATTTCTTTGGTAATAAAATGATCGCGTACCCGTTGATCTACACCTTTGTAATGTCCGCAAAGGATAATGATATTTTCATACATCGACATCGTATTTGCCATTTTCTGGTTCAAAGTTTCCCCGTCAGGCGACATGTAAATAATTTCATCATAGGATCTTTCACTTTTCAGATGGGTAATGCAAGCGTCAATAGGTTGTACGGTCATGACCATGCCAGCCCCGCCCCCATACGGATAATCGTCTACGCTTTTCTGTCTGTTGGTCGTATAATCACGCAGGTTATGAAAATGAACCTCCACCAATCCTTTGTCGATAGCACGTTTCATAATTGAAGCTTCAAAGGGGCTTCGCAATAATTCTGGGAGAACGGTAACAATATCGATGCGCATAATTTCTTTTATAAGTTTCAATCCCAAGGATTCGGGAGCAAAGGTACAAAGTTGATTCCGTTTTTAAATAAGTTAATCTTGGATAAAAACTTTTTTTGGATTTGTAGTGTCGAATTATGTTTCAGAAGCATTACTAATTTTAGATACTTTTTTATACCACACTTTTTTCGACTACTTTTATCCCTCAAAAATAAATCACATTACTATGCAAATTTTTTCGAAAATAATCGTTGCTAGTTCGCTGTTTTTAGTAGCTGGTATGCAAACTCAAACAGGATATGCACAAAATAAATCGGTTAAGATGACAAATCCGCTTCTACAAAAAAGTACGCTGCAATATCAGGCGCCCAATTTCAACTTGATTAAAGACGAACATTTTAAGCCTGCTTTTGAATATGGTTTAAAAGTGCACGATCAAGAAATAGACAAGATTGCCAATAATCCTTCTAAACCTACTTTCCAAAATACAGTTTTGGCATTAGAGACAAGCGGAGTGGATTTTAATAGAGCTGTAGGTATTTTTTACAATTTAACTGGGTCGAATACCAATCCAACCTTGCAAGCTATTGACGAAGAGTATGCGCCAATTTTTTCAGGACACAACGATAAAATTTACTTGAATAGTAAACTTTACAATCGTTTTAAAGCAATTAATTTATCAACTTTGAAAGGAGAAGATAAGAAATTGACACAGTATTACTTACAGCAGTTTGAGTTGGCTGGAGCCAATTTATCTGCAATGGATAAAGTAAAAATGAAGAAAATTAATGAAGAGTTGGCAACTTTAAGCACGCTTTTTGGAAATAAACTTTTAATTGCTCGAAAAAATGGAGCTGTTTTTTTTGATAATGCAAATGATTTAGCTGGTTTGAATGCTGCCGAACTTGCTGCTGCTAAAGCAAAAGCTACAGAGGCAGGTCAAGATGGAAAATATGTAATAGGATTGCAAAACACTACTCAGCAGCCCGTATTAAAAAGCCTTACAAATAGGGCTAGCAGAGAAAAAATATTTAAAGCATCCTGGTACCGCGCAGAAAAAAATGACGATGGAGATACTCGAGACGTAATTGAGCGAATGGCAAAATTGCGTTTGCAAAAAGCAAATTTGATGGGTAAAAAGAGTTTTGCAGAATGGAAGTTGCAAGATCAAATGGCTCAATCACCAGCACCTGCAATGGATTTGTTGGCGAAAATTGCTACACCAGCGGTGGCAAAAGCTAAAGTAGAAGCTAAAGAAATTCAAGACCTTGTCGATTCTCAAAATGGAGGGTTTAAATTAGAACCTTGGGATTGGGATTTTTATTCAGAACAAGTTCGCAAAGCCAAGTATGATTTAGATGAGACTCAAATAAAACCGTATTTCGAAATTTCCACTGTATTGGAAAAAGGCGTATTTTTTGCTGCAAAGCAAATGTATGGACTAACATTTAA
Organism: Flavobacterium frigidum; assembly: GCF_048286795.2. Taxonomy (NCBI): domain Bacteria; kingdom Pseudomonadati; phylum Bacteroidota; class Flavobacteriia; order Flavobacteriales; family Flavobacteriaceae; genus Flavobacterium; species Flavobacterium frigidum. The sequence continues at coordinate 38,314 of NZ_JBLVPT020000002.1, forward strand.
AGAGAGAAATGATTTACCGGTTTATCATCCTGATGTAAAAGCGTATGAAGTATATGACAATGATGGAAAATCAATTGCAATTTATTATTTGGATTTTTACACGCGAGACAACAAAAATGGAGGCGCTTGGATGAGTAATTTTGTCAGTCAGTCGCACTACTTAAAACAAAAACCAGTGATCGTAAATGTGTATAATTTTGCAAAACCAACTTCGGGAAACCCGTCTTTGATCAGTTTTGATGATGTAACGACACTTTTTCATGAGTTTGGTCATACGTTACACGGATTATTTGCAAACCAACAATACGTTACGCTTTCAGGTACAGCCGTGCCTAGAGATTATGTGGAGTTTCCTTCGCAAATCAACGAGCACGCGGCTTTAGATCCTACAGTATTAAAAAATTATGCCATACATTATCAAACCAAACAGGCCATCCCACAAGAATTGATTGATAAAATTAAAAAAGCAGACACTTTTAATAAAGGATATGTTGTAACAGAATTATTGGCTGCAGCAACACTTGATATGGCTTGGCATAGTGTTACTAAGGAATCTGATTTCAAACCTGTTTTAGAGTTTGAAAAAGAAGCACTTACTAAATACGGATTATTAGTAAATGAAGTTCTAACACGATACCACACGCCTTATTTTGCTCACATTTGGGGCGGAGGATATTCTGCTGGATATTATGCGTATACTTGGTCTAAAACTTTAGATTATAACGCATTTGATTGGATGCAAGCCAATGGTGGTATGACAAGAGCCAATTGTGAACGTTTTAAAAAATACATTTTATCAGTGGGTAACAGTGTGGATTTGAACAAAGCTTTCCAAGATTTCATTGGGCATGACATGCAGATTGAACCGTACTTGAGAAACGCTGGCTTGCTAGAAAAATAATAAAGTTTGATTCTATTTAAAAAAAAATGACATTCGAAAGAATGTCATTTTTTTTAATACTGATTCTATTCTAGATTTTTTATGAACACCTGTCCGTTCGAGCGAAGCCGAAAACCATTATTTGTTCTCGACCTTAACCTGCTCTAGAAAAATAATCACTTTTTACATCAATTTACTGAAGAAAATAGCATTCCACAATAGCTTTTCAGTTCCCAACCAAAATGCTCTAAAATTGGTGTTGTCTGTAAATACAATTATGTTTCCATCACCTTTTTTAATGGATTGAAAAGGTACTGTTTCTTTTAAAAGTGCGAGTTTTTCTTTAGAAATATAACCACTAATCAGTGGTGTTTTCGTGTATTGAATAGGGTTGTTGTAACTATTTTTGTTGGGTTCAATCATGATTGAAGTGTTTCTAAAAATAGGCAATGTATTGCGAGGCATTCCAAAATTGATAGGATGCGATAAGTCCAATTTAGTTTCAAATATGGCTCCTGCAATTTCTTGCGCTCCTTTATAGTCATCTGTTTGCTCGAATGTAATTTCCTTAGCTTCCAGCTTAAAATCTTTAAGAGTCAATGCGGTTAACTCATTTTTATTCAGCCATTTAATTGCATCTTGATAAGCAATTAAAGTCCCGCCGTTTTGCACCCATTGTCCGATTTTAGTTGCTGTTTTATCTGAAATTTTAGAATAAGAACCATTTACTAAAATTAAAGTAGTGTACTTACTTAAGGTAACACCCTCAAGTTGTTCCATATCAATTTTGGTCAATGGTATCGCGGCTTTTTGGTCAAACATGTGCCAAATTTCTCCAGCATCAGCGGGATCGACACCTTGCCCCACAATCATGGCGACTTTAGGTTGTGTTAAAGTAACAAAATTTGGATTTCCTAAATTGACACCGTCCGTAAAACCAGTTTCAACGGCTGTAATTTCGATAGCATAATCGGGAATAATTTGATTCAAATAATTAAAAATTTCCTCGCTACTTAATTCTTGATTTTGAACTGGAATAAATAAAGAACCATATGAAAATGTTTTTCCATTGTGCGTAAATGGTTTTTTTGTAGTTCTTACACGCAAGCCCTTATCTAGTAATTGGTATAATAATTTTGGAGCTTTATAATCTGTCCACTCCATCAAATAGCCGATGTAACTTTTCTTGGAAACAAAACCTTTTTTCAGATTTGGTTCGTAATCATTACCTGCATTGTCTAGTGTATTTACGCTTTCAAAGTTGAGGTTGAAAGCTAGATCAAAACTCCATGCCGAAATATCATAAAACAAACTGTCTTTAAATTGTAGTTGGCGGTCAAATATCGCATTTATCAATTTGGTATTTTGTTGTGCAACAGGTATAAAATAACTTAAATTTTTTGAAAATTTCTTATTGTTTATGATGACATCCTCTTTTAATTCTTGCATTTTTATTTTATGCTGACTTAGAATTTTAGCTAATTCATGTACTCTTGAAGCGTCTTTTTCGTCACCAAAAACATAGCCTTTCACTTTGCTTTTATTACTTTCTGTCTTAGCATTTTTATAAAAATCTCTCTGGTAAGCCAGCAGTTCTTCACGCATTTCAGTTGTTGCTTGCAAGGTTGATAAACTGGTTGTAAATTGATTTCGGATGGTAAATGGAAACGTCAAAATACCATTTGCACTTTCCTGGGCATGTCCTCTAGAGCTGGCTTGTTCAAATAAAATTCCAATAGTTCCATTGATGTCAGGGTAAGAGGATCCTTTGCCGTAATAAAAATCGTCATAGTTTTCTTCAACAAAATAGGAACTACCTATTTTATCCAGTGCTTTAGCGTGGAATCCTGCAATTTTACGCGTTAGCACTTGATTTAGTTCTGGAGTTAGCGGATTCGTTCGAGTGGGTTCACCTGGCTGGAAAAAGTAGGTAGAATTTGTTCCCATTTCATGAAAGTCACACAGGACATTTGGCATCCACTTTCTAAAAGTTTTTATTCGAGCCTGACTTTCTGGAAGTTGTACCGGCAACCAATCTCTATTCATGTCAAACCAGTAATGATTAAAACGACCTCTTGGCCAGGCTTCATTGAACTCGCGATCGTTAGGGTCAGTTACTAAGTTGGCACTTTTATTACTGTTAACCCAAGTCGAAAAACGATGCAAGCCATCTGGATTAAAGGATGGGTCCAATAATATTATCGTTTTATCTAATGTTTTCATTAGTTCAGGACTATCATTTGCTGCAAGATAATAAGTCAAAGCGATTGCAGCACCTGTACCGCTAGACTCATTTCCGTGAATGGAATACCCTAAATAAACTACTATCGGTAAGTCTGATAAATCACTATTATTAGCATTAACATCAGTAATGGCGGCATGTCTTTTAAGAATTTCGTCAATGTTAGCCAAGTTTTTTGGACTAGAAATGGTCAATAATTGCAACGGGCGATTTTCAAAAGTATAACCAGTGGTTTCAATTTGAATCCTATCCGATGCTTTTGCAACTTCCATCATATAATTGACAACTTGCGTATGATCGGTATGCATTTCACCCAATTCAAAATTAAGGATACTTTTTGGTGTGGGGATTTTTGTATTGTAACTACCGTTTTGAGGTAAATAATAATCTAATGACATTTTTTGCCCAATACTCAAAAAAGGAATACATAGCAAAAGGGAATACAACAATTTCATGTGGTTTGGTATTAGTTTGAACTGTAAATATAAAAAGTATTGTATTGCCATTTTAGTATTTTGGTGTTAAAAATTGGATGCTATTTTATTAAATTGTTCTTTTTTTTGATATTTCTGTTGCTATAAATGGAAATTTGATTATTGTCTGCCTGGCTGTAAACTGTATACTTATTTAACTTTTCATTTGCAAATCAAAAGTTTGATGCAATAGGTTGAAATAAATTTAATTTGTAAATTTGCAATTCAATAAAAATTAAAAAACATGGAAAACGGAATATATGCTAAATTCAATACTGCAAAAGGTGCTATTTTAGTAAAACTTACACACGATTTGACGCCGGGAACGGTTGGGAATTTTGTAGGATTAGCAGAAGGGAATATAGAGAATAAAGTAAAACCTCAAGGAACAAAATTTTATAACGGTCTAAAATTTCACAGAGTAATTCCTGATTTTATGATTCAAGGTGGTTGTCCACAAGGAACAGGAACTGGTGATCCTGGATATAAATTTGATGATGAATTTCATCCAAGTTTAAAACACAATCGTCCGGGAGTTTTAGCAATGGCTAATTCAGGGCCTGGAACAAATGGCTCACAATTCTACATCACACATATTCCTACGGATTGGTTGGATAATAAGCATACTGTTTTTGGTCACGTAGTAGAAGGACAAGATATTGTTGATTCAGTAGAGCAAGGAGATATTTTAGAATCTATTGAAATTATTAGAGAAGGAGAAGAAGCTGCAAATTGGAATGCAATTGAAGCTTTTATCACTTTCAAAGGAGCGCGAAACAAACGTGATATTGCACTAAAAGCCGACGCCGAAGCAGCAATGGAAAAGTTAGCTGCTGGATTTGAAAAAACAGAAAGTGGTTTGCGTTACCAATTCATTCAAAGAGGTGAAGGTAAAAAGGCAGAAAGCGGAAAAACAGTGGCTGTTCACTATGAAGGTTCATTAGAAAACGGTAAAGTTTTTGATTCCTCTTACCCAAGAAAAAAACCTATCGAATTTAGATTAGGTCAAGGTCAAGTTATTGAAGGTTGGGATGAAGGAATTGCATTGCTACAAGTTGGTGATAAAGCACGTTTTGTGATTCCCTCTCACTTAGGATATGGATCTCGTGGTGCAGGAGGAGCAATTCCACCAAATGCCACTTTGATTTTTGACGTAGAATTGATGGAGGTTAAATAGTCTAGAACTAGTTGTAGAACCAATAAAATTTAAAAATCCCAAAACGAAAGTTTTGGGATTTTTTGTATAGAATAAATTGTGACTTATAAAGGTGTTAATTTCGAATTTATGAATGTAAGAATTCAAGCAAATCCTTGTTTAATTTATCTTTTTCAATGTAAAATAAACCGTGAGGAGCTCCTTCATAAACAATAAATTTATTATCCGGAATTAATTTAGCTGATATCTCAGAAGCGATTCCAATAGGAACCGTTTTATCTTCGTCTCCATGAATAATTAATGTAGGAACATTTACTGAAGCCATTTCACTTCGAAAATCGGTTGACGAAAATGATGTGGCACATTCTAATGTGGCACGTGGTGATGCAAAAGAGCACAGCATTCTGTAATAGTCTAATAAAGGAGTACTTATAGGTTTGCTGATAAAGCTCACGCCGAAAAACGTTTTTCCAAAATTATCCAAAAAACTGATACGGTCTTCTTTAATTAGCTTTGCCATACCATCATACTTTTCTTGCGGGACGCCTTGAGGATTGGAGTCTGTTTGCAATTGAAATGGCGTAACTGAAGCAATAAGAATCGCTTTAGAAACTCCTTTTCCGCCATGACGACTGAAATAGCGAACCACTTCCCCGCCACCCATTGAAAATCCAACAAGTGTAGCTTCCTTTAAATCCAATTGGTCAATAATAGCCTTCAAGTCGTCTGTTAAAGTGTCATAATCATAGCCATCCCAAGGTTGTGAAGATTTACCAAAACCACGACGATCATACGCAATGACTCTAAAATTATTTTGTACTAAAGTATCAATTTGGTACTCCCACATTTCATTAGATAGTGGCCATCCATGAATTAGAATTACAGGTTTTCCTTCGCCATAATCTTTAACATATAATTTGACATTTGGTGCTGTTTCAATGTACAGGTCCAATCCTGCGTTGTTTTCCTTTCTCGATTCGTTGCTGTTTTTCTGATTCATTTCCATAATAGTACTATTTTAAAGATGAATTTAATATTCCTCTTTTGTAAAATTAGCTGCATAAACTAAAAATAGTATTATAGAATTAGTTTAAATATTTGTATAATTTAGAGGTCTGTTATTCAATACTTTATTTAACAAAACTAATTATGGAAAACCTTACCTGGACTGAATTTGAAAAAGTAGAAATGCGAGTAGGAACGATACTTGAAGTTAATGATTTCCCGGAAGCTAGAAAACCCGCCTATCAATTGACAATCGATTTTGGCGTTGCAATTGGAATTCTAAAAACATCTGCGCAAATAACAAAACGGTATCAAAAAGAAGATTTACGCTATAGGCAAATTGTTGCTGTTGTAAATTTTCCAAAAAAACAAATCGGTAAATTTATGAGCGAATGCCTAGTCCTTGGCGCAGTAGGAGCTGAAGGGGATGTCATTTTATTGGCGCCGGATTTTAAAATCGAAAACGGATTGCGAATTGGATAAATTAGGGCACTAAAGAACTTTCTTTTTTTACTTCTAAAGTTTCATATTTATTGTGAATTGCTAAAATGATAACGCCAAATAAAACAGCAGTTACAATAAGGATTGTATTCATTAATCCTTCGGTTCCAAAAGAAAGTTTAATCAATATTGTAGAAATTATAAATCCGGAGTTACGAATTACTCTGTTGAATTTATCCGATAGAAAGAAGGAAAATAAAAGCAAAAGTACTTCTATCAATATTAAAATCGTAAAAAACTGTTCGAAAAAAATCTTGTTTATATCCTTAATATTATCAACTATTTCTTTCAATGAAAAGAAACTTTCGTAAATCCAGTGACCCAAACTGTATATCGATAATACCAGAAATATTGGGATGAGTACAATTGCAAAAATATTTTTAAGATTTATGAATTTAGTAACTTCGATGTGTTTTTGAGTTTTAGCTTGATTGATTTCATTTTGTCTGTTGAGCTTATAAAATAAAAAAATCAGGAAAAATAAAATGACCGTAGCCAAAATGTCAAGTGTGAAATTTACATTGGTCTTAATATCAAACCAATTGGAATTAATTTCTAATTTTGTTAGGTCTTTGAAAATTCTCCTAATAATTATCAGCGTGATGATTTCATATTGTTTTCCAATGTATATGGTGGTTGATTTTGGTAAATAGTACACTAGAAGATACACTTCATAAATCAAAATGAAGGAAAAAGGAGTGTAAATGGCAGATATTGGGTCGTTCAATAATTTAGAGTAATCATTGATTAGAATTATTTTGAGGTCAACTAATGTAATGATCAGTAAATGCAATACGAAACTTATTATAGCTAACGATATAAAAAATATTTCAGTTTTCTTTTTTGTTTTTTCAGATAAAAGTTTGTCGTAAACAGTGTCTGTTAATGATTTAGTTTCTGTCATATTTTTGATATTGAATCTAAAAATAATGAAAAAAGCCTAAAAGTCATTTGAATTTTAGGCTTTTAACTTTCGTTTAAGTCGATTGTTGTACGACTTTAAATATCGTCAAACTCTATATCTGTAAATGTTGAGGTTTGTGGGATCTCATCATCTTCAAATTTTTCAGTTGCATATTCTTTTTTGAAGTCTTTTTGGTGACGTTCCGAAATTACTTCTTCACCTTTGTGATTCAATACATAAGAGGTCATTTCCCCTAAAATCTCTGCAAAAGCTACAAAATCCTCTTTGTATAAATAAATTTTATGCTTTTTAAAATGAAAAGAGCCATCTTCTTCTGTGAATTTTTTACTTTCAGTAATGGTAATATAGTAATCATCTGCCTTGGTTGCTCTTACATCAAAGAAATAGGTTCTTCTTCCAGCTCTTAAAACTTTCGAAAAAATCTCTTCTTTTTCTAACATGTCATGTTCTCTCATAATCCTTTCATTCAATTTATGGTTGTTAACTAGTACTCAAAAATCTATAAAAAATATCTATTTTCCAACATTTAAAGCATTTCTTTTTCTGAAAGTTGTTTTAAGTATAAAGCAGCATAGTAGCCCTTTTCATTTATCAATTGATTATGAGAACCTTGTTGTATAATTTGACCATTTTCTATGATAATAATTCGATCAGCATTTTTAGCAGACGAGACACGATGACTTACAATTATAGTGGTTTTATCTTTACAAATTTCAAATAAGTTATTCAATATAGTTTCTTCGGTTTCAGTATCTACTGCTGATAAACAATCGTCAAAAAGTAAAATAGGAGGGTTTTTGATGATGGCTCTTGCAATAGAAACGCGTTGTTTTTGACCTCCAGAAAGTGTGATTCCTCTTTCTCCTAAAATCGTTTCATACTGTTTGTTGAAGCCCATAATATTATCATGAACAACGGCACTTTTCGCGGCTGCTTCCACTTCTTGAGTGGTTGCATTTTCTTTACCAAACATGATATTGTTTTTTATACTATCCGAAAACAAGAAGGCATCTTGTGGCACTATTCCAATGCTATTTCGTAAATCAAAAAGATTGACCGAGCTTATTTCGTTCCCATCAATGGTGATTTTTCCTTCGGTTACATCATACATTCTCGATATCAAAGATAAAATCGTTGATTTTCCGGAACCTGTTTTTCCTAAAATGGCTAGAGTCTCTCCTTTTTTTACGGTAAAAGAAATGTTTTGTAAGGCGGTAATATTCGTGTCTTCATAGGTATACCTAACATTTTCGAAAGAAATAGAGCCTTCAATGACTGATTTGTTTTGGTTTTGATTTTTTATCTCCGGTTCAATTTTAAGGAATTCATTTAGTCTTTTTTGAGAAGCTTCGGCCTCCTGAACCATAGACGAAACCCAACCTAAAGAGGCAACAGGCCACGTGAGCATATTAACGTACAAAATAAATTCAGCAATTGTTCCAATGCTTTTTATAGAGCCGTTAATGTACATTATACCACCAAAATAAATTACCACTAAGTTGCTAATCCCTATCAAGGCAAGCATTAAAGGTCCAAATAAAGATTGTATTTTAGCTAAATTTAAGCTTTTACTTTTGCTTTCATTGGCCAAAGTAACCATGTTGTTTTGATGTTGATTTTCTAGTGAATAGGCTTTTATTACTCGAATTCCAGAAAATATCTCTTGTGAAAAACTAGATACTTTAGATAAATATTGCTGAAAAATAGTACTCCTTACATTGATTTCTGTGCTTAATTTAAAAATGGCATAAGATAAAATAGGAAGCGGTAGCAGCGTATACAAAGTCAATATTGGCGAGACATTATACATGTATACGATTACGATTGCAAATCGAATGACAGTATTTATGGTATACATCACCGCAGGACCTACATACATTCTTACTTTTGAAACGTCTTCACTAATACGGTTCATCAAATCACCGGTGCGATTTTGTTTGTAGAAATTTTGAGATAAATTTTCATATTGACGAAATACTTCGTTTTTCAAATCAAATTCAATGTGGCGTGACATTACGATTAAAGTTTGTCGCATCAAAAAAGTTAGAAACCCTGCAATTATAGTGGTGGCAATAACCAACAAGATATTTGATAGTAATTCTTCGTGAATAACAGCTTTGGATACTGTTTTGTCTATGGCGAAAGCCTCAATAACTTTGAACGATTTGCTGATCAATTTTGGCGTGAAAAGCATAAATATTTGAGCGATAATTGTAAAAATAATTCCTAATAGAAAACTGTATTTATATTTGACGAAATATTTATTTAAATAACGTAATTCTTTCATTTTGTTAGAGATATGCTGTGTTGAACTATTTTTATTTTAAGATAAAACTTTAATTTTGATAATTTGAATACTAAATCTGTGAGTACGTATTTTATTGATTTAATGAATTTTATACAAATCATTAGTACATATTTATATTTTATGTAAATTTGAATTGTCTTTTTGACAAATTCATAATTAAACACTATAAAAACTTACACTATGAATGCAGCTTTCACAACTGGAAAGGAACTTCAAAAAATGGATCCCGTTTTTGGTCAATTATCATTTGATGATCACGAACAAATTGTATTTTGCAACGACAAAGATACAGGTTTAAAAGCAATTATTGGTATTCATAATTCGGTAATGGGGCCAGCTTTAGGTGGTACACGAATGTTTAATTATGCCAATGAATGGGAAGCATTAAATGATGTTTTGCGTCTTTCTAGGGGTATGACTTATAAGGCGGCAATTACTGGATTAAACATTGGTGGAGGTAAAGCGGTAATCATTGGTGATGCTAAAACACAAAAAACACCAGAGTTGATGCGCAAGTTTGGTGAATTTGTACATTCGTTAAGTGGAAGATATATTACCGCTGAAGATGTGGGAATGGAAACCGCAGACATGGACATTGTAAGAGATGTTACCCCTTATGTTACTGGAATTTCAGAGGAAAGAGGTGGAGCTGGAAACCCATCACCTGTAACAGCGTATGGTGTGTACGTAGGCATGAAAGCTGCTGCAAAACAACAATTTGGTTCGGATGTTTTAAGTGGAAAAAAAGTATTGGTACAAGGAATAGGTCACGTGGGCGAAACGTTAGTCGATTATTTGACTAAAGAAGGTGCGCTAGTCACTATCGCTGATATCAATGAGGAGAAATTGAATGAAGTAGGTACTAAATACAATGCCCAAATTTTTAGAGGGGACGATTTGTACAGTGCTGATGTTGATATTTATGCGCCTTGCGCTATGGGGGCTACCATCAATAATGATACTGTTTACAAATTAAAAGCAAAGGTAATAGCTGGTGCTGCTAATAATCAATTGGCAGATGAAAATGTTCACGGTGCCATTCTACAAGAAAGAGGCATACTTTATGCACCTGATTTCTTGATTAATGCGGGAGGGATTATAAATGTTTATGCTGAATTAGCGCATTATGACAGAGCAGAAATCATGCGTAAAACAGAAAATATTTACAATACAACTTTAGAAATTTTTGATTTTGCACTTGCCAATAAAATAACAACACATCAGGCAGCTTTGACGATAGCTCAAAACAGAATTGATCAAAGAAAATTAGAGAATAAATAAAAAATAGTTGGTATTCAGTATTCAGTCGAAGGGCTCAGCTAGTGCTGAAAACTCAGGCTGAATACTGATAACTTTTTAAAATAAGCATTTATATATTTTATTTTAAAAAATGAAATTCTTATTTTTGCGCCCTAATTAAAAAAGTTCTTACAAGGTGGTAAATAGAAGACACATTCGCGTTAAAGTTATGCAGTCCATTTATGCAATGCATCAAAGTGGTTCAGATAATCTGGAAAAAGAAGAAAAATTCCTTTTTTACAGCATCGATAACATTCAAGATTTATACCTTATTATGCTCTCGTCTTTGATTGAAATATGTAAAACAGAGACTATCTTTTTGCACAAATCAAGTTTAAAGCATCTTGCAACTCCTGAGGAACGTAAACCCAACGAAAAGTTTATCAAAAATCAAATTTTTCAAATTCTTTCCGAAAACAATTCATTAAGTATTGCGCTTGAAAATCGTAAAATCAATAATTGGTCCTTAAACGATGATTATATTTTATTGCTTTTGAATGATGTGAAAGCGAGTGATTTGTATGCAAATTACATTAGCAATTCAGTAAATACATTTGAAGAAGACAGACAATTCATCGTTGATTTATTCATGGAAGTAATTGTTCCTAATGAAAAATTATACGAATATTTAGAGGACGATAAATTGACTTGGGTAGATGATATTCCAGTTGTGAATACGCACATCATCAAGCAATTGAAAGCCATTAAATCTGGAGAGAATGATAATTTTAGAGTACCAAAGTTGTACAAAGACAATGAGGACAAGGATTTTGTTAAGGATTTGTTCCGAAAAACGGTTTTAAACGAAGCAGATTTGGCCAAGGAATATTTGGATAAAACACCCAATTGGGATACAGAACGTATTGCTGAGATTGATACTATAATCCTAAAAATGGCAATCTGTGAATTTTTAAAATTCCCATCCATTCCCGTAAAAGTAACGCTTAACGAGTATTTAGAAGTTGCCAAAGAATATTCTACGCCTAAAAGCAGTATTTTTATCAACGGAATTTTAGATAATTTAGTAAAAGAATTAGAGGCCAACAAAAGAATCATTAAAGCCGGTCGTGGTTTAATGTAATAACCAATTAAAAAAATAAATTAAATCATGGAACAATTAACTCAATTTGCACCGTTTTTATTAATGTTTGTAGTCATCTATTTTTTTATGATTAGACCACAACAGAAAAAAGCTAAAAATGAAAAAGAATTTGAAAGCGCTTTGAAAGTAGGTGATAAAATCATCACAAAAAGTGGTCTTCACGGAAAAGTTTCTGAACTAGCAGAGACTACTGTGGTGGTAGAAACCATGTCAGGTAAATTAAAAATGGAGCGTTCTGCTATTTCAATGGAAATGAGTGCAGCCTTGAATAAAAAATAATTTAATTTTTTCAGTATAAAAAAAGTCCCAACTTGTAATTTTCAAGTTGGGACTTTTTCATAAAAATAGGATTTCTATTTTTTATTTTTTTTATTCTTCTTTGCTTTTTTTGATTTCGCTTTGGCTTTTTTTGCTTTTATCTTTGTTTTTAATTTTTCTTTCTTCGCTTTATCTTTTTTGGCTTTTTTAGCCTTTTTGGCTTTTGCTTTTGCTTTTTGTTTCGCTTTTTCTTTTGCATCGGCTTTTTTAGCCTTTTTCTTGTCTTTGTCTTTCATTTTTACTTTGTTTTTAGTTTCCTTTTTACTTTTTTTCTGTATTAAGTCGGCATTGTCATCACTGTTGTTATCTAACGTAAAAGTCGCTATTTCTATAGTTTCGAGTAGTACTTCTTCCATTACGGGTGGTGTTATTTCCACTGGTTCCGAAACCGTTGGTTTTGCCACTACTGTTCTTTTAGCTCGTGTGGGCTTCTTGATCTCAGGTTGTAGCGGAGCCGATGGTGTTGTGTCTTGTTCTTCATTTAGTGCCATAAGATGTATTTTTAGTGTAGTTTTTATAGATATTTAATTTGTATTTTTTTTAATGTTATGAAATTGTTATTTCATTGTAAGTAAATGTAGTGATTTTATCAATCGGCCAATGTTAAGTTTTTTAATGTATTAAATAATTATTTGTTAAAACGGATGTAATTTTGATAACACTTTAAATAAATTATTAAATACTTCTAGATAAAACGAAGTTAAATTTGATTGAAGTAAGAAGCATTTTGCCAAGATTTTTTACATAAAAAAAGTCCCAAATCTGGGTGTTAGAGTTGGGACTTAATTATATCGGTATTTATCATTTAAACCAATGCTTTCTTTAATCATTGGTTTAATTTTCTCAATCTGAGAGAGTTTGGTTTCTTTCAGTTTAGCAGTTTCAATATATTCTAAGAATTCATATTGTTTATAAGGAGAGAATTTTTCAAATGCTTGTGCTAAATTAGGATCTGTATTGAATTCTTCTTGAAGCAGTTGATTAACTAAGCCTCATTTTCTGAGGCTTAGTCTTCTTTCAAGCCTTTTCATTGGCAATCGCTGCTAAAATATAATTTTAGAAACCCTATTTCTTCCAATCAATTGTTGTTTATCTCCCAAGAATGGCTTGGTTTGATGGATTCCAATGTACTATTTTATTAATGTATCTTCTATCGCAGTTAATTCGGCAATTTTCACAATTACTTCAATTGCTTTTTGCATGCTTTCTACGGGAACGTATTCATATTTGCCATGAAAATTATGTCCACCAGCAAAAATATTTGGGCATGGCAATCCTTTGTAGGATAATTGAGAACCGTCTGTGCCGCCACGAATAGGTTTTATTAGCGGTTTAATTCCGAGTTCTTTCATTGCGTTTTCGGCAATATCAACAATATGTTTTACAGGAAGTACCTTTTCTTTCATATTGTAATACTGATCTTTAATTTCCGTAATAACAATATCTTCACCAAATTGTTTCGCAAACTTCTTATTGATTTTACGAGTAATTTTTTCGATTAGTTCTTTGCGTTTCTCAAATTTTTTCTTGTTATGATCACGAATGATTAATTCCAAAATAGTTTCTTCTATACTTCCAGTTAGGTGGTGTACATGAAAGAAACCTTCATATCCTTTGGTTTCTTCTGGAGTTTCGCCAGCCGGTAATTCATTTATAAAGTCATTAGCAATTAACATAGAATTGATCATTTTTCCTTTGGCATAGCCAGGATGTACGCTTTTTCCTTTGAAAGTAATTTTGGCTCCAGCCGCATTAAAATTTTCATATTCTAATTCGCCGATCTGGCTGCCATCCATAGTGTACGCCCAGTCTGTTCCAAATTTAGCCACATCAAAATGATGCGCACCACGTCCAATTTCTTCATCGGGTGTAAAGCCAATTCTGATTTTCCCGTGCTTGATATCGGGATTGTTTACAAGAAATTCCATTGCAGTAACAATCTCGGTAATGCCTGCTTTATCATCGGCACCTAGGAGTGTAGTTCCGTCAGTTGTAATTAAGGTTTGCCCTTTGTACTGTAATAAATCTTTGAAATAACTTGGAGATAGAATAATATTTTTCTCGGCATTTAATACAATATCATTCCCGTCATAGTTGGAGACGATTTGAGGTTTTACATTGGCTCCGGTAAAATCTGGAGTGGTATCAAAATGCGAAATAAACCCAATTACTGGAACTTCATGACTGACATTACTGGGTAAAGTTGCCATGATATAGGCTTTGTCATCTATAGTAACGTCTTGTAATCCTATTGTTTTAAGTTCTTCAACTAATTTATTGGCTAAATCCCATTGTTTTTTTGTGCTAGGTGTAGTTTCTGAACTAGCATCAGATTCTGTATCAATTGTTACGTAACTTATGAAACGGTCTATTATATGTTGCATTTTGATTTGTTTTGATGCAAATATAAACTTTTTTTTAGGAGGTTTTATGAAATAGAGCAGCAACTAAATGACCGTCAATTTGTTTTTTTATATGGGGTTTAATTGGCTTGACTTTTATTTGAATACTTTGATATCGTCTCTTTTAAATAAAAAAACCACCCGAAGGTGGTTTGCATTAATCTCTTGCTTTTGCTAGCTTTGCTTCGGCTTTATTTAGATCTTCTTCTAGTCTATTTAATTTTATTTGACTTTTGCTGATTTTGATATTTTCTTTTTCAATCTGTATCGGACTTATTTTTCCTTTTGCTTTTTTTCCTTCAAATCGTTCTTTAAGTTTTATTAAACTTTTTTCCTCGTTGGATATTTTTGTTTTGATCTTGCTTACTGATTTTTCACCAGAAAGGATTTTATCTTGGCGCTTGTTGAACGCTTTTTGTTTTTTTTCAAAATCCTTTTTTTCTTTTTCGGTTTCTTTAGCTTCTTTCAATGCTTTTTTCTCTTGCCTCATTTTATCCCGTAGTGCCTTAGACTCATTTGCCAGTGCATCTTTTTCTGCAGCTGTGGCTATTTTAGGAGTGACTTTAGCGGCAACTTGAACAGTGTCTTTAATTATTGTAACTGTAGTAATTGTTGTTTTCGTGGCAACTTTTGTAGAGTCTGATTTAGTTTCTTGTGCATAGAAAAGTTGAAAATTGCAAAGTAATACTGCGGTAAAAATTAATTTATTCTTCATGATCATAGATTTAAGATTTGTATGTAGTGCTTTTTACACTTAATCATTTTGTACAAGGTACTAAAAATGATTGAGAAAAGCATCTTCTATTATTGTAGATGAAGTTTTAAAGTAGGATTTGAAAATCATAAAAACCTATAAAACAGTGTAATGTATTTTATTTTTTTGTTTTTTTAAAGTTTTATTTAGCAACTGTTTATCTACCTTTTTAGTGGTTACCCAGTTAAAAATATTGTGTATTTTTTTTATAAGTATTTAATTATTGTTGAGATAGTTCTATTTTTGCAACAACAACACAACAACTATGTACAAATCACTTATTCGTCCTTTCCTTTTTTTGTTTGATCCAGAGAAAGTTCATTATTTTACTTTTTCTTTAATTCGCTTTTTTTCAAAAATCCCAGGATTTACATTCCTTTTCAAATTTTTATATGAATGCAATGATCCCCGTTTAGAGACTGAAATCTTCGGATTAAAATTTAAAAATCCGGTAGGTCTAGCTGCTGGGTTTGATAAGGATGCTAAGTTGTATAAAGAACTGTCCAATTTTGGTTTTGGTTTTATCGAAATAGGAACATTAACACCAAAAAGTCAAGACGGGAATCCGAAAAAGCGATTGTTTCGCTTAAAATCAGATAGCGCTATCATTAACCGAATGGGATTCAATAACGGCGGAGTTACAGCAGCTGTTGAGCGTTTGAAAAAAAACAATGGCGTATTGATAGGTGGCAACATTGGAAAAAATAAGTTGACACCAAACGAAGAGGCCACTTCAGATTATGAAATATGTTTTGATGCCTTGTATGATTATGTTGATTATTTTGTGGTAAATGTCAGCTCTCCAAACACACCAAATCTGCGCGCCTTACAGGATAAAGAACCGCTAACACAATTGCTTCAAACGTTGCAGAATAAAAATTTAGCCAAGTCAAAGCAAAAGCCAATTTTGTTAAAAATTGCTCCAGATTTGACTAATGAGCAACTGTTAGACATTATTGATATTATTAAGGAAACTAAAATCGCGGGCATTATTGCTACAAATACGACTATTTCTCGTGAAGGCTTGCAGTCTGAAAACAAGACAGAAATGGGTGGATTATCCGGGAAACCATTAGCAAAACGAGCTACTGAGGTTATTCGGTTCCTGTCTGAAAAGAGTAATAAAGCCTTTCCTATAATTGGAGTGGGTGGTATTCATTCTGCTGATGATGCGATTGAAAAGTTAGAGGCAGGCGCTTGTTTAGTGCAGCTTTACACAGGGTTTATTTATGAAGGTCCCGCTTTGGTGAAAGCCATAAATAAAAAGATTTTAGCTAAAATGCAGTAATCCATATTGCACTAAAAAGCCAGTCAAAAGTGCGATTCCAAAACTCAACAGTGTACCGATAAGTACGTATTCAGTTAGTTTTCTGTCTTTCGCTTCTTTCAAATCTCCAAAACGGAAGATGGATTTGGCGGCCAATAAAAAGCCAATGGCTTCGAAATGTGCTGTAAGTATGAAGCAAAAAACAAATAGGCGTTCCAGAATACCAATATAATTTCCAGCATTTTCAAGCGAATCGTCGTTGTTGTTTTTGCTCTCTGGTGTCCAAATCGAAATGACATTTTTGATTACTATGGAAGTTGGTTTTGTTAGCAATAAAATTCCGGTCACCAGTACCCAAAATTGATTGTTGAAAGCGGTAAAGTCAACAGACAAGTTTTTATAAAGTCCAACAATTATGGCAATGGATATTAAATGCAAAATTTGATCGAGCACAAACCACGCGCGTTTTGTTTTGTTGTTTTGGAATTGCAATTTCATCAAATCGATGCCTCCGTGTGTTAAGGCTAATGCCAATGCAAACCATCCAAATGCCATTTCGCCAACGAAAATCCAAGCTAATATTCCGTGTAAAAAAGTATGGATGTATAGGTATTTGCTCTTGTGTTTTTTACTTTCTTTATCTAAAACCCATAAAGTAGGTTGCAATAAAAAATCACCTAACAAATGCGCCAAAAGCAATTTTACAAAAATAATCATGTGTTGATGGTTTTGATTTTATTTCTGAAATAACGTTCCATTTCCATCACCAAATGAAATTGAGCACGTTTTTGTCTTTTACTAACGGCTGCTTGATTAATCCCTAATTTTATGCCAATTTCCTCTTGTGAAAGTGATGGGTTTTCTATAGATATTAATACTAATTCTGCTTGTTGCACTAACCAATTGTCCATAAAACTTAGACTCAATCGCAACATCATATTGATTTCGGCATTAAACGCTTCATCACTAGAATTTATGGCTAAATTGATTTTTTGTTTCTTTAAAGTTTCAAAAACTTCGCCCGAGCGCAAAAAAGCAGTTCCGTTACTTTCAGAAATTTTATTTGCTGCATATGTTTTGTCTCCAAAACCAATACTCATTCGAGCATCGAGTTTCAAAGTTTTAAAATAGGCTTTTATTCGCAAAGCAATTCGCAGCGCGTCTTCTGGATTTTTAATTTCTAATTGAAATTCATCTCCTCTGTAAATCTCCCATTCGGTTGGGTTTTCTCCAAAAACATTCAATAATTCCTTCAAACCATCCATCCATATTTCGGATGACAGTTTCCTAGAATTGACGATATCTCCTGTAAGTATGCCTATCATATCCCAAATATAATTAAAAAATGAATCAGAAAATAATTTTCACTTAAATATTCCATAAAAGTGGAATATTTTAATTTATTCCATAAATATGGAATAATTTTATTTATTCCTAAAAAGTGGAATGTTTTTTGGGTATGAAAAATTATTAAAAAACGATTTCGTGAAATCTGATTTTACCTATCTTTGGACTTCTATGGAAGCAATAAAAATTATCGAATGCCCACGAGATGCCATGCAAGGCATAAAACCTTTTATTCCTACAGCAAGAAAAGTAGCATATATCCAATCTTTATTGCGTGTAGGCTTTGATTCTATCGATTTTGGAAGTTTCGTTTCTCCCAAAGCAATTCCGCAGATGCAGGATACCGCGGAAGTTTTAGCACAACTTGATTTATCACAAACAACAAGTAAATTGTTAGCTGTTATTGCAAATACACAAGGAGCTACTTTGGCTTCAAAACATGCTGAAATACAATATTTAGGTTTTCCATTTTCGATTTCTGAAAATTTTCAAATGCGGAATACACATAAAACAATTGCAGAGTCGTTGCTAACGTTGCAAGAAATTTTAGAAATAGCTGATACAAGTAATAAAGAAGTTGTGGCCTATCTTTCAATGGGTTTCGGCAATCCTTATGGCGATTTGTGGAGTACAGAAATCGTAGGAGAATGGACAGAGAAATTAGCTTCTATGGGAGTGAAAATTTTATCACTTTCGGATACTGTAGGGACTTCAGCACCGGAGGTAATCTCTTATTTGTTTTCAAATTTGATTCCGAAGTACCCAGAAATTGAATTTGGCGCTCACCTGCATACCACACCTGATAAGTGGTTTGAAAAAATTGATGCAGCATATAAAGCCGGTTGTCGCCGATTTGATGGTGCAGTCCAAGGTTTTGGCGGATGCCCAATGGCGACAGATCATTTAACAGGGAATATGCCCACTGAGAAGTTATTATCGTATTTTACTGCACAAAAAGAAAAGACAGATATGAGTCCGATGAGTTTTGAAAGTGCTTATAATGAGGCTTCTAAATTATTTGGGGAATTTCATTAAAATTAATACGTAATAATTGATGCGCTATTCAACTTGAAAATAATAAATTTATGATTAGAACGTTAACTATAAACTGTCACTAATTCTCCTATAAACTACTTTTTATGCATAAAAAACAACCTATTTACAGCATTTTAGGTTCAATTTTTCTGGTCTTAATTTCGTTTTCATGTGCGAGTGATTTGGATTATGATCAAGTGAATAATGTGAAATTAGAACCTGTATTAGTATCGAATTTGGCGTATTTTGATGTCCCAGCCAATCAATTTGTAACTGGAGGAATAGAAGAGCCCGTTTTTTTTGATGTATCAACTACAAACATATTTACTGAAAAATTTTTCACAGATAAATTAAGAAGAGTTGATCTTTTTTTTGAAGTGAGCAATACGATCAATAGGGGATATACCATTGATTTAGTTTTTCTAGATAACAACAATCAACAGCTTTATACTTCAAACTTTACTATACCACCGTATTCTGGTTCAGAAAACAAAGTAACTAAAACTGAAATATTCGAAAATGCGCAACTTGATTTATTAAAGAGAACTACAAAAATTGCTTTCATATTACAAATGATGTCCGGACCACAATTGAATGAAAATAGTCCAGGTAGTTTGAAATTGCGTTCAGGTGTAACTGCTTATTTTGTAGTAGAATGAGAAAAAATATTTTAGTTTTTGTGCTAATGCTAACGGTTGTCAGCTATTCACAAAATAAACAATTGCTTTATAATTTCACTTCGATCCCGCAGACGTTAATGACTAATTCAGGTGCCGATGTCAAGTACAATTGGTATTTTGGGGTTCCTTTATTGTCTGGTATTTCTGCAAATGTAGGTTCAAGCGGTTTTTCGGCTTATGATTTACTGGCAAATGATGGTGTAGATTTTAATGTAAAACTGCGTAATGTGATATTCTCTTCCACTAATAAAGATAATATTGCGGTCAACGAACAGGTAGAACTATTCAGCGGAGGCTTTAAGTTAAGAGGACAAGAACGTGATTCGTATGTGTCGTTTGGTATGTATCAAGAATTTGATTTTTTAAGTTATATGCCTAAGGATATGGCAATTTTGGCTATTGACGGCAATAGAGATTATTTGGGTAAAGTTTTTAGTTTAGCAGATATTAATGTTAAAGCAGAAATGCTCTCCGTATTTCATTTGGGATTTCATAAAAATGTGAGTGATAAATTGATTTTGGGTGTGCGAGGAAAAATTTATTCCAGTATTTACAATGTCAGTTCTGTTAATAATTCAGGCTACATTTATACCGTTCCATCAACTCAAGGTGTGTATGAACAGCAAATTTTTTCTAACTTGGAACTCAATACTTCTGGACTTTCAAATTACAATGATGAAAATTATGAGCCTAATGTGGTCAAAGACATTACCAAAAGAGCGTTGTTAGGTGGTAATCTAGGTTTGGGTTTAGATGCAGGTTTTACGTATTACCCAAAAAAAAACATACAGATTACAGCAAGTATAATTGATTTTGGTTTTATAAAACATAGTAAAGAAGTAGAAAGTCTGACGTTAAAAGGAAGCTATAAATACGAAGGAGTAACGCCAAGTTTTAGCTCTGGAGGTTCTTTAGGTAATGTTTTTGAAGAATTCAAAGATGCGATTCCTTTAGATACTTTATACACTAAATACACGACTTGGCGCCCAGCCAAGTTTAATAGTTCGATCCAATACTCATTTGAAGAAGACGTTGCTGAAGATTGTAATTGCGCAAATAGTAGTAACGAAAGCATTTATAAAAGCGCTCTCGGTACTCAATTATTTTTAATGTCAACGCCTAAAACGCCTTTGCTAGCATTGACCACTTATTACCGAAGAAGAATTTTTGATGGCTTGAATATTAAAGCTACATATACTATTGACTCCTATTCTTATAAAAATATTGGTTTGGGGATTTCGAGTATGATTGGGCCTGTTAATTTTTATGTACTTGCGGACAATCTTTTGGAGTATAAGGATGTCACAAAAGCCAATAGTGCATCCTTTCAATTGGGGCTTAATGTTGTTTTTAAGGATAAGAAAAAATAGCGGTTTGCTTTCATGGGTTCTGTTTCGTTCTAAAATTTTATAATTTTTTCACAAATAACGTGATGAAAACTTGTACTTAACTCAGTACAATTGAAACATAGTTTTCTAGTGTTATACGATGTTTCGACGTTCGTAGCACAATGAGTTGAGTATTAATTTAGTAATTAAGGATTTGCAAGAATAGCTCCAGATGTGACTTATACTTTATTGCATTTAATGCTCGTTTTTTTGGTTAAGATTGTTTATATTTGCACGCAATTAAACTCCAACTACAATTGCAATGATCGCACACAACACCAAGATTATCGGCGAAGGATTAACTTACGATGACGTTCTATTAGTCCCAAATTACTCTAATGTACTTCCGCGCGAAGTGAGTATTAAATCTAAATTTTCTCGAAATATTACGTTAAACGTTCCTATCGTATCTGCTGCTATGGATACAGTAACAGAAAGTGCAATGGCTATTGCTATGGCACAAGAGGGCGGAATAGGTGTTTTGCATAAAAACATGACGATCGAACAACAAGCTGCTAAAGTTCGTAAAGTAAAACGTGCAGAGTCAGGAATGATCATTGATCCCGTGACTTTACCATTGACTTCGACTGTTGCAGATGCTAAAAATGCAATGAAAGAATTTGGCATTGGAGGTATTCCAATCGTAGATGAAAACCAAATATTGAAAGGAATTGTTACCAACAGGGATTTGCGTTTCGAAAGAAATAACACCAGACCTATAGTAGAAGTGATGACCAGTGAAAATTTAGTGACTGTGGCCGAAGGCACTTCATTAGAACAAGCAGAAGTAGTTTTGCAAGGCCATAAAATTGAAAAATTACCAGTTGTAAACGCGTCGTACAAATTAGTGGGTTTAATTACTTTTAGAGACATCACTAAATTAACCCAGAAACCAATCGCTAATAAAGATGTTTTTGGTCGTCTACGTGTAGCTGCAGCTATTGGCGTAACAGGTGATGCTGTTCTGAGAGCGGAAGCCTTGGTAAATGCTGGGGTTGATGCTATTATTATCGATACTGCTCACGGGCATACGCAAGGTGTTGTCAATGTATTAAAAGAGGTTAAAAGTAAATTTCCACAAATAGATGTTATCGTCGGTAATATCGCTACTCCGGAGGCCGCTAAATTTTTAGTTGAAAATGGTGCAGACGGTGTAAAGGTAGGAATTGGTCCAGGTTCTATTTGTACTACTCGTATTGTTGCGGGTGTAGGTTTTCCTCAGTTTTCTGCTGTTCTTGAAGTGGCTGCGGCTATCAAAGGAAGTGGAGTTCCAGTTATCGCTGATGGAGGAATTCGGTATACTGGTGATATCCCAAAAGCTATTGCTGCTGGTGCTGATTGTGTGATGCTAGGTTCTTTGCTAGCTGGAACCATGGAATCTCCCGGTGAGACAATTATTTTTGAAGGAAGAAAATTCAAATCCTACCGCGGAATGGGTTCTGTTGAAGCCATGCAAGAAGGATCAAAAGACCGTTATTTCCAAGATGTTGAAGATGATGTAAAAAAACTTGTTCCAGAAGGTATTGTGGGTCGAGTTCCTTACAAAGGTGAATTAAACGAAAGTATGCAACAGTTCATTGGAGGACTAAGAGCAGGAATGGGCTATTGTGGTTCAAAAGATATTCCAACTTTACAGGAAAACGGTCGTTTTGTTCGCATAACAGCCAGTGGAATCAATGAAAGTCATCCTCATAATGTAACTATTACAAAAGAAGCACCGAATTATTCGAGATAACCCTGTTTCAAAATCATAAAAAAAAAGCATAATTACTTCCTTTTCTTGGATAGTAATTATGCTTTTTTTGTTGGTGAAAAGTGTAGTACTACGATTCAGTTGATTCGGATACATCTGCCAAGTTGTCTTTTAAATGCTGACTATCCCAGCTGTGGTTTGTTGCCGCCACTTGAGAATAAACGTCGGCTTTAAGTAGTTGCTCTTGCAACTCTATTTCTTCCTTAACAGTAATCATATAGGCCATTTTATCATGGCGTTTTTCAGCTAGTTTACGAGTCGTAATTTCGTCGTATTTTATAAATTGTTGCCCTTGTCTAGTTGCAGTATATTTTCGAAGTCCCAATTCTACCAACGCATCAACACCCATATTGACAGCACTGTATAAGGTTTCTCGATAAATATGTTTGACTTTATGATCGATGAGTTCATAGGCATCATTTCTGTTTCGAGCACGAGTTAATACTTTTAAATTTGGGAAGTGTTTTTTTAATACCTCAATTACTTGGAGATTGACAGTAGGATTATCAATAGCAGCGATAAAAACTTTCGCATTTTCGCAACCTGCGGCTTTCAATAATTCCAATCGGGTTGCATCTCCATAGTACACTTTAAAACCCATTTTTCGGAGTAAATCGATACGGTCTGAATCATAATCTAAAATAGTTGTTTTTATTTTATTAGCTCTCAACAGTCGGCCAACCGTGCTTCCAAAATGTCCAAAACCTGCTATGATAACTGGATTATCTTCATCGATGTAATCATTCTCTTTTTTGGTTTCCTTTTCTTTAGTTCTGGTGTTGGGATAGATTATTCGCTCATTGATCAATAATAAAAAAGGTGTGGCAACCATACTCATCGCTATGACAGCCATAATCTGGTTGGCTAAAATATTAGGTATGATATTCAATTGCATGCAAAAACTCATAATCACAAAACCAAATTCACCTGCTTGGCTTAAGCCAAAAGCGAAAAGTAAATTTTGATCCAATTTTTTTTTATAAAATCGACTGGTAAAAAACAAAACTATAAATTTCACTATGGTTAGAATGGCTCCAAAAGCAAAAATAAATAACGGATTGTCAATTATTAACTGGAAATTGATCGAGGCGCCAACTCCCAAAAAGAACAAACCAAGAAGCAGTCCTTTGAAAGGCGCAATATCGCCTTCTAATTCATGACGAAATTCAGAATTTGCCAGTACGACACCTGCCATAAATGCGCCAAGTGCAGGACTTAAGCCAATTAATTGCATCATATAGGAAACCCCTACAACGAGCAATAATGCCGAAGCGGTAAACAATTCTTGCAGCCTCGTTTTTGCAATGATTTGTAACAACGGAACAAACAAAAAGCGACCTGCAAAATAGATTGTCGCAAGAATTCCGAAAACGATTACCGTTTGCAACCAACTTTGATAACCCGTGATTAATGATTGAGGCGCGTCATTGCTAAGCTCAAGATTGACCGAGGATAATAGTGGTAAAAAGGCTAATATTGGGATTACAGCAATATCTTGGAAAAGTAAAACCGAAAAAGAAGAACTCCCAACGGAGGTATTTGATAGGCCTTTTTCTTTCAATGTTTGTAAGACAATTGCTGTTGACGATAGTGCTAGTGCAAGCGAAATTGCCAAGGCACTTTCCCACTTCCAGTCCATAAAAATGAGGCATCCTACAAACATTAGTACTGTTGTGCCTACCAGTTGCATAGATCCCATACCAAGAATGAATCTTCGCATTTTCCAAAACTTACTGGGTTCTAGTTCAAGACCAATTAAAAAAAGCATCATGACCACACCAAATTCTGCAAAATGCATTATATCCTGGCCTTCTTGACCTATCAGTCCAAGAACAAAAGGGCCAATAATTATTCCAGCAAACAAATAGCCTAGAATGGAACTTAAGCCTAATTTTTTTGCAATTGGCACACAAATTACAGATGCTGTTAGGTAGATAATAGCCTGAAGTAAAAAATTAGTATCCATATTAGGTTTGTATTGTTGCAAACCATTCGTTCAAATAATGGAATTGCAAAATTTCATCTGTATTTAAATCGTAATTTTCTAAATAGTCCAAAAAATAGCCATAAATCAAACCATTTTTTTCATAATCTTCACTCTTCATATTATGTGTTCCGTGAACTACAAAAGGGGGTAAATAAATCATGTTACACACTTTTGCAGTTTGGTTAAAGGGCTCTAGCAATTCTAGAATACTGTAACGATCACTGCCAGTTTCACAATAATTTTCTTTATCGCCACCTGTTGTAATGACTTGAAAAATTATTTTATTAAGTAATGCTTTTCCCTTTTTTCCATAAGCCCAATTGTGTTCTAAAACCATATCAATCCATTGCTTCATTAAAGGCGGACAACTGTACCAATACATAGGATGATGCCAAATGATGATGTCATGTTTGCTCAATAAATCTTGTTCGAATTTTACGTCAATATCAAAATTTGGATATTGTTCGTATAAATCATGAAAAGTAATATTTTCTGAATCGGGAATATGATTCACTAACGCTTTGTTCGCATGTGATTTTTCGAACAATGGATGTGAAAACAGGATTAAGATTTTATTTTTTGGCATGAAATGTTATTTGTCTTTTTATTTTTAAACAAGAAATAAGGTAATCAATTTGGCGAACAATTTACTTCAATTTAAAAGTGTATTGAAAGGTATAAAATAGTATTCATTTTTTAGGATACTCCTCCTCGTTTTTACGATTTTTTGATAATAAAAAATCCCTTCGAAAGAAATTTGACTTCCTTTCGAAGGGATTTAATACAATTCAATAATTTCTTAAAACTTATATGCCAAGAAAATTACTAGGTGTAATTTGCATCAATTCTGCTTTTACTTCGTCCGAAACATCTAGGGTTGTAATAAAACCATGAATGGCGTTTTTATCAATCGCTTCATTGGTTCTAGTCAATCCTTTTAAGGCTTCATACGGATTAGGATATCCTTCCCGACGCAAGATTGTTTGAATTGCTTCAGCTACAACTGCCCAGTTCTTCTCTAAATCTTCGTGAAATTTAGGTTCGTTCAACAACAATTTGTTTAATCCTTTCAAAGTAGCTTCAAAAGCGATTAAGGTATGTCCCATTGGTACACCAATGTTTCTTAAAACCGTACTGTCTGTTAAATCACGCTGTAATCTTGACAAAGGTAATTTAGCCGATAAATGTTCGAAAATCGCATTCGCAATTCCTAAATTCCCTTCGGAGTTTTCAAAATCAATTGGGTTTACTTTATGTGGCATCGCCGAAGAACCTATTTCACCTGCTTTTATTTTTTGCTTGAAATATTCCATCGAAACATAGGTCCAAATGTCTCGGTCTAAATCAATGATGATCGTGTTTATTCTTTTCAATGCATCAAAAAAGGCTGCGAAATGATCGTAGTGCTCAATTTGTGTAGTAGGGAAGGAGTGGTGCAATCCTAAAATATCTTCCACAAATTTCCCTCCAAAATTTCTCCAGTCAATTTGTGGGTACGCTACGTGATGTGCGTTATAATTTCCGGTTGCTCCACCAAATTTAGCTGCAAAAGGAATATTAAACAACAAACGCATTTGTTCCTCTAAACGTTCAACAAAAACACCAATTTCTTTCCCCAAACGAGTAGGAGAAGCCGGTTGTCCGTGGGTGCGTGCAAGCATTGGAACGTCCTTCCATTCGATACTTAGATCTTTCAATTTTGATGTCAAAGTAATCAAAGAAGGCATGTACACTTTCTCGAAAGCTTCTTTTGTAGACAACGGAATCGCAGTGTTATTAATATCTTGAGATGTTAATCCAAAGTGGATAAACTCTTTATATTCTGATAATCCTAATTTTTCAAAAGCATCTTTGATAAAGTATTCCACGGCTTTTACATCGTGGTTAGTCACTTTCTCCGTTTCTTTGATCCAAAGGGCATCTTCCGTAGAGAAATTTTTAAAAATGTTGCGTAAACTTTCAAATAAATCCGAATGTACTCCTGCAAGTTGAGGCAAAGGCACCTCGCACAAAGCAATGAAATATTCGATTTCAACCAATACGCGGTATTTGATTAAGGCTTCTTCAGAAAAAAAGGGAGCCAGCGAAATAGTCTTGTTTCTATATCTTCCGTCTATTGGCGATATAGCATTCAATTCGTTTAAAGTAGTCATTGTTTAGTTGTTTGTTCGAAAGGCACAAAAATAGTTATAAGTTACAAGTAATGGAGTATAAGTATAGACTTTTATTGCCCTCATAATTGATTTTTTGCCATTGGCATTGGCATTGCCATTTTCATTGCTATTGCCATTCTCATTACAATTTATGTAGTAAATTCTTCCTCATGATTTCAACGCCTTTTGAAGCCACTTCAGGAATAACCTCCAATGGATTTCTGAGATTTGGGATTTTTATTGGCTTTGGATCAATATAAAAAATTGGTGTTTCCCGAGGTGTGAAATCAATAAGTCCAGCCGCAGGATAGACTTGTAAGGAGGTCCCGATTACCGCAAAATAATCCGCACTTTCAGCAAGTATTATGGCTTCATCAAGCGCGGGAACTTCTTCGCCAAACCAAACGATATGTGGGCGCAATTGATTCTTGTTTTCGTCAAAATCACCAAAATTCAAATCGTCCTGCCAATTCAGAATGTAATCTGGGTTTTTAGTGCTTCTTACTTTCAATAATTCGCCATGCAAATGCAATACATTAGAACTTCCCGCACGTTCGTGCAAATCATCCACATTTTGTGTGATTATGTACACCTCAAAATCGGTTTCTAATTCGGCAAGTATCAAATGCCCAAGATTAGGTTCGACTTCTTTTAGCTGTTTGCGTCTTTGATTGTAAAAATCGAGTACTAAAGCCGGGTTTTTATACCAACCTTCCGGCGTGGCCACATCAAGAACGTTATGACCTTCCCATAATCCGTCACTATCGCGAAAAGTTTTTATGCCACTCTCGGCACTTATTCCTGCTCCGGTCAATACTACAAGTTTCTTTTTCATAGTTATATTTTTTCGCCACAGATTCACAGATTATTTTTGAATTAGGCTTTATATTGGAAGGTTAAAATACTAAAAAAGAACAGGGAATTTAAGTATTTGCACTTTTTTTTGCCACATACTTAATTTTTTTTTAAAATTAATCAAACAATTAAATCTGCGAATTTGCGGTTAATTTTTGTTCCGTTGCTTTTTTTATATTGTACTAAACAAATGATAAATCAGTGAATCTGTGGCTATTTTTTATTTTCACTATTTTTGCAAAAAAACAATCCATAATGATTGACTTAGAGTACCTCGCTTTCCTCGAAAATATCCTAACCGATAATCGCAAAGAAAAATTTCAAAAAGTATTGCAAAACAGAACCAAGCATTTTACAATTGCTGTAGAGGATATTTTTCAAATGCACAATACCAGCGCAGTAATGCGGAGTTGTGAAATTTTCGGAATTCAGGAATTAAATGTTATCGAACAGCGTTATGGGAAAAGTATCGACAAGGAAATTGCGATGGGCGCTCAAAAATGGGTTGACATCAATACCTTCGACAGCATTACAAATTGTCTAGATACGTTAAAAAGTAAAGGGTATCAAA
This sequence comes from Flavobacterium frigidum, assembly GCF_048286795.2. NCBI lineage: Bacteria > Pseudomonadati > Bacteroidota > Flavobacteriia > Flavobacteriales > Flavobacteriaceae > Flavobacterium > Flavobacterium frigidum. The sequence continues at coordinate 66,715 of NZ_JBLVPT020000002.1, forward strand.
TCATAGCTACTACTCCACATGAGAATGATTGCTTGTTGGAAGATTTTGATATTTCGATACCTAGTGCTTTATTTTTTGGAACAGAAAGAGACGGATTATCCGAAGAAATTTTACAACGCGCCGATGGTTTTCTAAAAATCCCCATGGTAGGTTTTACCGAAAGTTTGAATATTTCAGTTTCGGCGGCAATCATCATTCAAAACCTGACGAATCGATTGCGCAATTCAAACATCGATTGGCACTTATCCGAAACTGAAATTTTGGAGAAGCGTTTGGCTTGGGCCAAAAATTCAATTAAAGATATTAAGCGAATCGAAGCGCGATATTTTGAAGAACATTAAAACGTTGTTTCACTCTCCAGTTGTATGTCTTTTATGTTACTCGGATTCATTTTATAGCGGTATACACCGTTATTTCCAATAGCAAATAAGGTATTGTCGCGTACAATTAAATCAAAGCAATTTTTGTCAATGGCATGCACTAAAACAGGTTCAGCAGGATTTTGAATATTGAATATCTTGATCACATCATCGCAAACCAATAAATAATCCGCGTTGTAAAAACTAATGCCTTTAGGTTGCGTGAGTGTTCTGCTGTGAATTAATTTTGGATTCGTTAAATCTTTGGTGTCATAAACTTGTAAAACGTTAGTGTTGTTGCCGCAAGTGGTATTCGAATTTAAGGTTACATAGGAGTGCGTGCTATTGGCAATGACTGGATCACAAGCGGTAAAGTGCTGTACGCTTGACAATTTTGTTGGGTTTTCAGGATTGCTGATCGAATAGATAAACATTCCATTTCTAGATCCAATAAACAAATTATCGCCGTATGAAAACAAGGTTTCAATATCGAAACCAATAGGTATTTCATTGATTTTTACGGGCTTTTCTGAGTCAATTAGCGAGAATACATTCAATTTCATCTGGTCGACACCGTATAAATAGTTCCCTTTTATGGCAAAAACAGCTAGTGAACCGCCTTGCCCTATGTCGCCATTTTGTGCGCTGTCACTTTGTGAACAACCGATTATGAATAGTAATATTACTAAGGATATAATTTTTTTCATGTTTTACTTGGTTAAAGTCCAATCGATTATTATTTCATCTTGATTTGTGTTGGCCACGGAACCATTTGGAGCTTGCTTTTGCGGAAACACATTTTTGTTTCTGTTAGTAACCGTAAATTTTTTTGTCGCAGGATCGAAAGTGGCAGTGACTAAATCTACTGCTTGATTGATGTACACCGTATTTCCTTTGATGGCTAAGTCAGTAGCGCCTGGAGCTTTTATAAAATGGAGTCGGATAGGTTTCTTAGGATCGGTGTAATCATAAACATGAAAACCTTTATTGACATCGTTTATAAACATTAAATCGTCCTTAATGTAGATTTTCCCCGATTTAATAATAGGCTGTGCGTTTTGAAAAGCAATGGAGGTTTCGAGGGCGCTCCGAGTAATAATAACCGGTTTGTATTCTTGACGCGCAAAATCACCGGTATCCGTTGTAGGCCAACAGGAAACGAACAGAAATGAAACCAGCATAAGAATTACTATTTTTTTCATTGCAAAATGTTTTTATAAAGATATCAAAAAGAGGATTTGGTTGCGTTATGATAGTGTTATTGTTTGTGTAGCGAGATATTGTAGTTGACGAGTGAAATTTTGCAACGCGCCGTCGGTTTTCTTAAAATCCGATGGTAGGTTTTCACGAAAGTTTGAACATTTCGGTGTCGGCGGCAATCATCATTCAAAACTTGACGAATCGATTGCGCAATTCAAACATAAATTGGCACTTATCCGAAACTGAAATTTTGAAGAAGCGTTTGGCTTGGGCTAAAAATTCAATTAAAGATAGTATAAGAATTGAAGAACGGTATTATGCTGATAATGTGAAATAGTTATTTTATATTGCTACAGTTGTATTCTTTATTTAAAAAATAGCATGTAACTTGTACTGTTTTCATAAAACAAGATACTTTATCGAATACTGTATTTAACGCATGATTAAAAAAGAAAAACAATGAAAGAATTTAAAAATAGCAATGAAAATTTAATAAATACTATATTGCCAGCTGGAGCAGAGGGAGTAATTGCTCCTATTTTAATTCCAAAAGAAGATACAGAGAATAATAAGGAGTACTGCGCTGGTTATTTCCAGAGACCAAAGGTTTTATTTTTTGATGTAAATGAAACGTTGCTGGATCTTAATGTGATGAAAAAAAGTATTGGTGCAGCGCTTGGAGATCGTCCTGAGTTAATGCCTTTGTGGTTCACTACAATGCTTCAATATTCATTGGTTACTACAGTAGCAAATCAATATCATGATTTCGGAACAATTGGAGCCGCTGTACTTATGATGGTTGCCCACAAAAATGGAATTGCTATAACGGATAAACAAGCGAAAGATGCTGTTGCCGCAATTTTATCATTGCCTGCACATCCAGAAGTGAAAGAATCACTCTTACTTTTAAAAAAAGAGGGTTTTAAATTGGTTGCCTTCACTAACTCTTCCAATAAGGCAGTTGAAACGCAACTGAAATATGCGGGAATTCATGATATATTTGACGATGTGTTGAGTATAGAAGATGTAGCTAAATTCAAACCACATGTAGATACCTATAATTGGGCTGCTAGAAAAATGAGATTAAAACCAAATGAATGTATGTTGATAGCGGCGCACGGTTGGGATGTTGCTGGTGCAAATTGGGCGGGTTGGCAAACGGCTTTTGTCAGCCGTCCGGAACAGCAATTGTTTCCTCTTGCAAATTTACCTGAAATTAATGAAGAGAATATTTTATCAGTTGCTCAGAAGCTAATCTCAATACCATTTCAGCAGTTCTAATCATTTAAAAATACACGAATCGATTGCGCAATTCAAACATCGCTTGGCACTTATCCGAAACTGAAATTTTGGAGAAGCGTTTGGCTTGGGCCAAAAGTTCTATTAAAGATAGTATAAGAATCGAAGTGCGATATTTTGAGGAACATTAAAACGTTGTTTCACTTTCCAGTTGTATGTCTTTTATGTTACTCGGATTCATTTTATAGCGGTATACGCCGTTGTTCCCAATAGCAAATAAGGTATTGTCGCATACAATTAAATCAAAGCAATTTTTGTCAATAGCATGCACTAAAACAGGTTAAGCAGGATTTTGAATACTTACAAATACACCTTAACAACGTCATTGAGTTACAGTTTTATAAAAGACTTTTTTGCACAAGTCACGCCAGCCGATGACACGAATAAAAATTTTATAACCACAAGAAATGTAGCGAGTCAAGCAGTATGGAACCTGAGCGTTTCCTATCCTTTTAGTCTAAAAAATGGCATGATGTATTTGTTAATGTATCTGCTTCAATCAATTCTAACAACGGATATAAAAACCTACAATTTAGTGTAATATCATTTATAATTTTAGCAATAGCGAAACTAAAACGGCAAAACGAAGCTCAAGTATAGAAAAGGAAAATAAAGGTTATGAGTTTAAAAGAGATTTTAGTTAAGCACAGTTATTGAAAAACGAAGCGTTTAGCTGTGTTATTTAATTAATTATCGTGACCATCACCGTCGAAGTAAATTTCAGAGATGGCAGTATTTTGTTTTTTCCCTTAATCGAAGCACAAGTATTAATTTAAGTACTGAACTCGCTTTTAACAAACTATATGTTCTAGCTGTTAGCCGAAGTATTATTTGTACTTTTCAAATAACCATTTAGGAATTTCTTCGGTCATTAAAAAAGGAGCGACAATATTATTATGATTTAGGTTACTAAAAGTTGTAAAAATTAAATTTTTGTTTGAAGATAATTTTTTAAACAATTCAACACTTCCATGATAAGGATTTTCATCATCTTTTTCGCCGTGAATAAGCCAAATATTTTTATTATTTAATTTTTTAAGATTTGAGAAATCAGGAACTGCTGCAACCGAAATAATTGCCGCAAATTTATTTGGTGCAATATTTAGTAAATTTTGTGCAGTTGAAGCACCCATGGAATAACCAATTAAATAAATTCTATTTTTATCAATGTTAGGATATTCTTGTTCAGTATTTTGAATTAATTCCAATAAAGCAAAAACATCGCTTGAAGGTTTTGAAATTGGAATACCCTCAATATTTTTTTCATAATTTGATGAACGCTTGTTGAATTGCGGTGCAATATCATAACATTGATATTTATTATAAATTTCAGGCCTTAACCAATTTTTCGCAAATGGTTCAAGTTGATTTTCATTATCATTTCCAATTCGAGAAGAGTTGTGAAAAGTAATTATTAATGGATATTTCTGGCTTTCAATATTATTCTTTGGTGTTAAAAGTCTGTACGGAATTACTATATCTTTTTTAGTAAATATTTTTTTTTCAAATACTTCAGTATTTATATTGTTTAGTGAGTTTCTATTATTTACAAAAGTTAAACTGTCAACAGTTGTGTCGCGGTATTCTTTGTTTTGTGCAAAAATAAAATTTGCAGTTAAACTCAAAAAAATTATCGTTAGAATTACTTTTAAATTTCCTTTATACATAATGTTTTTCTAAAATTACTGCCAATATTTCGAGTTGCATCAAGTTGCAAACCTTGTAACCGATTATTTTTTGTTAAAAATTAAATTTTTTGCGGAACATAAAAGTTAATTACCTCTCTACTCATATTTTATACTTGCATAACCTACCCAATGTTTTTGAGTGGCTATAGCTGTAGTTCCCATACCTAAATCTTCTACTTTTATAAGGTCATGATCTATACTTGATGCGTAACCTAAAAAAGTCCCTATCAAAGGTTTGTTGTATAATGCCTGATTTAATTTATTGGCAAAACTCACTCCAAAAGGTACAGAATAACGACCACACCAAACCCATTTATATTCTTTGTAATCCCTATTTTGTAAGGTGTATTCTGTAAATGTTTTTACTTTTACTTGATTAATTTCGTTTACTAAACACTTCTCAATGATCTCCATATCTAAAGCTCTAGCTTTTTTAGTACCTATATCATCTACTCCAAATGGAGCTAAATCACCACTCCAATTTTCAGTACCATAATGTACAGCATCGTTAGAAATGACAACTGCGACATCCTTTCCATATGTAAGATGCTTTTCTTTTAAAATTTTTGATACAACATCAGAAAGAACATCGCTTATGCTTTCAATTGTTTCGTAATTGATGTACGGCACCAGTATTGGAATAATTTGTAGGTTCTTGTTTTTGCGATGTAAAAAAGGTATGATAGCTTCTAATGAATGTTCTAACTCTTGCATATCGTTATGAACTAGGTAGGAAGATTGTGGCAGTTGCGCCATAATTTCAGCATTTAAATCAGACACTTTTAAATCACCATAAGGCGATTTCCAATGAGTGAAATCTCCAAAGATGATTTTGTCCTGAAGTTTAAAGTTTCGAGCGCGATGTGCAACACCAATCAAAATAATTGTGTTGGCATTAATTCCTTTAAGCGATTCGTAGTACAAACGTCCAGCGTATTTATAATCGTCATGCGGACTTATAGCAGCTTTCCACTGCTTATTATTTTTAGAATCCTTAATCCCTAAACGGTTATAAATAGAATCTAATTGCCAATTGTATTTTGTAAAACCAATCGTATCATGCACAGGCCGAACTTTCTTTTCTAGTGCTAGGTCTGGTACTGCATTTTTTATATTTTTTTCAATTTTACAACTGAAACAACACAAACAGATTAGAATAAGTAGTAATCGCATAATAAATTTTATTTCAAGCAATTTACGCTTAAAAACGCTATCTGATAACGGTCGCAATTTTTAGATCCATTTTTGTTTTAGGATACTGTTTGGTTTAAGATTGGTGAATTGCTACTTTGAGTCTTTCTCATATATTGCTAAAATTTTAGGTTGTTTTGCATGCTGTTGTGTGCACGGTTTGCAAATCCGCACTAACTAAGTACTTCAGCCGTTATATTGCCAAACTACTATTATTGGTTCGGGCTTTTATTAAAACTATTTCCAAGTTTCGTTGTTAGATTCAAAATTATTGGTCTGATAAATCTGTACGCGACCAGACCAATAACTGCAACTATTAGTATAAACACTGTTGGAATTATTGCTCCAAAGGTGTACGTCATACCAAGAATAAACCCTAAGATAAATTCTGAGTAATATACAGGAATAATAAAGCTGAGTACAATTATAATATAAAGAACATTGTCTAAGAACGGTTTATACTCATTTGTAAAAGAAGTTGAAAGCAAAATTCCAAACGCTAACCCTGTCATAAAAAGCCAAAAAACGGTGCTAAAAGCGATATTTGTCTGTTGAGTATGTGAAATTTTTTTATCAAGTCTCTTTTCAATCCTACACAAAAGAAACCAAGTAAGTGTAGGCAATAATATACCACTCCACCAATTTGAGATTGAAGGAAGGTCTTGTTGATCTAGAATGTGATGACTAGTGACACCACCATGAAAATGCTCCCAAAAAAGGAAGCTGAAAATTAAAAATGTCACAACACCTACAATAAGGGCTTTTATCTTCGTCAAATTTTGTCTTTGCATGTGTATTTTAATTTGCTGTTTTTATTTTATTGTATGTCAGCCAGACCGCTATCGTTTGGCCGCTTTGAGATGGCTGAAAATTCGTAAACGCTCAACTTCGGCTTGACGAAAACGTGATGCAAAATAATAATTCCACTAAATTCTAGGGAGCTCAAAATGGGGATTAGGCGATGTTTATTATTTATCTTCTATTTTCGTGTCAATGAATTCGTATTCAGCATTTTCAAAACTTACACCAATCTGTTTTGATTTAAATTTCACGTGATTTTCGTCAACAAAACTATAAGTATAAATATCAGTTTTTCCTGAATCAAAATGTAATTCGTGAAATTCTCCATTTTCAATCCACCATTGTCCTTTTTCAACGAAACTATCAACATCGCCATTTTCAACTGTCGTAAATAAAAGTAAAAAAGTGCCATCTTCAAATCTATGCTGAATCCAGTACTTTACAAGGCCTTTTTTCTGGTTATCAATCTCTGAACCTTTCCAACTTCCAAACATTTTATTGTCTAGTTTGTTTTCTTTAGAATCTTTTTTTTGTGCGTTTGAAATTGTAATTATTCCTAAAAATGCAATTAATAACAGTTTTTTCATAAGTTTTTTAATTTATTTAAAAGTAATGGTTAATGGTACTTTGCTATTTACAACTTCGCCCATGCTTTTGGCAGGAATCCATTTTGTTTTCAATATGAATTCTTTTAATTTAGTTGTAAAATATGAAGCATATTTATAGTTTGTTTTATTTTGAAAAGTTAATTCAATATCTATGTTAGTAATATTTCCGTCTTTGAGTAATATGAAATCTGCTGAAATCCAAGAATAAGAATCTTTTTCATTTCTAAACTCAAAATCATCAGGATATTCTGCAATTTTAAAAAAATCATTTTTGTAATTTTTAAAAAATTCTGTGTAATTTTTATCATTTGGATATCTCGATAAAGTATCACATTCTTGAAAGTCATAAATTTTATTCGGGTTATTTATCACATATTGTTTTTCAGCAATAATTGTTAAAGAGTCAATGAATTTTTTTCCAAATCGTTTGTCTATTTCTTGTCGCATCTTGTGTGCATAACAATTTTGTAATTCGCCTGGAACTGTGCAATAATAGGAAGCAGAATCGATGCTCATATTGTATTTTGAAAGCAATTTATTCATTTCTTCATTGCCTCGATATTTTACGACCATTCCAAAATAATGAAAATAAGTTAGCTTATTTTGCTCAATATCTTTTTCGGCATTTTTAGTTTCTATTTTGCAAATCGAATCCCAATATTTGTTTCCGGAGTCAATTTCAACTATTTTTCCCTTCTGTGTTTTACTTTTTTCTTCTTGATTTTGAGAAGTTGATTTTACACAACTAATTAAAGTGAAAAGTGTTATGTAATATATTATTTTCATTTCTTTCGTATTTTCGGTCAAAATATCGTCCAACGTTTCGCCACTTTGATATGTCTAGTAATTCCTAACCTTTCAATTTTTCGACTTAACGAAAACGTGTTGTGAAATGATAATTCCACTAAATTCCAGCTAGCTCAAAATGGCTGTAGTACGATCGTATTTTTAAGAAATCCAAGCTTCTTCAACTTTATCTATTATCCATTTATCTTTCATTTTTTTAATGAAAAATCTGTAACCGTGTCCACATAGTCCACCGCAAATAACCGAGCTTGTTAATATGCCATATTTCTTTTCTGTATCAAATTGAATTCTTGAAAAAGAGACTACACCCCAAAAACTATAAGCATTTTTGCTTTCCCAAACTCTTTCGTTCATTTTGAATTTGGTTATATATTTTACTTTAAAGTGTTTTGATGAAGTAAATTTTTTATGTTCTATTGAATATTCTAAAGTGTCAAACTCTTTGTTTTTATATAAAGAGACATTTTTATGACGGTTTTTTAATTCATTTCGTTCAAATGGTTGTATTCGGGATATTGTATCTAAAATCACAATAAATATTCTTGAAGTATCTTTCTTTATTTCGGCTAAATGTTTAGTATATTCCTGTTTTAGTTTGTCTTTGTCTTTAGGTTGAACTCCTATAACCTTGTCGTTTTTATCTAGTTTCACAAATGAAACAGAATTAGAAATTGAATTATATACCCATAAAGAATCGATAAGATTTGGATAAATTTCAAGCATAACATTTTTTTCAAAATCTAATTCGGATGTTTTATTATCACAACTAGAAATTAAAATTATAAGAAATAAGATAAATGTTATTTTATGCAGTTTTTTCATAATATGTCACACAGCGTCTTGTTAGTAGGCGATGGTCGGGCTAAATAAAGCAATTATTTTCGGATTATCACTAATTTGCCAAATACAAAACCATTTTCCCATTAAGCCTAATTCCCGACTATTGCTTACTAGCTGTTGGCAGGAGTTCATTTATTCGTATTCAGTTTTATTTCTTAATCTTTTTAGCAAATTGTTTTTTTCTAAAAAATTAAATCCAAGATTTAATGTAATAAATTTATCTTTTTCAATTTGGAATTTATAATATTGACCGTCAGTTTCAACTTTCTTCTGTTTATCATTTGACCAATACCTAATTATATATTTTGATTTAAAGTTTACATTTTCTTCTTTGCAATTTTGTAGCAAGTTGGACAAATAAAAACATTCAGATTTAGTTAACACACAAATTTCATTTCCTTTTTCAAAATCTCCGAACCCAAAATCAATATATGCTTTTGAATTTTTAAATTGCTCAAGTCGAATTTTTTGATTTAGAAAAATTATCGGCAAAACTGCCCATTTTAATTCTGTTGGCGATTCCCTTCCGTAATCAGTTATAGTTTTGATAATCTGATTGTTTTCAATAAAGGTTACTGTTAATGTCATATCATCGGTATGATTTGCAATATACTCGTCTTTTAAATTAATGTAATTTGCTTTTTTAAAATCAGCTTCAATCTTTAAAAAATCTTCCTGACTAATTTTCGATTTGTAAAGACCTTTCTTGTTCACATACATTTTTCCATTATAAATTATTTCTCCAGATTTTGAAATAATAATATCTGTTACTGGACAAGAACCATAACATCCCGAAGTTGAAACAATAATTTTATCAAAAGAGCGGACTTTGGCAGTATTATAATTTCTTTTAGCAAATTTTTCTTTTGATTTGTCTTTGTATTCTAGTATTAAAGAGTCTTTAGTCAATTTATCGATTTTTACATTCTCCCATTTATTACTTGTTAAATCATAAGTTTCTAAACTGTTATCTACTATTTTATATTTAGTTTGTGTACCTAAAAATTGATTTTTTTTTCTGCCTTCACTATCATTTTTATTTTTACCAAAATAACCAAGTTTGTTTTCAAAAACTCTGTTTTCAGCAAAATAATATCCAATATTACCGTCTCTATTTTGTCGTGGCGGTAGTATTATAATCTCACTATTTTCAGAAATTTCAATTTTTTCAATAACTTTTTCCCAATCTCCAACGATTAGTTTTTCATAATTTCTAGTTTTGATATTGCAAGAAATTAATAATATTGATAAAATAAATAATGTTTTTAGTTTTCTCATTTTTTTTGAATTCCTGCCAACTTGTATCGTTTGACAAAATCAGACCTAGCACCTCAAAATAGGATAGATAGGTCTGATGAGCGTCATCCTTTATTTATTTTCAAATATATAAATTAATCGCTGAAAATACTTATAAATATATTAGTAGTTTATTTATTTTCCAACATAGATTCTTTGAGTACAGGATTAGTATGGAAAACCGTAAACAAAGTTATGTATCGCTAAATCCCTAGCCCCGACAGCAGCGGAAAGCCTATGCCGGTTGAAAACTACTTTTTTCTGGTGGTGGCAGAGCGACCAACGGAAGCTCCTGCCAGTGCCTAGAAAAAGGGTTTGAAACCCAATAGCTTGCAGCGTATGGCGGGAATAGCTCCCGAAAAAAAATATGTATAAAAAAACTCCACTACTTGCGCAGTGGAGTTTTATGAATCTTGAAATAAAAGGTTTTAGTTCACTAATACCCATTGTCCTGAAGCGATTAGGCTCTCGGCTTTTTTGTATTTCATTTCTTGTGTTTGTCCGTTGGCCACATTTTGAATCGTAACATTATCATTGCGATTAATTTTTGGCATGTCGCGCACAATGGTTTCGGTTACTTGTTTTTGTTGGGTTTGTCCAGCCTCACGGTTGGCCGCTTCGCTACTCACAATCTCGTCTTTACTCAATTGATAATCGTCTTGTTGACGTACTTCTTTCGCTTCTTGAATTTGTTGGTTTTCTTGAGCTGGTAAATCTCCTTTGAACAAGAAGGAAATCACTTCTTTATTCACATTATCGATCATGGCTCTAAACAAATTGAACGCCTCGAGTTTGTAAATAAGTAATGGATCTTTTTGTTCGTGTACCGCAAGTTGAACGGATTGTTTCAATTCATCCATTTTGCGTAAGTGTTTCTTCCAAGCTTCATCTACAATAGACAAGGTAATATTTTTTTCGAAATCAGCAACAAGTTGAGCTCCTATGGTTTCGTATGCTTTTTTCAAATCAGTAACCACATTCAACGATTTGATTCCGTCCGTAAAAGGAACTACAATACGCTCAAACTGGTTGTTCTTGTCTTCGTAAACGCTTTTTATAATAGGGAACGCTTCTCTGGCACTTCTTTCGGTTTTCTCGGTGTAATATTCCAGCGTTGCTTTGTATATTTTACCGGTAAGTTCCATCTCCGTCAATTTGCTGAATTCACTTTCAGTAACTGGTGAAGTAATCGAGAAATAACGAATTAATTCGAATTCGAAGTTTTTGAAATTATTTGCTGCCTTGTTTTGGTCTACAATCAATTCGCAAGTGTCATAAAGCATGTTTGCAATATCGAGTTTCAATCGCTCTCCAAATAAGGCATGACGACGACGTTTGTAAACGACTTCACGTTGTGCGTTCATTACGTCATCATATTCTAATAAACGCTTACGAACACCAAAGTTGTTTTCTTCTACCTTTTTCTGAGCACGTTCAATAGATTTAGTCATCATAGAATGCTGAATCACTTCGCCTTCCTGCAATCCCATTCTGTCCATCACCTTTGCTACTCTTTCAGAACCAAACAAACGCATTAGGTTGTCTTCAAGAGATACATAAAACTGAGAACTTCCCGGATCTCCTTGACGTCCTGCACGACCACGCAATTGGCGGTCTACACGACGCGAATCATGACGTTCTGTTCCTACAATTGCTAATCCACCAGCGGCTTTTACTTCGGCAGATAATTTAATATCGGTACCACGACCTGCCATGTTGGTTGCTATAGTAACCACGCCAGGTTTTCCAGCTTCTTCAACAATTTGTGCTTCTTGTTTGTGCATTTTTGCATTCAAGACATTGTGTGCAACGCCTCTCATTTTCAACATTCGGCTTAACAATTCTGAAATCTCTACCGAAGTGGTACCAATAAGAACTGGTCTTCCTGCTTTAGATAATTCCGTTACGTCTTCGATTACGGCATTGAATTTTTCACGAGTCGTTTTATAAATAAAATCCTCTTTATCTTTTCTTGCCATTCCTCTGTTCGTAGGAATTTCTACTACGTCTAGCTTATATATTTGCCATAACTCGCCCGCTTCTGTTACTGCAGTTCCAGTCATTCCTCCCAGTTTGTTGTACATTCTGAAATAATTCTGTAACGTAACGGTTGCAAATGTTTGTGTAGCGGCTTCGATTTTTACATTTTCTTTGGCTTCAATCGCTTGGTGTAATCCGTCAGAATAACGACGACCGTCCATGATACGACCCGTTTGCTCATCTACAATCATGATTTTGTTATCCATGATTACGTATTCTACATCTTTTTCGAATAAAGCGTAAGCTTTCAAAAGTTGTGTCAAGGTATGAATACGCTCGCTTTTGATTCCGAAATCTTGAAACAATTGTTCTTTTTCTTCGGCTTCAGCGTCTTTATCTAATTTTTTCTTTTCGATAGCTGCAATTTCAGTTCCAATGTCTGGAAGGACAAAAAAGTCTGAATCGGTATCGCCAGAAAGGTATTTGATACCGTTATCCGTCAATTCAACCTGATTGTTTTTTTCTTCAATAACAAAATACAATGCCTCATCAATCTTGTGCATGTCTCTCTTGTTGTCCTGCATGTACTGATTTTCGGTTTTTTGAAGCAATTGTTTAATTCCTTCTTCACTCAAAAATTTAATCAATGCTTTGTTTTTTGGCAAAGCACGATACGCTCTCAACAATTGGAATCCGCCTTCTTTAGTATTCCCTGCTGCGATTAATTTTTTTGCATCGGATAAAAACCCATTGGCCAACTGACGTTGTATGCTAACTAAGTTTTCAATTTTTGGTTTTAATTCATTAAATTCATGACGATCTCCTTGTGGTACCGGTCCTGAAATAATCAATGGTGTTCTGGCATCATCAATCAAAACTGAATCAACCTCATCGACAATGGCATAATTGTGTTTTCTCTGAACTAAGTCTTCTGGCGAGTGTGCCATGTTATCTCGTAAGTAATCAAAACCAAATTCATTATTTGTTCCGTACGTGATATCGGCGTCGTATGCTTTTTTTCTTCCTTCTGAACTTGGTTGGTAATTGTCAATACACTCAACAGTCATCCCGTGAAATTCGAATAATGGCGCTTTCCAAGTACTATCTCTTTTTGCCAAGTAATCATTCACAGTTACTAGATGCACACCGTTTCCTGTCAACGCATTTAAGTAAAGCGGTAAGGTGGCTACCAATGTTTTTCCTTCACCGGTTTGCATTTCGGCTACTTTTCCTTCATGCAACACCATTCCGCCAATTAATTGTACGTCATAGTGAATCATGTCCCACGTAATTTCTTTCCCTGCAGCACTCCATGAATTTGCCCAAATTGCGTTTTCACCATCTAAGGTAATGTAGCTTTTGGTTGCTGAAAGTTCGCGATCAAGAGGTGATGCAGTAACTGTAATCTCAGTATTATCTTTGAAACGTCTTGCTGTTTCTTTTACAACGGCAAATGCTTCTGGGAGAATTTCTAATAATGTTTTTTCAGAAATATCGTAAGCTTCTTTTTCTAATGCGTCTATAGCAACGTAGATATCTTCTCTTTTGTCAATATCTTCAATGCTTTCTACCTCTAGTTTAAGTGCTGCAATTTTAGCGTCTTTATCAGCGCGTGCTTGTTTTATTCTATCCTTAAAAAAAGCAGTACGTCCTCTAAGCTCATCATGAGATAATGCCATTAGCGGAGTTTCAAAAGTTTTAATTTTGTTTAAAAACGGTTGTAAAACTTTGACATCTTTTTGGGATTTATCCCCAACAAAGACTTTAATAATACTATTTATAAAACTCATAATATGTTTTTATTTCTGTTTGTGTAATTCTGTAAATTTAAACAAAAAAAAAGCCTCTTTTGAGACTTTTTCTTGGTTTACTTTTTAATATTCGTCCTCGTTCCAAAGATAATCTTCGTCAGTAGGATAATCAGGCCAAATTTCTTCCATTGATTCATATATCTCGCCTTCGTCTTCTATAGACTGAAGGTTTTCTACTACTTCTAATGGAGCTCCTGCTCTAATAGCGTAGTCAATAAGTTCGTCTTTGTTAGCAGGCCACGGTGCATCGCTTAAATAAGATGCTAATTCTAATGTCCAATACATGTATAGTCTATTTAGTTTTGTGCAAAAATAAATTTTTTACTGAAAAAGACAAGTAAAAAATGATTTATTTTTAGTTAAAGTTAAGAACGTCTTTTTTAGTTTAAAGTTTCAGGTTTAAAGTTTAACGTTTTCGTATCAAAAACTTCGACTAAAAACCGCTAACTACTTCCTCGGAATCCATTTTACTTCATCCGCATTAAGATCGTGAGACAACTTCCGTGCCAACACAAAAAGGTAGTCAGAAAGTCGGTTTAAGTACTTGATTGCGATATCCGCTACGGGTTCATTATGGCTTAAGTGCACTGCTAATCGCTCTGCACGGCGACAAACGCAACGTGCTATATGACAATATGACACAGTAGTATGTCCTCCAGGAAGTACAAAATGAGTCATGGGTGGCAAGGCATTTTCCATGCTGTCGATTTCATTTTCTAATAATTCTATATCAGATTCTATAATGCCTAGTTTTTTTAAACGCAGTTCGCCGTTTTTCTTGACTTCTTTTTCTGGCGGTGTTGCTAAAATGGCACCAACCGTAAAGAGACGATCCTGAATTTCGATAAGTATTTCTTTATAATGCGCATTCATTTCTTGATCGCGAATTAATCCTATGTGTGAGTTGAGTTCATCAACGGTTCCATAGCTTTCAATTCGGGCGTGATCTTTTGGGACTCTGGTTCCACCAAAAAGGGCTGTGGTTCCTTTATCTCCGGTCTTTGTATATACTTTCATTTAGATTATAAATTGTTGATTAACGATTTTAGATTTTAGTCTTTTGAAAACGAGGTCAAACTCTTTTAAAACTTTGAAAAAACAGTTTTTTTTAACCATTAAGAAATTAAGTTCATTAAGTCTTAATTTTCTTAATGGTTTAAATTTATTTAAGTTTAAAAAGGTTAAAAGTGTTTACCTTGATTTGAAAACTAGGGCAAATGCTTTTAAAACTTTGAAAAAACAGTTTTTTTTTAACCATTAAGAAATCAAGTTCATTAAGTCTTAATTTTCTTAATGGTTTAAATTTTTTTAAGTCTAGAGGTTAAAAGTGTTTACCTTGATTTTAAAACTAGGGCAAACGCTTTTAAAGCTTTGAAAAAACATTTTTTTTTAACCATTAAGAAATTAAGTTCATTAAGTCTTAATTTTCTTAATTTCTTAATGGTTTAAATTTTTTTAAGTCTAAAGGTTAAAAGTGTTTGCCTTGATTTGAAAACAAAATTACTGTATTAATTCCACAATTGCGTTAACAAAGCGTTCCAGTGCGATTTCGCTGAGATTGAAATATAAATCGGGTTCAATACATTCAATTTCCATTAAATGAAGTTCGCTATTTATGATAATTCCGTCTACTCTGGCATACAATAAATGATCTGGAAATGTATTTACAATTTTTTGGGCTTTTTCAATAAGTGTTGTAGTTGGTTGAACCAAAGTGTACTGTCCTCCAAATAGCGATTGAACTCTAAAATCGCCATCAACGGGTTTTTTGTTAACGGCATGAGAGAATTTTTTATCGAAAAAGATAAAGGAAGTTTCTCCTATTGTTTGAATCTCGGGCATGAATTCTTGTAGAAGCAACTCTTTTTCAGCTGCAATACTTATGTACTTTTCATTGATTGTTTGTATTTCGGAAACATTAAATACTTCGGTGAGATAGGATCCTGCTGAGAATGCTGGTTTTATAACGGCTCTTTTCCAGTGTGACGGAATCACTTCAGTAAGATTAAGATGGTTCGTTTTGTCAATAAAAACGGTTGGTAAAATTGTAACTCCCAGTTTTTGAAGATCGCGCAAATAAAACTTATGAATATTTTGCTGGATTATTGCGATAGGATTGAGTGTTTTGATTCCCA
Organism: Flavobacterium frigidum; assembly: GCF_048286795.2. Taxonomy (NCBI): domain Bacteria; kingdom Pseudomonadati; phylum Bacteroidota; class Flavobacteriia; order Flavobacteriales; family Flavobacteriaceae; genus Flavobacterium; species Flavobacterium frigidum. The sequence continues at coordinate 82,730 of NZ_JBLVPT020000002.1, forward strand.
GTTTTTCTATTTGGTCGAGCCAAATTTTAAATTCGGTTTCTTTCTCGAAATAATCCCACGTATTGCGAAAAATCAAATAATCAAAGTCGGTCCAATTAACGGTTTTATCGTCCCAAATAGTGGCTTTAGCGTCGATGTTGTGTTTGGCTAATTCCGTAATTATGTTTTGATCTTCCGGATTTAAGTCAGGAAGTTTTTCGCAGGTTAAAATGGCGATTTTCATTTTATAGAGGTATTGTATGATGATGGTGAACGCAATTATTATGAGGATTTCCTAGCCCGGATAGTAGTGGAGATCCTTTTCTAAAAGCGTGCAGCCTTTTTTGGCTGAAAGGTTTTAGAAAATATTGTAGCGGATAGCCGGATCAGCTCCCGAAAAAAAAATTATTTAATTGTATCGCTTTCAATGAGTCCATCACGCAAACGAATGACTCTGTGGGCATAAGCGGCAATTTCTTCTTCGTGTGTTACCAAGATTACCGTATTTCCGTTGGCATGGATGTCTCCAAAAAGTTTCATGATTTCTAAGGAGGTTTTGCTGTCTAAATTTCCAGTAGGCTCATCGGCAAGAATGATAGAAGGTTTGTTTACCAAAGCACGCGCAATAGCCACACGCTGGCGTTGTCCTCCAGAAAGTTGGTTGGGTTGGTGATCCATTCTATCGGCAAGGTTCACTTGTTCGAGTACTTCGGTAGCTCTTGTTTTTCGTTCCGATTTTGAAAATCCAGCATAGATCATTGGTAATGCTACATTATCTAATGCGGTAGTTCTTGGTAAAAGGTTGAAGGTTTGAAAAACAAATCCAATTTCTTTGTTCCGAATCTCGGCTAATTCATCATCTCGCATTTGGCTGACATCTTTTCCGTTCAGAATATAACTCCCAGAAGTTGGTGTGTCTAAACATCCTAATAAATTCATTAAAGTTGATTTTCCAGAACCTGAGGGGCCCATTAATGCAACGTATTCTCCTTTATTTATTTGTAAATCAATGCCTTTAAGTACGTAAACGATTTCATTTCCAAGAACAAAATCTCGTTTGATATTGGTTATTTGGATGAGCGGGTTTGCCATTAGATGATATGATTTTTGACCTTTGACGATGCGCAGGCAGCTATTAAATTAGATTTTAAAAGTACAAAACACTTTTGAATTAATAATAAGTACCTGTTTCTTAAAATTTGTTACATTTTATACCTGACTTTTAAATTTTAATTCACAGGGCAAAGTCAAACTCTTTTTGTTTTTACTGATTTGACAAAAAAATCCAATTTTTATACACCAAAACAGTTAATTATAATTTATACTATTTAAGAGTTAATTTATATAATTCACACATATATTTCATTTATTTCATAATTACATATAATATTTATAAGATTTTTGGATTATAATTACGAATTGAATAATACTTCTTACATTTACATAAATAATATTAATCAAATCAAGTTGTTATGAAAAGTACAAAAATGGTGTTAGGAATAGCGGTAATCGCTTTAGGATTTACTTCATGTAAAGATGAAAAAGCTGTAGAGGCAGAAAAAACCGTAGATTCATATGTAATGTATGTGGACTCATTGGGTAATGTTGCTTCTGAGGATGCTAAAGAAAATTGGGACGGAATTGAAGCTACATATCAATTAAAAAGTGGAGATGCTCAAGCGGCATTGGCTAACATGAAAGACAATACAGCGGCACAAGAACGTTTGGCTGCTGCTACTGCAAAGTATGAGGCAATGAAAGCTAAATATGAAGCAGAAGTGCAAGATAATGCTAAAGTTGCTGTAGCGGCTAATCCAAAACAACAATTAAGAAACGCTTTGTTTGGTGAAGGAAAAATAGGCGAAGACATGAATTTTAGTTGGGTAAACAAAGATAACATTCTTGGGATTTATCAAAATTTTGTAAATACTGTAGATAATAATAAGGATGCGTATTCTCGTGAGGATTGGGACGAAGTTAAATTGATGTACGAAGCATTAGATAGCAGAAAAAATACAGTTGAAAAAGAAGGTCTTTCAGGAGACGATAACAGAAAAATTGCTGGTTTAAAGTTGAAGTTTGCACCAATGTATACATTGAACAGAATGGGAGCTAAAAATGGTGAAATGCAAAGAGCTAAAGAATAAGGTTTATTAATTCACTTTTGAAAAATGACAGTCAGCAATGGCTGTCATTTTTTTTTAGATTCGAATTATAAAATGTTGTTTGGGTTGTTCCCGCCTAAAAAAGACCAATCCCCACTGAAAGGTATCTATGGTGACCGTTACTTTTGGATGGGTTTTTATAATTTCCCAAGCATTTTTCATTTCTGGCGACCAATTGATGTCGTCGATTATCCAAACCGTTTCATTTGTAATCGTAGGAAGTAATAAATCGAAATAGTCTAGTGTTGCTTTTTTGGAGTGGTTTCCGTCGAAATAGATAAGTTTAAAGTTTAAAGTTTGAAGTTGTATGTCACCCAAAAAACTACTAAACTCAGTTACGATTGGATTTACATTATCAAAATTGAATAATTGTAATTCACTTTTTGCAATTGCCATTGTGTTAGGACAACCTTCAAGCGTTGTAATTTTGGCTTTTATCCCGACGCTTTGGGATCCTAAAGAAAGTGCAGCAGTAGCCAATCCTAACGAAGTTCCAATTTCTAAAACAGAGTCAGGCTGAAAATAGTGGGTGATTCTAAATAATAATTCGGCTCGTTTTCTAGATATTCCAGCGGTTTTGGCAATCTGAGCAATCACTCTTGTATTCGATTTGAAAACTTTCGAACCCGCACCAAAATCAGTGACTTCAATAGTGTTCTTATTTGCTAAAAGCGAGTTTCTATACTTCCTTAATACTGCATATTCCGGTTTTGATTTTTTATCATAGAAACATTTTGTCAGTAAACTAAACACAAACGGAGAATGTACCGCATGCTCATTTTTAGAGTGCCAAAGAAATTTAAGGTAGGATTGGATTTGAAATAACATAGTCATTATTACGCAAAGGTTCGCAAAGTAAAAACGCAAAGATACACGGAGATTTTTTAAAATTTGAAAACAAAAAATAAACTTTGCGAGGCTCAGTGTTTGCTTTGTGAAGCTTTGCGAAATAGCGCTTTAACTTTAAAAATATCCGACTTTAAAAAACCTATCTTTGCGCGCTTAGAATTTCCACCAATATTACATTCACTTTTTACAATAATGATTGAATTACCAGATACTAAAACGGCCATAACTTCAGATGAAATTGAGAAATGCATCGCTATTTTAGCCCAATTAAATTCCGATACGGATCAAATTTTTGATATCCCAAAAGAACAACGAACGGCATTAATCAAAGCGGCTGGAATGTTTTCCAGACCTGATCGTGACGAGTTTTCTAAACGTAAAAAAGATGGGAAATTAGTTGCCAAACGTAAAAAAGAAAAGCAAGATAGAACCGCAAGGAAAGAAACTGGAATTCGCTCTGCACGTGAAGCGACTATTTTTATAGCACCAAAGCTTTTGGCTTTTAATGATTTGGCTAGCAAAGAGCAACTAGAATTAGAAACTCCACGAAACTGTTACGTTTGTAAAACCGAGTTTACTAGGATGCACCACTTTTACGATTCGATGTGTGCTGATTGTGGTGATTTTAATTATGCCAAACGTTTCCAAACCGCCGATGTAAAAGGGCAAGTTGCCGTTATTACAGGTTCTAGATTAAAAATTGGCTATCACATTACGTTGATGCTTTTACGGGGAGGAGCAACCGTTGTGGCAACTACACGTTTTCCAGTCGATTCGGCTTTGCGATTTTCTAAAGAGCCTGATTTTATGGATTGGGTACACCGTTTGAAAATTCACGGCTTAGACTTGCGACACATTCCGAGTGTGGAGATTTTTTGCAATTTTATCGAGCAAAAATACAAGCGATTGGATATTCTGATTAATAATGCGGCCCAAACCGTGAGACGTCCTGCCGGATTCTACACCCATTTAATGGAAAACGAAGAACGTTCCATTGCTTCTTTACCACAACAAGCACAAGAATTATTACTGGATCATACGAATTGTCTGGATGAATTGAAAGTGTTGACCACTGGTTTTTCATCCAATGAAAATATGCCTGTCACTTGGCACGGACCAGAACCTGGAATTGGGTTGCGGGCTTCAGCCAAATTATCGCAGATTCCCTATTCGTTTGACAATGCCTTGGTAGCGCAAGAAGTTTTCCCAGAAGGAGAACTCGATGCCGACCTTCAGCAAGTAGATTTGCGAAAAACAAACAGTTGGCGACTAAAATTAGGTCAAATAGAAACCACGGAGATGATCGAAGTGCAGCTGGTGAATTCTGTAGCACCATTTGTATTGTGTAACCGCCTTTCGGAAGTGATGAAGAAAGACAACACAGGCAAAAAACACATCATCAATGTTTCTGCTATGGAAGGGAAGTTTTACCGCGATTTCAAGGAAGACCGACATCCGCATACCAATATGGCGAAAGCCGCTTTGAACATGTTAACGCATACTGCCGCAGGTACTTTGGCTAAAGACGGAATTTTTATGAATGCAGTAGATACGGGTTGGGTAACCGACGAAGATCCTGCAGAATTAGCCAAAAGAAAACAGGAAGAACAAGATTTTCAACCGCCATTAGACATTGTTGATGGCGCTGCTCGAGTGATGGATCCGTTGTTTGACGGAATTAATACTGGAAAACATTGGTGCGGCAAGTTTTTAAAAGATTACAATCCGATAGCCTGGTAGAAAGCCCCCTAACCCCCGAAGGGGGAATTTAAAATTGTCATAGAAAAAAAACCACAACAGAATTGGATTTTGTTGTGGTTTTTTGTTGCTGTTAATTAGTGTTTGGATTATTTATGCGCAATCACGGTTTGCGGATTATGATCCGGCTAAGGGTGTCCCGAAAATACCGACTGCAAGTTCAATCCAAATTAGGAGAAGCGCTGCCAGAATAACTCCACAAAGAAGGATTCGATGATTGGTTTTTTTTACCTTTCTTATGACAAGCTCACAAATAAAACCAGTGCCGAGAAGTAAGACCCCAGCAACCACAAAATCGAACAGGGTCCAGTTTACTTCATTTGTGAATTGCATTGCTATTAATGGGATGAGCAATAAAACTACTACTGTGAGGACGATTCCAATAAGCCTTTTGTTTTCCATAATTATAATTTTCAGGTTTATAGATTAATTTGGTTGTTTGTAATACGAAAGTAAGGTCTTCAATCAGTTAAATTACAAATAAAATTTACAACAGAATTGGATTTTCAGAAGTTTTTTGTGCTTACTATTGTGGCCGCAAAGTCAGAGATATTTTTGCAGCGTAATCAAGAATTGCTGTGTATTTGGAAGAGCGGGCGTTCATTGTTCGTGATATGCACTCAACGAAAACCTAGCTTTTTGCTGTAGTCTATTTTTTTTGTAATTCTTGTTTTACAATTTGGTCAAAATTATCTTTATTTACTTTGAGATACTTATCTAAAAGTTTATAATAATTATCATCAGTTTTTCCACTACAAATAAGTTCTAATACTTTATCAAAACCTTTTTCGCGTTCTAATTTTCGCATAAATATTGCAGAAATAGGAAATTTTATTCTAATTGGATGTTGAAGAATATTGTTCTTTTGAAAAACTTCATATAGTGATTTGTCTGGATTTTCTTTTATGAAGTTTTCTAATAGCTCAAAAATTTCTGATGGCTTTCTCCCCCAATAATCAGTTGTGTAAATATTGTATCCTTCTTCTGCTGTCCAATTCCTAATTTCATTTCCAAATTTTCTTTCAAAATATAAATGCGTTAAATCGTGGTTATATTCCTCTAAATTTGTTCCAGAAATAAAAATTTGTCCTTTATCTAAAATCCAACTAGAACGCACATCTCCATTTATTTGTAAAAAGTAATCAATCCCAAGAAGTTTATAAACTTCTTGTATGTCTTTACATTTGTAATATCCAAAAGCAATTGGGCTTAGATTCAGTTTTTTAGCAATTTCAGCATTATATTTTTCAAATTTTAAAGCATTTTCTTTATTAAAATTATCATCAAAATGAAAAGTTATTTTTTTTTGTTTTTTGTAATTCCAGTTTTTTACATTCTCTTCAAAAGGACAGTAGAAGTTAAAATTTCCGTTTTCACTCTTTGCTATAACTGAAAAATTAATACGGTTTAAAATTTGGTTTTTGTCATCAATTCCGAAATATGAAATATCAATTTTATAAGATCTATCAGATTGCAGAACTATATTTTTTAAGTATGGTTTGAAAAATCTTGTACCATATTTATCACTATTTTGAATATTATTAAAAATATCAAAATAATCTTTGTATTTAAATAAATGAACTTTCGCAATTACTCCAGAGTTAACATTGCCATTTTCAATATCTTGAATAAATATTTTGAGATTTTCAATCAGATATTTTTTTGCTATCGAATCAGTTGGGATTTTAATTTGCGGAGTGATTATTAAGTCTGAATTTTGTCCAAAAGCTAAAAATGTTACGCTTAAAAACAGAATAAGAAGAACAGATTTTAAATAATTTTTCATTTTCACATCCTATTTTTATAAATTACATCCAACCTGTAAATAAAACTAATGAAATCATCTCAACCTACCATTATATGGTGTCTTAGTCTGATAAAAATCAAAATTTATATTTATCAAAAATATATAAAATAAACTACAAAACACCAATCGGATTTTTATTTAATTATTATTTTTCTTACTAGTTAAAAATTGGTTTTTGTGACTATAATTGTGGGCGCAAAGTCAAATACATTTGCGCAGCGTAATCAAAAACCATTGCATACTTCGTAGAGCGGGTAGTTTTTGAAGGGTTATAATTCGATTGCTTGGTAGAGATGGTATGTTTGAAAATAAAAAAACCACAACAGAATTGGATTTTGTTGTGGTTTATCAATTTGTTAATACAAACATTATTTACTATTCTTCTAGCATTTTTTCGACCTCTTTTTGTAATATGGGTAAATGTCGAATTACAATTCCCCAAATCACATCATCAGAAACAGAATCATAACCGTGAATTATTCTATTTCTAACATCAACTATTTTTCTGGAGTTCGAAATAATGATTTCGCTATCTTCTTTTAAAATACGGTTCATTGCTTCGCCAATGATTTCGATATTCCTTTCGATGGCTCTTTTTGTTCTCACATCATTTTCATAGGCTTTGAATTCTTTTGGTTTATCAATAAAATAACTTTCTATTTCATTGATGGAACTTAAAATATCATAAAGCCAAGTTTTAATATTATTGTCCATAAATCAGTTGTTTATTTTGATTTATAGTTTGTCGAAAATAAGGATTTTTAATTGCTTTTTCTTCAAGCAAATCAATTTCTCTTTTTAGTATTGTTTCTAATGAAAATTTCAAATCATAATAATTATCTGCATAATCTAAGACATCTATAAGTTGAAATTCAACGATTAAGTCAATGTCACTTTCCGTATTGAATTTTTCAGTTAAAACAGAACCAAATACATGCAATGACTTAACATTATGCGTTTTGCATAATTTTGTTATAGCAGCAGTATGGATTTCAATTGGATTCATATTTTATCAAGGATAATTCAAAAATACGCAAAATAATTCATTTACGGGAATTGTGTATAAGTTGAATTTCAGACTTATCAATGCTTTGGGTTATTATTTGTGTACAAAATATAATTCTGAACTATGATACTGGTACAAGATGATTAATGTATTTTGCTAACTCAAATTAAAAAAGAACAATTGGCAATTCATGTTGACGGCTGCCATCTTTAGCACTTGATTCAAACAAAATCAGCGTCAATTTTGAATTCTCTCGTTTTTTTTGAACCGCAATTGTAAAGTCAAAGTTACCCCATTCAGGAGCTCCGGCATCAGTGGTCTGAAACCCCGCCTTTAACTCGTCGTGTCCGTCTTCAATTATCCAGTTGAAGCTTGCCTCAAAGATTTGCCCTTTTCCGCGAATTCTGAATTTATTTTCATCGATGCGTTCGACAGTTACTTTTTTAAAACGTTCATTAGAATATTGCTTTGGCAAATGAATTTCTGGCTTTTCATCCTTTATTACTGTAGTGATTTCAGGAATTGTTATTAAAGTGTCATTCACAATTGTGCTGCGCTGATTTTCTTTCTTATTGCATGCGAATAATAATATTGCCGATAACAAAAATGTCCATTTCATAAATTATATTGGATAAGTTTTTCTTTAAATTAACTAACTAGTTTTAAAAAGATTTGATATCGAAACATTGTGCGGAGGTATTATTCTTTAGCTTTAAATCGCTTTAATTCGGACAATGGTTCAATAGCATGGTATCCTTTCCATATTTTAGGATCGTATGATTTTATGGCTATAAGTTTGAATTCATTTTCAACAACTTTAGTAACATCAGTATCGGTTACAAGGGAATGTGATAGATTTAAAAATTCAGTTTTAGTCGTAGAGTTTCCTTCAAATTTTATGTCTAATGATAGAATATCTTTGTCTTCTTTTGTGATTTCAATAAATTTCAAAGGACGGTTTACATAAAAATAATTCCCATTTTCTTCAGAGGCATAGTGCAGGTAATAATTCTTGTTTTCAGATTTTTTGCGAAACATTAAAATTCCTTTGTTGTTATTTTGGGCTACTTTAATGCCTAAAAGCCATTTTAAATTAACATTGTTAAGTTTTTCTCCTTCGTCAAGCTGGTATTCAGCTCTAAGAACGGCATAATCCGACTCGTTAATGTAGAGTTTACCTGTATATTTTGCACTGCCTTTCTTTGGTGAAAATGAAAGTACAAATGCATAATCGTTATCCTCAGTAAAAGTAGTTCCTTCAAATTTGTAGCGGTACAGTTCTGGATTATTTATAAAATCATGCTCAGAAGATTTACCTAAATTATTGTTCTGAATGAATTGTGTTAAATTGTATTTGGTAGTTGTTAAGAGCGTACTTTGATCTGTTTTTTTATTTTTTATTTTCTTTTTGTTGAAATCTTTTCTTAAAGAAATGGTATCTCGAGAACCGATGAGTCCACTTTTTATGCGGTAATACTTTGTAGAATCTAAGTGTTTTAGCATTGTTTTGATGCCTATTTGTTTCAACTCTTCTGATGAGGTTGCACTTCCCTCATTTTTGAGAACCGTTGCTTTGAGAACGTTCATTTTATGTAATTCAATTGACTTATTGTCTTTTTTAATAGTATGAGTAAATAAATTACACAACATGTCTGTATACTCTTTTGGAGGTGATGCGATTAAAGTGTTTGTAAAAGATTGAACATCACTATTTACTTGCTTGAGTGCTTGTTTTGAAAAACCAGTAGACTGATTTACATCAACTACAACTTCTTTAGGATATGTCGTCGTTGATTTTCTTACAAATAACATGTCTTTAATAGGATTATCGGTATTTCTATAATTTACAGAAAGATTAGCCTTTACCGTAGCCATGATAACATAAGGATTGGTTTTTTCACCATTTACTTGTACATCATTTAATTCAAAAATAGTAGGAGTGAGTGCTATGACATACTCTAGTTTTGATAATTGACTTACTTTAACTTCAAGATTTTTATATCCAAGATACGTAATGATTAGTGTATTTTCGTCTTGAACTGCAGTTTCAGATAGGTTAAAAAAACCTTCAGCATTTGAGATCAAATGCTCTTTTTTATCAATATTGATGGTGGCGTAGGGAATAGGTTCTTTAGTAGTTGCATCAATTATTTTTACTGAAATATTTTGTGACCAAGAATATTGAAAAAAGAAAATCGTACTCAACAAGAGCAGGTATGGTATGAATTTAGATTTTTTTTTGATGGAGGTGTTTGTAGAATTTACGTTCATTTGAGTTGATTTATAGTTTGATGATTGAAATTGATAGTCAAATGTATATGTTATTTCAATACTCAAGTACCGTAATTGTGCTAATTTTCTGTTAATGTATCCAAACGATAAACCCCATCCCAAGTTGCGATTACCAACTTTGGGTGGGGTTTATTGTATTTTTTTGCTACTATAATTGCGGGCGCAAAGTTTATAATATTTGCGTAGTTTACTGAAGTACTATTTCATCTGTGAAGAGCGGGGAATTACAACTCACATTTCAAAAGCTTTTTTTGATGCATAAAACCTGCAATATAAGCATCTGTAAACCCAGTTCCCATTTTTTTTGGTAATCTTGTTTCAAACTCAGCCAAATTACCCATGATATTTTTACAGTTTGAAAAATGCTTTTTAACAGCTTCTATAGCAATTTTTTGATCTTTTATTTTTTTTCGTATTCCACTTTCGCAAAACATACCAGCCTCGACAATGCTGCTAGTATTCTTATCTACTATCCTATATTGATACCATAAATAGTATTCTGGAGCGTACGAAGGTTGAATAGCAGGTGGATAAAAGGCTAATAACAATATTTTATCGTCAGATTCTGCAACAACTTTGTATAGCATTAAGTCTTTATTTCTTTTTTCACTTTCTTTAAATGGTATGTAAGTTATGTCGCTTGTAACTAATTTTTCTATTTCATCTAATTCAATTCCTTTTTCAAACTGTATACCCTTTAAGTCTGAAAAGTAGCAACGTAGTTTTCCAAAAGTAGAATGATGGTAGACTTCATTTCTTATTAGAATTTTAGTTCCGTCCTTTTTTATGACGTAATCATCTTGAGCTGACGCACACATTGAACACAAAAGAATGCTGGCAATAATTAATTTTTTCATTTTTTTCATTTTTTATAATTTCCCAAACTTTTTTTAGAAATCTTGCACACAGTATTAAAGTAGACGCTTTGACTTACGAAAGGTTTAATGTTGATTTTAAAATTTAAGCGATTTCAGATTAAATCAGCATGAGTAAGTTTAGAATCATTAAACAATTTGTACTAATTCGTTAAAGTTTTAACTTGCATAAGTTTCGTCCTTTAAGCTAGCAGTTAGTGTTCCAAAGCTTGGCAAGATTGCGAACTTCGTTACTTGTTATTTTCTATTAAAATAAAATTTCTTGCGAGAAATAAAGGTTAATTTACTACAAAATTTGCAATCTTGCTAAATGGCTTTTATATTAAGCCATTTATTTTTTTAATTCAATTTTAAGTCTTTCTATTATTACTTTTTCAAATTCTCTTTTCATCATTATATTTCCAAATAAACCCAAGTCTTGATTAATTAATTGCCACTTTTTGTTTTTATATATAGCAACAAGAGCAAAATCTGTTTCGTTTTCATTAATTGGCCTTGTCCATGTTTGTAATCTTTTGTCTCCTAAATCAAAATAAACGTCATGCCAATAATCTGTCGTATCATTATCAACTAAGTCCGCATTTTTTAGTTTAAGCTTTTCCATTGCAGTGATGATTTGTTTTTCAGAATATTTGAGATAATAAGTTTCTGCGTAAGGATATCTTCCAGCAGCATAAAAGTGGAAAGTTGAAAAGAATGAAATCAGATAATACGAACTGAATAGAAGTATTGTGATAATAATTATAAATTTCAATTTCAATTTAGTCATTTCGATTTGAGTTTTTTTATGGTTTCATACAACGTTCTCGACCAGTTTGGAAATAAATTTAGTCCTGTTTTAGGATATTCTAAATCATCCTAAATTCGCGTCGAAGCTTTTATGCTTAGTACAAATTATGTTCCAACAAAAGTCAAATTCCAAATATTCTTGTGGCATCTTTTCGAAATTTTGTCTTGCGTTAAATTTTGGGTGTAAATATTATTGTATTTGTCTTTATATTCAATGTGTATTTGCGTAGAGTTACAATGTGTAAATTTCAAAATTGTGTTTTCCTTCAATAATCCAATTTCAAATATTGGTTTGGTTTCCTCAATAAAAAATAAGGTAGTATCTTTTTCAGTATTACAATCATATAAATTAATTCGGCACATCATGTTTACATAAGGTTCGCAAATGAATTTTAAATCATACAAATCGGATTTTAAAACTTTCACCCAAATATGTTTTTGATCTTCATTTTTTGGTGTAAAATATAATTTTCCGAATTCTTTTTTTCTAAGCGTTGCAATTAATGCGATTACACTAACTATTAAGGTAAAGATGTCTAATAAATCAATTTGAGTATTCAAAATACAAAGCATAGTAATTTCTATATTGTCAATTTTTGCGCATTATGCATAACTTATATTTAGATCTAATGAAATCAATTTAATCTACCATTATTAAGTATCTGGGTCTGATAAACATCAAAATTTATATTTCTCAAAAATATATAAAATAAACTACAAAACACTAATAGGATATTTAATTAAATCTTAATTTTCTTACTAGTTAAAAATTGGTTTTATGCAAAAAAAAATCCACAACAAAATCAAAATTTTGTTGTGGATCTAATCCTATAACAGTAAAAATGTTCAAAGCTGCAAACTGCGACTGAACACTGATTCCTAATTTTATCCTTCCATTTTGGCGCTTAATTCAAACCAACGTTCTTCTTTAAGTTCCATTTTTTGGATGAGGTTTTGCAATTCATTTCCTTTTTTCTCAATGTCAGCATCAGTAATTTTTCCGTCCGAAAAAAGTTGCTCAATAGCTACTTTTTGAATCTCTAAATCTTTGATTTCTCGTTCTATTTTCTGGAATTCTTTTTGCTCATTGAAAGTCAAATTTCCGGTTGGATTGTTTTGTTTCCAGTCTTTCTTTTCGGCTTTGTTTTCTTCTTTTTGAGCAACATCAGCACTGTCTTCGTAGGCTCTAAAATCAGAGTAGTTTCCTGGAAAATCTTCGACTACACCATCACCTCTAAAAATGAATAAGTGATCTACAATTTTATCCATGAAATATCGATCGTGAGAAACTACTAAAAGACATCCAGGATAATCCAAAAGGAAACTTTCTAAAACATTCAGTGTTACAATATCCAAATCATTCGTCGGCTCATCCAGAATCAAGAAGTTCGGATTCTGAATCAAAACCGTACACAAATACAAACGTTTCAATTCACCACCGCTCAATCGATCTACAAAATCATATTGTTTTTTGGCATCAAATAAGAAACGCTCTAACAACTGCGAAGCCGAAATCAATTTTCCTTTCATCAAAGGAATGAATTCCCCGTATTCCTTAATGACATCAATAACGCGCTGTCCTGGTTTTGGGTTGATTCCACTTTGAGTGTAGTACCCTACTTTTATGGTTTCACCTACAACTACTTTTCCGCTATCAAGCGGTAAGGTTCCAGTCAATAAATTTAAGAAAGTCGATTTTCCTGTTCCGTTTTTACCTATAATACCAATTCTTTCGCCACGTTGAAAATCAAAACTAAAATTATCCATGATCACATGATCCTTGAATTTTTTAGAAATCTTGTGAAGTTCGATAATCTTGCTTCCCATGCGTTCCATGTTAATTTCAAGCTCTACTTTATTTTCGCGACGGCGACTTTGTGCTTTTTCTTTGATTTCATAAAAATCATCCTGACGCGATTTCGATTTGGTCGTTCTCGCTTTTGGCTGACGGCGCATCCATTCTAATTCTTTCACAAAAAGATTCTGTGCTTTATCTACACTTGAATTTTCAGATGCTATGCGTTCTTCTTTTTTCTCTAAATAATAGGAGTAATTTCCTTTGTATTGGTATAATTTTCCGTTGTCTAGTTCAATGATTTCGTTACACACACGTTCTAAGAAAAAACGGTCGTGCGTCACCATAAACAACGTAATGTTTTCTTTTGCAAAATAGCTCTCTAGCCATTCAATCATCTCTAAATCTAAGTGATTCGTAGGTTCATCCAAAATCAATAAGTCGGGACGATTAATCAAAATGATAGCAAGAGACAATCTTTTTTTCTGTCCACCCGAAAGATTTTTTACTTTCAGTTTGAAATTTTCCAACTTCAATTTGAACAAAATTTGCTTGTATTGCGTTTCAAAATCCCAAGCATTATGCTGATCCATTCCGTCAAAAGCTTTTTGATAAGCTTCTTCATCTTCCGGATTTTCTAATGCTTTTTCATACGCTTCAATCACTTTTAACGTCTCATTATCAGAGGCAAAAATACTTTCCTCAATAGTCAATTCCTCCTGCAAATTATTGTTTTGAGACAAAAATGCCATTTTTATGCCTTTTCTTAATACGACTTTGCCGGTATCCGATTCTTCGAGACCATTAATGATACTCATAATAGTCGTTTTTCCAGAACCGTTTTTGGCAATGAAGGCAATTTTTTGATCTTTATTAATTCCGAACGAGATGTCTTTAAACAACGTACGTTCACCAAAAGATTTCGAGATATTTTCTACAGAAAGGTAATTCATGGTATAAAAGCGCCTAAAATAAGGCTTTTTTGTTTATTAAAATTAAGAGGTCTCTAATTAGGTCTCTAATTTTAAATAGGAGTTTAATTTAGACGGTGCAAAGATACCTTTTTTGAATCAAACAAAAAAAGATAGCTTTACACTATCTTTTATGTTGAATTTTTAATAATTCACTAACCTTGTACCTTTTTCTATTACTAAAGGGTCTGTATACTTTTATTTTTCCATCTGTTTCATATTTCCCAATTGTGGTTTGACTTCTTATTCCTAAAATCACCATTGCTTCTTTAGTATTTACATATTGTTCCATACTTTTATTTTTTAAATGCATTAAACTTTACTACCGTTATTTCTATAAGCTTAAATATTTTAAATTATTTTATACATCTCGAGGACTATCTTCTTTGTCATTGATTGCTTAACCTTCTTCTATTGATCGGACAAGCCCATGAACAAAACTTTACTGATTTAATTAGTCATAAGGGGAAATAAGTTGTGCTCCTCTGGTTTCTATTGCGGGTTGGTACGTACTTAATGTAGCCATACTCATTTAGTTCATTCATACATTTATGATATGTTTTTGGGGAAGATATCATTGCTATCTCCATAATTTCATAACTGTATACTTGAATTGGATTAATAAAGCCCTTATCCACTCTAAATTGCAGCAATGCAGCATATATACCGATATGCGTGACGCTGATACGATAATCTTTCTCTATTGCTTTAAAGAAATCGGATAAAGGTTGTAGTGTTTTCATTGTTTTATGGTTTATCAACTTACATGCATGCCATTTCGTTTTGAATGGTTTTTCTCTTGATGCTCATTGGCTTTTTGCATCTGTTTTACCGTTTCCATTGGTTTATTACCTAGTGCGGTTGCAAGTGTTACCTTTCTCGAGTGCTCATCATAAATGTTTACCGATTTAAATTGAGGATTGGCTTCGATATAAAAGCGATGTTCATTTCCATTTTTATTTAAGATTACGGACTGCCGACTACCTTGTTTTAAAGCATCCTGCAATTTATCTGCCTCGGTTTTACTTGACAGCTCTTTTAACGGTAGTTGTTGTAATGCTTTTTCAAGATTATAACCATATCCCGAATGAAACTCTTTGATACGGTAATTACCATTTGCATCCTTATCATTAAGGTCAAGTTGTATCCAAGACCCTTCCTTTTGAACTGAGCGTCCTGCTAATAGATTATAAGCCTGTGTTGTGTCAACAGCATGACCTTCCCGAATTTTAAAGTAGTGTTGTCTATTTTCTTCAGGCTTTGATTCATTTTGCAAAGTGGTTTTATAGCCTTCAAATTGATAGTGTTCTCTCTGGTCTTTAACAAAAGAAAGTTCGTGATCGAGTCGTTCTTTTTCGTTGATGTAATAGGAAATCGGAATAGTGAACCGATCTTGCCCCTGTCTAATTTGGTGGTCTATTGTAGCCGACAAATCTCGAAAACCAATGCGCTGCACTTGATCGTGCAGCGATTGACTATTCTGTTCTACTTCCTTTAGATCCTGTCGGACTGCTATTTGCTCTATTAATGGTGTAACGAGCACCTTACGAGCAAGGCGTACCAATAAATTAGGATAAAGTTGTTTTAATACCCTGCTTTTTTCCTGCTTTAGCATCCGCAAAGCAAATTGTTCGTCCATATTCGGCGAGCCTTTATACTTCGACGCAATGCGCTCGTAGTGGTGTAGCTTTTCTTTAAGCAGTGACCTGTTGTTTGAAAGACTGAAAGAAAACAGTTTACTAAAACGCTCTTCCCTAGAGCGCCACTGGCTCAATTCCATCTCTACTCTGTTAATGGGAAGTTGTTCGTTCATAATTCAAATTTTATGTATCACATTTACTTACATGGAATTAGACTGGCTTTTCCTTCTTTTCTTGCCTTCCTTTGGGACTTCTGGGCCGTCATCGTCAGCACTCTGGTTTTGCTTTTTGCTATCCTGTTTAACCGAGGCTTTTTCGGCTTCGGACTGTTTTTCCTCTTTGGAATGACGGTTGTCAATTCGTTGCATATTACCATCGTACACATTGATAGTTTTGAATTGTGGACAGGCCTCAATATACTGCTTGACCTCATTGCCTTCTTTTAGGAAAGTAGCAGATTGCAGGTTTCCTTTTTTCATAGAATCCATCAGATCCTCTTTATACTTGGGATTTTCCAGTTCCTTGATTGGATGTTTAGCCAATGTTGCTTCAAGATCGTAACCGTAATTTTGATGGTATTGGTTTAGCTTAAAGTTTCCGTTAGTATCGGCTTGTTTAAAATCCATCTGTACCCAGGCATTGTATAATTCCCCTTCTTTATTGGTAAGGTTTTTGTTTACGGATCTTCCCTCCATAAGATTAAAGGCTTCTTTCATGGTAATGTTGCTGCCTTTATTGATATAAAAGGTTTGTTCCAGAGCTTCCTTGGAATTCTCCTTTTGCAATTCAACCTTGTAGGAATTAAAAAAATACATATCGCTTTGATCTGATTTTTTAAAATTCAATGTAGCTAGAGCAGTATCATTGCCGTATTGTGCATTATGGGTCAAAGTGAAATTAGGTTCCTCTTTCTGCATTTTTTCTTTTAATTCACTTTCCAGTCCTTCACCGAAACCGGTGTACTTAACCTGGTCTTTTAAGTATTCAAAATTTTTCTCGTTCATGACTCAATTTTTTAAATGATTACTAATTATAATTTGGGAAGCACAGTGACCTGCACCAACTTTGTGTTCTTCACATGCAGTTCCACATGTCTGCCACCATTTTTTTCCATAAGTTGTATAGCTAAGTATTTTTTCTCTGGAATTGTAAATTTAGGAATCGCAAATACAAATGTATTTTCCGTTTCTCCTTCAATTTTAACTACATTATTTAGAATGTAGATTGGTGTAATTTCGATTTCCTGTGAAGCGGTTCGTTTTACCTTCTTATTATCACGAATAAAAAAACGAAGCTGGTCAATATCATAATTGATTTTGGAATTGTTCGTTACCTTTATCCTATAGTACATAACATCATCACGTATAAAAATTGCGTTAAGTTGAAACTCAATTTCATAGGTGCTTTCCTTTTCACCACGTATCTTTTTTTTGTCATAAAAAGCCAATTTGGAATACTCTTGGACATCCTTTTCGTTTCCACTTTCAGATGAAAAATAAATTTCCTGTCCTTCGGGTTTGGTCTTATTCACGGTGAGATTCAACTGTGGCGAGTTCTCACCATAGTTTAACACGAAAGAATATAATTTACCATCGGCAGTGACCACTGTAAGGTTGGTCTGAAAAAATCCTTTCTGTGCAGCCTTAATCTGAAGTATATTTTCAAGACCTTTCGCTTTCTGTACCAGTATATCCTGACTTCCTTTGTCTACACTTTTAATAGCAAAGGGAAATACGAGATTGGTCGTTTTTGAATAGGCTATCGTTAAAAAATCAGGCTCGATTTTAGATAGACGGTTTTTGCCTGTTTGTTGTGCAAATGCACTGATGGTAATAAGTAATAGATACCCCATCACCAATAGATTAAAATTTTTCATAGTTAATAATTTTTAGTTTTTAATTGGAATCTTTTTGTTTCTGCTTTTCATCACGAAGCAGTACTATATAGCCCGCCTTTACAACCACTTTGACCAGTTTTACTTTTTTACTGAGAAGGCTTTTAGCAGCTTCAATCCCAGCTCCCGCCGCTTGTGCTCCCCAAGAATCATCAAGACTCGCAACACCCAGTGTTTGCATAGAACGGTCAGCAGATGCTTTTGCAACGTCACGGTTGATTGCGCCTGGAATATAGATCCCAAGGAGCCCGTCCATATCATATACGGATAAGTCAACAGGAAAAAGGGAGTTGTTGTATCTTAGGTTGTTTATGGTAATTGCCAGTCTTTCCCCTTTTAGCGAAGCTGTGCCAAAAAGAAAATTGTCCTTTGGAATTTTTATTCCATTTATAAAAATATCATTCGTAAGTCGCAGCTTAATTGTTGAACCATTTACAATAGTCTGGGTTTCATGGATGACAGCTTTCACGACATTTTGTGTATAGTCAACACTTGCCGGTTCATCCAAGGAGTAAAATCCATTGTGTCCGGATTGTCCAGCAAAGGCAGGAGCATTTACCGGAGCACTTTGCAAAGAAGAAACAGTGTCTTCCTGCGTTCTGGTAGAGATGGCAAATACCTGTCCTCTTTGTTGTTCCGAGGCTTTTCTCAATTTTTCCTGCATCCTGTCAGGGTGTTGAATATCAAGGATGCTTTCGAGCATTCCGCTGAGTTGCTGTAATTCGGGATCCTGATCGCCGCTTTGGCCGTTCATGGAATGCATCATTTGTTCCAGCCTGTCAACATCATTGGAATGCGTCGAGGTCTCATTTGATTTTGCATATTTGTCAAAATCCCGATTTTGTGCTGGAGGAGTTACTGGCGTATTTATCGCCTTTTGTAATGCTTCCAATTTTTGATGCACTTTTTCTGCGTTCGGATCACGATACACCGATGTATTTAAACCCGTATTTCCTTTTCCTAAAGTAGCGTTGCTACTTTCTTCTGTAGAATCTACCTGAAAAGATTGACTCAAATAGTTTGGGTCTTTTTTGATAAGTTCATCAAGCTTTATAGAGTCAAGGGTTGCCTGATCATAATAATTCATCTTATCCAATGGGAGTCCTTCCTTCAGATTCGCGTCGGGGAGCTTTATATTGAAACCCTTTTTTTCTACTGTTTGTGTATTTGCAGCCTCCATTTTTCCACCGCCAAACGCCCAAAACATAACAGTTATAAATGGGAGAACCAATAGCGGCAATACAACTAACAGCTTGCGCTGTCTTAACATTTTTAGCGATTTTGTTTTTTGTTCCATGATATTAATTTTTAAATTGTGAGTGATAATAATGTTCTACTCTCCTGATACTGTCCATCAGTCCGGGACGGTAGTGCACAATGCTGTCTTGCAGTTTTTTCCCTGTGGGACTGCGGCCCAGACTATCCATATACCTGCGAAAGCGGACAATTTTTTCAAATTCGGTTGTATTGATGATCGCATTTAGCTGGATGGGTTTTTCCTCTAATGGTACCGAATTGGTTGGTTTGGTAATTGGAGTTACAGCTATGCTTTTAGTTGTATTCCCTGAAAAGCTATTCACAATCAGGTAAATGCTACAACCGCTTGTAAGCACTGTAAAACAAAACAGAATAATAATCCAACTTTCGCGTGATAAATGTGCTGTCTTACGCTCTAACCAGTTGGCACACTTATATTGTAACCGTAGATTCGCTTCATCAAATCTTTGTAATAAACTACTCTTGAAACTATCAGCCTCAGTAGGACAATTTTTAGTGTTTTTTTTAAAAGTGAATTTCATGATTTGTAGTTTTATTATTTTCTGTTTTCGGTACTTAAATCACGATTCTCGATTGTGTTCCACCGTTCGATCAAAAATCCATGTGGATTGTTATCACTACGCGATACATTGCGAAGATTGCCTTCCGTTATCAAATTTCGATGTGCAATGCTGGTAGTTCTGGTAATATTTTGGATAGCGTAACAACGGAATTGATAGGGATAGGTATTGGTGTCAATTGTTATGCTGTCCACCTGTATGGTCTGGCTGATATTCCCTGATATGATACCAGCGTAATACCCATTTTCCTTTAAATCATCGTATATCCGTTTGGCACTATCATCAGCAAGATAAAGTGCCTTGGTTACGTTACTTTTGATTACTTTATCATCCGGATCAAGGGTAAAGAATAACTTATGAAAGGTCTTTACATGATCTCGTGCTTCAACGGGTATATTATCTTTCCTGTCCGAAGCATAGGCTTCCAGCGCTTTTCCATTAGCCAGTATATAGACCTTATCTTGCATTTGCGATACTAAACTGAAACTCCTGTAAAGGGCGAAGCAGCAGATTACGATACAACCAGTTATCACTAGCATGGTAAAGCCGCGAACATGCCGAAAAGCGGTGTCAATATTTTTCATTTTGCTAAACATGATGTTTTCTTTTTTAAGGATTATGAATTGCCTTTCAACTTATCGCCCATGTAGCTATCCTTGTCCTTAAAGTAGGGAGCCGAAGCACCCGAACCAGACAAACTTTGAGACATGCGTCCAGCAGCATTGCCCATCGCATCCACTACCATTCCTGTACCAGCAGATGCCGTGTTAACCGCCGAATTTGTGGAGTTGCTAAAGAGACTGGTCACTTTTTGACCTAAAGCTCCGCCACCGCCTGCGTGAACAATGTAATTAGCAACAGAGGGAACAGTAAAATAGCCTACAATGCCGATAATCATAAATACCAGATACGCTACATCGGTCCTGCTAAAGAAGGTATCCCCATAATCATTGGCCTGTGCTATGTCAATTTTTAGCATGTTCTCCTGAATCTTGCCGATTATACTGCCAAAAATATTGGCCACTGGAAGCCATAAGTAGATATTGATATAGCGTGCCAGCCACACGGTTAGCGTATGTTGGAAACCATCGAAGACTGATATACCGAAAACGAGTGGTCCT
This sequence comes from Flavobacterium frigidum, assembly GCF_048286795.2. Classification (NCBI taxonomy): domain Bacteria; kingdom Pseudomonadati; phylum Bacteroidota; class Flavobacteriia; order Flavobacteriales; family Flavobacteriaceae; genus Flavobacterium; species Flavobacterium frigidum. The sequence continues at coordinate 103,509 of NZ_JBLVPT020000002.1, forward strand.
AAAATAGATAGTACAACTAGTTGAAAAGTTCGAAGCGTATCAATACAAAGTGAAGCGGCTTCAAAAAGAACTCTTAATACTTCGCTCATCCATTCTTTTACAGAGTTGCGAAAATTATAAGATGCCTTGGACATGGCAAACTTGATGTCGTTCCCAATGCTTGCAAATGCTCCTTCAGTACTAGGATTCTTATCATCATGGGTGTATTTGTACCATTTATCACGATCACCACTTCCATCTGCACCAACATACATCTGCCAAGGATCGGTAGTCTTGAGCGCATCTTCTTTTTGTCGGAGCAGTACTTCAATAGCTTTGTTCGATCCCTCTACCATTGCGGCAGTTGCTGTAACGGTAGGTTTCATCACGCCATTGATCATGTCTAGCACTGAAGGAAAAATCATAATACAAAAGCCGATAACAAAAGGACGAAACAGCGGGTAAAAGTCTATGGGTTCTGCGCTTGCTATATGCCTCCAAACCCTGGAGGCAATATACCAGATGGCCGCAAAGCCAGCGATTCCCTGTCCAACTCCCAAAAGGTTGCTACATAAAGGCAGCATCTCGTCATACAATTGTTCCAATACACTATGCAGACTATTCATGTCGACTGCCAGCCCTTGTGACTGGCTAGTAAAAGGCAATAGCATCCCTATGGAGGCAAAGAATGCCGCCTTATTTATCTTTATCATGTGAGTGGGTATTTAGTTATTTACTTTGTAAATGTTACGCATTGTATTCACATCATTGTGCTCCTTTGCACGTTGTATCGCTAGCACCGAAGTGTTGTTGTTGAAGTTTCGCAGGAACAAAAGTTTATCTTGCATATCAGCATAAATTTTATCAATTGCGGCCAATCGTTCATCATCAGACATCCTGAGTTTATTTGCAGTAACAATTGAGGCTAGCTCGTCAAGATTTCTAAGACACTGCTTAAAGAGATTATCATACACCCTTTCGAGATAGGCTATTTCTTCAGGATTGAAATTTCCACTGTTTCTGAAACGATCAAATGCAGCCTTGTATTCCTTTACCAAAAGCAACTGATAGTTGACAATATCGCCAACACGTCCGTAATTCCGAACCGTTGGACTTACCTGCATGAGCGCATCAAGGAAGGTTTCATGAAGGCTAAAATTTCCCTGAGATATTTTTTTTACCGTATTATAACCGCCATTAAGAATTTCATAGCCCTTTTTCATATCCTTGAGGATCTGCCTGAATTGGGCAAGCTTTTCTATGTTCAAAATCAATTGTTGCATTTCCTGTGCTTGAGCTGTAACCTTCGACGGTAACAATAAACCGACAAGCACAATTCCTATAATTAGTATTTTTTTCATGGTAAATCGGTGTTAATGCCACGCAAGGAACGGCTAGTTTTTACCTCTTTAGTATCCTTAGTTCTTGAGAGGGACATCAATCTGGTTTGATTACTGAAACTCTCACAAAAAGTGTGGTTTTCCAGCATGTTCTGATAGATTGCATCGATTCGTTTCATTCGCTCATCATCTTTCATTTCGAGCTGCCCGTCTGTTACAATTGTGATGAGTTCCTCTAGATTGTCATCGCAATTTTCAATTAGGCGATCGAATACGCGATTGATATAATCCACTTCATCCCCGTGAAATAAATCATCCTGCTGAAATCGCTGGTAAATACCACCGTAACTTTTCATGATCTTTACCTGAAGGGATATAATTTCAGCAATCCTTGCGTACTTTTTTATTTTCGGGTTAACCGTCTTGAGCGAATTGAAATAATCAGAATGAAGATTAAATTCGCCGCGTTTGAAATCTCCAATGGTGTTGAGTCCCTTTTTAGCAACGGAATAGCCTTTTTGGGCATAGCTAATATAGATTTGAAGGGCTGCGATTTGTTTCAGGAGTACTTCTGCTTGTTTTGCTTGCCCATAAATGTTTGCGTTTAAGAATCCTGCAAGGAGCATGAATAGAACTATTTTTTTCATCACTTTAAGGTTTTAATAATGGAATCCCATAAAACTTCTTAACAGCATCCACGTCATTTTTTGTTTTTGCTCTCTGCAAGCTTAAGAGTATATTTTGCCTATTGAACAACAAAAGGTCATCGTAGTTGGCATCAATCTGATCTGCTGCGGTATTGATGATTTCAAGTCTTTTGGCATCGCTCATCTGTGTGTAAAATGAATCAAGGATTAAAAAAATCTGGTCGATATTTTTCATGCTTTCATTCAATATACCTGAGTACACTTTTTGCATATACTTCAATTCTTCTGAATTAAAATGGTCGTCTTTTTGGAACAGACTCCAAGCCCTTTCGTACTCATCCACAAGACGTACCTGCTTTTGGGTAATGTCACTGATACGCTGGTAATAGGTAATGATGGATTTGACCTTCATCAGTTCACCATAGTAATTTTTGTACAGGTCTTTCTGCTTCTTTGTCCAATCAGAAATCTCATCAAGCTTAATTTTGGATAAGGTATTTTCTAATTTCTTCTGCGCATTTTGTAGCCAGATCGTTTTGTTTTGCAGCCTTTGGATCCGCAGATCAATTGCTAATATGACTTTCTTTACTGCATCTTTAATCAATCCAATTATTGGAAAAGCCGCAACGTTTACTGCCGGTCTTGCAGGAGTGCTTAGGAGTAACAGGCACAGCAGGCAAACCATCATTTTTTTCTTTGCTTTCATAATTCTGTATTTTAGTGTGCGTTTCTTATTTATTCTGCGATGTTATTCAACTTTCATCCTTTAGCCTGCGCTCGCAAATCATTAGCCAGTGCCGCTATCCCTTTTTTGATATCACCATCAAATCTCTTGGTATAAGCTTGCACTTTTACTTTTTCCGTTTCTTCGGTGGTGTAGGCGAGGTATTCTTCAAGGGATACTTCAGTGCGGTATACTTTAGATTGTATTCCACCTAGGGAAATAAATACTTCTTTGTATTTTTTATCGGGATCATTGGCTTTGTTTACCGAAAGCACCAGTGCCTTTTCCTTTTCTGTAAGTCCAAGCAGTTCCTGGATTTGCTCGAACTTATTTTGGTATTTGCTCTGATCTAGCAATATTTTGCAATCACTGTTATTGATGATGGCCTGCTTCACTACAGGGGATGAAATGATATCTTCCACTTCTTGAGTTACTACAATAGCCTCTCCAAAAAACTTTCTTACTGTCTTGAATAGATATTTAATGTATTCGGCCATCCCTTCCTTAGCAATGGCTTTCCATGCTTCTTCAATAAGAATCATTTTACGGATGCCTTTTAGCTTGCGCATCTTACTGATGAAAACCTCCATAATGATGATCGTTACGACTGGAAAAAGTATTGGATGATCTTTTATGTTATCCAGTTCAAATACAATAAATCGTTCTTTCAATAGTTCGAGATTTTTGGTAGCATTGAGCAGGTAATCAAATTCACCTCCCTGATAATAAGGACGCAGTACATACAGAAAATTGTTCACGTCAAAATCCTTTTCCTTAACCTTGTCTCCTTCCAATATTTTTACAAAATCATCTTTCAGGAAATCGTAAAAAGTATTGAAACAGGGAAACAAATTGGAATTGGCATCTAGTTTTTCATAGTAGAGTTGCAGCGCATTGGATAGTGCCACATATTCACTTCTGTTGAATGTTTCATTGTCTTTTTTCCATAAAGCCAACAACAATGTTTTGATACTTTCTTTTTTCTCTGTATCCAAAGTGTCGCCCTCGCTGATATAGAATGGGTTGAATCGTATCGGATTTTTTTCATCATAGGTAAAATAATACCCACCTACCATATCGCACAGTCCTTTGTAGCTGTGTCCCACATCTACCAAAACAATATGGGTTCCCTGCTCGTAGTAACTTCTGACCATATGATTAGTGAAAAAGGATTTTCCGCTACCCGAAGGCCCCAGTATGAATTTGTTTCGATTGGTGCAAATGCCCATTTTGACAGGTTCGTCACTGATATCCACATGAACTGGTTTTCCCGTCAAGCGGTCTCCCAGTCGAATCCCAATTGGACTAAGGGAAGAGCGATAACCTGTTTCTAAATTCAAAAAGCAGGTAGCTTGTTCAGCGAAAGTATCAAAAGTGTCATTCATAGGAAAGTCTGCTGAGTTTCCTGGAATACCCGCCCAAAAAATCTGTGCAGCTCCAATAGTTTCCTGCTTGGCTGCCGCATCCATCTGCGCCAGTGCGGAAGAAACTTTGTTCTTCAGGTCTTTCAATTCTTCTTTATTATCTGTCCAGACTAACACATTAAAATGTGCCTTGACAGGTAACCGTTGCTGGCTGATAGCCTCATTAAGAAAATCATTAGTGGCATCACGCGCAATCAAATTTTCTCTGCTGTAAGCTGATAAGGACTGTAAACGCAATCTTTTACTTTCCAGTTTCTGCAACGTTTTTTGGAAATCCTCTATAAAAATATACTGGTTGTAAATGTGGTTACAGGAAAGCAATTGACCCAGCGTTGAGGCAAAACCGATACTAAACTTGGTCTTATCCGTGGAATATCGGTCATAATTAATTCTGGAACCGCAAAGTGCAGGCAAGTCAGCTGCATCACCTAGTGTATAAATTTGGCAATGTTTGTCGCCAACCTGTAGCCCATCATTGAAAGCGATATCTTTAAAAACAAACGAATTTTCTTTTTCAGAAAGAAAGCAGTACCGTTCTATAATCCCAATCTTTCTACTGTGACTTCGGAGTTCATCATTGCCAAGGCGTGTCAATTTTACAAAACCACTGTCTTCTAAGATTCGTGCAAATTGTCCGGTACTGTCAATAAATTCCTGACGTAGCTGCGCTTTTAATGTTTCTTCCGGAACTATTGAACTCCTAAGTAAATTAGAAAATAAGGAACTGGATGTTTTTCTTCCTGCCGGTTTTTTGGTCAGGAAAATGTAGCACGAATGATCCAGAAAGGGACGTTCATTAAAAAAACGCTCACTGCTACGGGTCAGGAAACTATTGTCCTCATTGGTAAAGTCCGGTTGAAACTTACTGTCGATAAACCAATCCTGTTTATGGAATACACTGAACTTAGGAAGTAATTTTATTGCCTTCAGCCAAGTTTGGTGGAATGCTTCATACTCCTGATCCGACAAGGTAAATATCTCAGGAAGCTCTGCCTTGAATACTACGGTCACGTCACCCTGTTTGGACAGGATGCAGTCGTGCTCAACATCCATAATCGGTAAAATATCATCTATCATCTTTTCCATCTTCATTTTTATTTACCTGTTAGTAATTTTAACGGAATGCTATTTTTGCATTTTGAAAATTTTCCTGCTTTGAGTCCTGATTGCTTTGGGGATCTGTCGTTTTGCTAAAGCTTTCATCATACCATGTTCGCCGTATTTCTGGCTCATCTTGTATATTTTTAAAACCCATAGTGCCCCTGAAACGCCAATAATTCCTATACAGACTATTGAGGGCAAACCTGCAATGTACATTACAGCAAACAGAATCATAAGAACAATGACACCTCCGCCCAAATACCATATATATTGTGCTTTCAACCCCTTGAATTCTATACTTTGGTTAATTCCTTTGTTGATTTGATATACACTATTTGTCATGGTATTTATTTTAAAATTTCATCCTGTTACTTCGTCTCATTTCGGCAAAGGATTGTTGTTGCCATTTATCATTGTCACTTTCTACAGTTGAAAAATGCTCTGATTTTTCTGTATGCTCCTCACTGCTCTTTATAGGTAATTGAATCACTGAGACCTCATTAGATTCTGCTGTTTCTCCATTGATATTGGTATCTTGCGGATTATCTTGCTTTAATTGGTTCTCTTGAATTTTCAATGCTATTTCCCTTTCAAGATTGGAGAGTTCACTTTTCATTTGTTGCAATTCATGCTCCTTGCTAAAGGGTTTTGCAGTTAATTGTTGTAATTCTGGTAACTGATTTTCAATATCATTTAAGGATTTTTGGTACTTTTCCTTGAGGTGCTCTACCCGGTCAATTGCATTTAGGAAATGACGAACTGCCAATTTTGGATTGTCCACATTCGGCGTTCCTCCATTGAAAGTATATTTAATGCCTTCATCCGAACGTTGCGCATAAAAGCTGTTGGAGTAGCGGTATTGGTAAAGGCCATCACTCTGATAGGCTTCGCGTTCCCTTTTTATATACAGTCCAAAATCATACAGCTTACCGATTTGTTTTGCTTCACTTTCTCCATCTGGAGGTTTCCAATTTTTATAGAGATCAATAATCTGCTTACCGATACTTTCGGAATCTTGCGTTTTAAAATCATGCAATTGTATGGGATTTGCCTTTGTCCCATCACTTTCATACTTCAAGTTCTTTTTGTACAATCCTTCATCTATTGTTAGCTTATCCAATGTTTTAGTAGTAACAACCTTTTCCTCCTGAAGATATTCAATCTGATACTTGGTTCTTGAAATTTCTTTGTAATGTGCTTTTTTAAGGCTTTCCATCACGGCTACTTTCTTTTCGAGTTTTGATTTTTCGAGTAGGGAAGTGTCGCCCGATAATACTGCGATGTATTCCGAAAAGTTCATTCCGCTTTTCTCATCCATAGAACCTTCATCAATAGACCTGACATTCAGTTCACAGTTTTTCATCTGGCTGATGAAAGTCTGTTTGTTTTTCAAAAGATTAAATTTGTAATTGTCTAGTGACTGCTCCGTAGCATAAATGAAATTCTTAACTTTATTATCATAATGCTGTTTAGCAACTTCGTTGCCTTGTCTGCCTCCACGTCCATTACGTTGTCCTAGATCCGATGGTCTCCAAGGAATGTCCAAATGATGCATCGCCACAACACGTTTTTGAACATTTAGTCCTGTACCAGCTTTTTCCGTGCTCCCCAAAAGAATGCGTATTTCACCTGTATTCATTTTGTAAAAAAGCTGCGCTTTCTTCTTATCAGTCCAATCATGGATGTAGGTAATCTCATGGACAGGTATATTAAAGTCCGCCACCAGTTTTTCTTTAAGCGCATCATACATATTGAATGCGTCTGGCTTGGGTGTTCCGATATCTGAAAAAACAATCTGAGTCCCTTTATGTTGGGTTGAAGCATTATAAATTTCAGCCACATTTCGAGCGCAAGTATTGACTTTATTGTCGGGATGATCGCCATACCCTTCATCTATCAAGCGCATATCGGCAGCCATCTTTTTAGCGTAATTTGTTGCAATCAGCATCCTTCCTCTGTCTTCCTCCCTGCTAAGGGGGGCTCTTCCAATAAGTGCCGCATCACCCGTCTTCGCAAACTGCATGAGCTTTGCAATGAACTCACTTTGTTCTGGTGTCGGGCTGATATTGACAAGCTGCTCATCAATTTCTGGTTTGTCCAGATCAATATGTCGGGCTGTTTTATAGTCCGTAATCTCATTATAGAATAGTGCCAATTCCGGGACTTTAATAAAATGACGGAATCGTTCTTTGGCGATGATTTCATTAGTAACAGAAAATTCAAAATCAGTTGTTTTTCTAGCAAAAACTGATGCCCATCCATCAAAGTTTTCAATATGCTGACGTTCCATTTCTTTTGGACGCAGGTATTTAAAAAGCAGATACATCTCGGTTAAGCTGTTTGAAATAGGCGTTCCAGAAAGAAAGGTTACACACAGATCCGAATCAAATTTTTCCTGAAGCGAACGGACAGCAAAAAGCATATTAAGCGCTTTTTGACTTCCTTGCATATTTCCAATCCCTGCAACTCGGTCATGACGGGTAGTGAAAGTCAGATTCTTGAATTTGTGTGATTCATCCACAAACAAATGGTCAATTCCCATTTCGCTGAAGTTGATTCCGCTGTCTTTTTTTTCTTCGATATCCTTTAATATACCTTTCAGCTTTCCATCCAGATTATTTTTCCTTATCTCAAGCCCCTTTAGTATCTTTTTGGATATATCTCCACCCAAATCTTTTGCAGTATCCAAATCACGTTCCACATTATCCAATTCATTTTGCAATATCTCTTTTTGGATTTCTGGAGATTGTGGAATTTTCCCGAACTGATCGTGCGTCAGAATGATGCAATCCCAATTATTATTCTTAATTTCATGGAACAACCGTGCTCTTTTAGCTGGTGTAAAATCATTTTCACCTGGAGCCAAAATTCGGGCATTGGGATAGGCCTTACGATAGGTCGTTGCAATTTGATCTACATTTGCATGTAATGCCAGTATTGCTGGTTTGTGTATGATTCCTAAGCGTTTCATTTCATTGGCTGCAACAATCATGGTGAGTGTTTTACCGAGTCCAACCTCATGGTCAATTAAAGCACCTCGGTTTTGAATAATACGCCATGCGGCGTTTTTTTGCGAACTATACAAATCCTCAATTTCAAGGGCTTTTTTATCCAACTCAGGAAAACTGAGATGACTTCCGTCATACTCACGTAGTACATAACAATTAAATGTTTCGTTATACAGGTTTTCCAATTCCTTTTTATCGTTCTGTGGTAATTCCTGAAGCCATTCAATAAAGCCATTACGGATGTTCTCAATTTTTTGATGTGCCAATTGTATGGCTTCATTGTCGGGTAGTCGTATTGATTTACCTCCAGGTCCGTCTACTTCATAGGTGAAAAAGGGAGTGGTATTTTCCAGCGCATGTTCCAATATCGTATAGCCATAAGTTGTTCTTCCACTTTTGGGTGTTATCGCAAATTCCCTGTCAATTTTGGTATTATGTCCAGTACTGATTTTAAAGGTATCCAGTGATGGGAAGTAATTAATTTCAGTTGACTGTTCAAACAATTGTCTGGCAAAATTCTCATAGTAATTAATAGGTATCCATCGTTCACCAAGGTTAAAGTCGAGTAATTCAAAAGGTATGCGCTCTGGCTGTACCTTTTCCAGTGCCTGCATTCCTTTATAATATTGGATGTTTTCAGGATATTGTTGTACCGCCTGTTTAGCCTGTTGCAACTTTTCCACAACATTACCACTTAGATACAGGTCTGAAGTCTCCCAATCCTGACGGATAGGATTTAGATAAATATGATGGTTGAGGCTTTCTATGGCCTCATTTTCTTCAAGTCCAGTTGCAGCGGTTATAAATCCTAAATCTACATTTCCTTTTTCGTTCAGGCTTCGGGCAAGTGCCTCTATTGGATCATCCGTAAAGTACCGTTCTTGTTGTTTTACTATGGACTCGCTCAAAATATCGGACTTCACATACCGTTCGCCTTCCTTGCGTTCCAGCGAAGAAAGTACCGTGAACCCAAAAGCCGAATCCTGCATAATTAACCTGCGATTCTCAGCACTGTTAAGAATGCCATAGTGAGACACAAACTTCGTGTACAGTGCATCCAGATTTTTTCGCACTTCGTCACTGGCAGTTTCATCTGATTGTTCTTTTTCAAACAGTTCCAAGTAATTATCCCTGATAACAATATAGGAATCGTAAAATTTCAGATTCCCTTGCAACAGTAATGGCTGGAAAAAAGCCTGTTTGTGTTCGTTATTTATATCATTGATCGTTCCAATTTCTTCTCCTAGCCGAACCAGTGTTCCTTCTTTATAGAAGGATTTGAAGGCGGTGACTTCTTCATAAAGCTGTCTTTCAAGGTTAAAGGCTGACTCAAGAGTTTTATCTCCTTCATAAATATACCCATGGTCATATTGCTGAAGGGTATTGGATAACGCCAATAGCTCATGTGGCAATAATCCGCCATTCATCCAGTTAGCTGAAAAGCCATCAATTTCTTTTACATTGGAATATAACTTGTACAAGTATCGATTAGTCTTGTTTTGTTTGGCGGTAATAAGCACCACATTTTCATGTGAGGGATTATCCGTTGTGCGGATCGTGCTTAATATTCTTGCTGTTTTTTTGTCAACTACCGTTTCATCCAATGGATTGATGTAATCCATCGCACGATTGATATTCTCCGCTGGCACGGTGTCAAACAATCCTAGCTGAACAGAAATTCCGCTTGCCTTGCTTTCCGGCATTGTCAAGTAGGTAAATTTTTGTCCTAGTACTTCGGGTTGCTGAACAATACCTGCTTGTTGTGCCTGCTCAAAGCGTTCCTTGCTAAAATTTTCCCGTAATCCATCAGTGATTGTTTGGGCAAGCCTGTCTTCAATTGAATTGATATCGCCACTTTGCCATACCCTTTGATGTGCTTGTCCATATTGGTTTTTACAGGCTTGTACTTCATTACCAATTATTAACTCTGGTCTGTCGTTTAAATATTTATTAATACTGTATTTTCCAAACTCGTTTTCCATACCAACAGTTTGCAACAGGTCAGTTTCATTGTCAGATAACGTTTCTTTATGCTCATTTTTTTGCACAATAAGCAAATGATTAGGAGCTTCCGTATTACCTGTTTCCTTCATCAGGTTATCAGGCATAACAGCCAGACTTACAAAATCTGCATTTTGAAAAAGATATTCACGTACACTCTGATTCGAAGAACTATTCAAAAAACCATCCGTAGTGATATACGCCATTAAGCCGCCATCCGCTAGTTTGTCCAGTCCTTTTGCAAAAAAATAATTGTGGATTTTCCCTGAAATTGCTTTATCAGGATAAGCCTGGTCATAAACTGAAAAATTGCCAAAAGGAATATTGCTGACCACAAGATCATAACTGTTGTTGTCATTTGTTGGAGTTTCCTCCAATCCTGCAATATGTGTGGTAGTGTTTGCTGTTAGTGTACTGTTCAATACCGATAGAACCAATCCACTCAATCTGTCTTTTTCGACGGCAGTAATCTGTTCTAGATTTTCAAATACTTTTTCGGCTTCCGTGATGAAAATTCCTGAACCTGCCGATGGTTCATATAATCTTTTAGGGGCAATACCTTCTTCTTTTAAAGTATTGTACAATGTTCTGGGAACAATTTCAGGTGTGTAAAAGGCGGTAAGCCCACTATTACGAAGTGATGAAACAACCTCATTGTACTGCTTTTCAGAATAGTGTTCCTGCAACAATTCATGTAGGCGCATCATCTCTGGATGCAGCTTTAGGTCTTCTTTAGTTGCTCCGGACTTTAACCATTCTTCGGTAGTGCCATATGGATATAACACAGCCTTGATACCCCCAAAACCAGCGTATGCCTGTAATGCTGCTATTGCTTCTTCAGCAAGAACGTCACCCTGCTGCCATTGCATGGCAATAGTAATCGCCTTGATATTGGCACTTAGTTTTTGGGATAGATTGTAAGCCATAATTATTCATTTTCATACTGTTCACTTCCATAAATAGCTCAACTCAGATAGTCAGCAATCTGACCAATAAGGGCATTCCTTAAAGTAGGATCTTCTTCATTTTCATTTGTAAAACCAATAGTTTCAAAAACTTCCCTACAACTTTCCATAAGATTGATTACCTCATAAGTGAGGATGCCTGATTCACGAAAAGTGGTATAGGTTTTCTCAAACTCCTCAGCCAATAGGGAACGGATATATATAAATCGGGAAGGCTTCAGATCTTCGATAAGTACATTGAGGCAAATTTCTTCTATGATATATTGGGGTGTACCTTCTGATAACATATCCTCGATTATGGATTTTACACCATTTACTTTTTCATTGAGATAACCCAATACATTGTACTCTTCCTGTAGCGTAAACATCAGGTCGGGATTGTTATGGATAATATAAAACCATAACTTTTCTTTCAGTATATCTTCCATATCGATTTGTTTTAAATACCAAAGAAGGATTTAATTACTGTGGCAACTACAACCAGAAAAACACAACTGCCAAACCATGCCGCAGCAACTTTACCTGTATCAGGGTCGCCTGCATTCCATTTTTGATATACTTTGACAGCACCTATTAAACCCAATAGCGCACCAATAGCGTACATTAATTCCGTGCCGGCATCGAAATAACTTCGAACCTGTTGGTTGGCCTCATTAATTCCTGCTAGTCCGTCTTGGGCGTAGGTCTGATAATTAAATGCCAGTAATAGAAGGATGATAATAATGATAGCGATCTTATGTCGGGTAAATATTTTAAAATTCCAGTTGCACTTTTTCATGACACATTATTTTAAAGTTCAAATAATTAGATAAAAAAACGAAGGGGTTGCCACTGTCGCAATTCCACTTTTCTGTTACATAAGCCATACCGCGTAGGGACGGACAGGGGCATTTCCTTCGCTATATTGTTTTAGTCTTTTTCGTCCCACAATTCTTCCGCCTCTGTCTGAGTTAAAGTGATGGATTCGAGTTTGTCACATTCTGAGACAATCAGCTCGCTTACTGAGGAGCGAAATGGAGAATCTTTTACAGATGGATACTCCCAAAGAATTGATTTGATGTAGTCCAGAAATTCCTGTTTATGAAATTTTCTTTTGGCAGCATCTGCGACAACGTTTTTCAATCGTTCTACCAGACTATCTACGTCTTGAAAAGTTGTATCAAACTCTCCAAATGAAGATTGGGTTGAAGTCACTTCGGGTAAATTCTGATAGTTTAATTCGGATTGAGGTTCCTCGTAATTCGGGTGCCCTAATCTGCGGAATTGAAGTTTCCGATTTCCTGTCACGATTTCTTTGATGTCATCAAAATAAAATCGCAATCCAACAAATAAATACCAAATGGCCAATAGCAAAACAACTACAACTATGTAATTGCTCCATGAAATGTTTGTAAACATACTTTCTTCATTTTATCGTTCTACATTATTTTTTGCAATCCGTTTAATGGAAAGTTTTCCAAATCCGGATGTTTAACATTACAGGGCAAAGAAACGATAGACAACAAACTGCTACAAGTACAACTTTTTGTTGTTCCCTAGTTGTACCCCGTTGTACCCTCAGTAAAATCAGGGAGAAAAAAAATAAAAAAATGTAAAAAAAATCAAATAGCCTCCACAATGGGAGGCTATTTGATGATGAAATAAATTATTTTAGGATAGTTATTGCTATTTTAAAATGATAAAAATTCAATTTCCGACTTTTTATCCATTAGCTGCCAGCCATCATTGGTCCGTATAAAATACACTTCATGATTCAACGTGTCTTGTAAGCCATTTTTAACAGCAACAGCAAAAACATTCTTTCTTAGAACTGTATTGTAAGTCACAATGGCCTTATTATCAGAACTCATAATCCTGATTGCTGCAATCGCGCTAAACTCTTCATTTGCTATTTTTACACGTTGAATTTTATATCTTTTATCACCTTTGGATGTAGGCAGTAAGTAAGGTTTTGCAGCATCGGTAAAACTCACGAAAGAGGTTGTGTCACCAAATTTCTTGCTTTGAAGCACTTTTACAAGTCCTTTTTCTACCAATCCCGATTTAAAAATGGTGTAAGCGTGTACAGGATCATTACAGAAAATATCATGGTCTACAATAGTAGGATAATGGTTTTTTTCTATGATAAGAGCGGTAGCCAATTTCTCATCTAGTGTTTTAAGTTGGCAGCCTGTGATCAGCAGAATCACCACTGTTAAAATGTAGGATAGCTTTTTCATGTTTTTAAATTTTAAATTATTTATTTAGTTAATATTCTTTAATCTGTTTAATCATGCGTTCCAATGTTTCAATTGCTATTTCCTTATCTCTGTCTTCAGCAACGTATGCTTTGCTCCGCATGGCATTGTATGAAAGATCTACTTTATTTGGAGTGGATAAAAAAGGAACAATTGTTTTAAATAAATGATTCATTGATTTTGAAATAAGAATTTTTAATTCATCGGAAGCCCTAAGTATTAGGGCTGTTTGATCGGTCGAAAGTTTACATAAAACTTTACTGGAAGGGAAATCTATTAGAGAGAGATTATTGGTCTTGCTTTGAATAATTTGAGAGGGAGCACCTAAATAAGCTGCAAATCTTGACTCTACAAAGATTATTAATTCATCCAAACAAGAAATTAAAGTCGTTATAACTTCTTTTAGATTGTCTCTGTGTAAATCGTTTCTACTATTTATTTCTGTGATTTTATTTAAAAGAAAAAGCAATGACGAATAATAATTACCAACTAAAATTTTAATTTGTTTCTCCTTAGTAAGCGAAAAAACTTGTACGGTAAACTGTGACTGAATCAAAAATGTTTGCTCAGCTGCTTTCTCAATAATCGCTCTTGATTGAATTGGAGTAATCAAAGTTAGATCTGTTTTATTGGGGTTAAGGGTTGAAGTCACCGTTAAATCCAACCACTCTAAAAGATAGGTTTGAGTCATGTTTTTTACTTTTACTTAGTAAATCTTTCTCTCGATCGTAGATCGACAGTACTCTAAATCTATGCTTATAGAACATTTCTAACCTGATCAAAACATGTATTGCATAGTATTCAATGGAAATTCAATCTTAAACGATATTCAGAAGGGGACAGAGAGGTATGTCTTTTAAAAAAAGTACTAAAAAAAGAAGAATTGCTGAATTGCAATTCTTCTGTAATATATAAAATGGTTAAATGATTGTTTTGAAGCAAAATTTTTGCTTCCATAATAATGGCCTGCTCAATAAATTGCTTCGCAGTTTTTTCGGTAACTTGTTTGACAGTTTTGCTAAGATGGTCTGTCGTTACCAGTAAAGTATCCGCATAGAATTTTACACTATGTTGTTTTCTGCAATTGATTTCTAAAATGGTAATAAATTGCATGACTAGTTTTTCCTTTTTTGTATGTTTTATTGGTATATGCCAAGAGGATCTGTGATATATTCCTGCTAATTCATACAGTAACAGATTAAAACTAAAAAGGATTGTCTCATTTTTAAAAATATGAATACTAGAACGCAATACTTTACTATTAAGTAGTTTAAACAGATCAATAAGTAATACCACATCTTTGTTCTTGAGAAAGATTTTGGAAGATAATTTGGTAATAAAAAATTCAAAATATCCAATATGAGGTCTCCTAATACTATTCTCAAAAGCAAACTCTGGTGTGAATGATAGCAGGCAAATTTGCAATTGATCGCTCATAATCAAAATTTCACATGAACTTCGCATTGAAATCACTAACAGCTCATTTTCGAAGACAGTAATATCTCTATTATTTAGTCGTATAGATAAAGAACCCGAATTTACGACTAGTATAGAAAAACGATCTATCATAAGTAGCTCACTAAAAGCTATTTTAGATGTAAAGCTTTCAAAAATATAGACTTGCAAACCTAAATGATGATATTTTGAATTTTTACTTACCAAAACAATACTCTTTTATAGAATTATAATTGCAATTATTTAAATAAACTTTACTTTGGTTTAAGTGGCTTGAGAGGATACTTAGATAGTAATCTGGCCATCAATGAGACTGAAACAAAAAGTAAATTAAACATACCACTCACAAAAAATAAGTAGGCGAGATTCCGTGGGTTACTACTTTTTATCTCGCCATTTGTGAGATAGTCAATCATTTCATCGTAGGATAATAGATCTACGATGAAATAAAGACTAACGAGATTGAAGAGAATCAAAAACACACTAAACGTGTATATTATTTCCTTTTCAATGAGTAGGATACGGACCATTATCACTCCGTTACAAGATTATTTATCATAATTCCTGCTACAAGTGACCTGATTACCGCAGTAGATGAATTATCGATGGCGCCACTAAGTCCTCCGACACGATGACCAACAGAGGAGTCCCAATCTTCATCTTTACGAGGCGGACCATAATAGAGTGAATACCGGACTATGGAAGAAGTGGTGAGGATAATTCTCTTATCCTCGTTGTTAAATTCAGGATTAGTCATCACGGATGATTCATATGAAATTATGGATTGATAAATTTCCTCATAGGAGTTGCTTTCCCATAAAAGCACATCGTTCATAAAACTGAAAAGACTACCTTTTGCTGCGGTTGTCATTGTAGAATTTGCAATTGCTTCTTCTAGTTTTGCCTGAGGATTATTTACGATCTCTTGTATTACATCAAGATTAATGGGCAGATTTTTGCCTAAGTTTAAGAGCATTAAATCATTATTCTCAGCTGCAATGGCTTCGACTTGTTGGCTGATTTGTGCTATTGTATTGTACTGATAATTACCTGCCAAATAAATATCAAGGATGTCATTATGTAACTTACCCGCAAGGTCATATATGTTTGCTGGGTTTTCTGGGGTCAAGTTTTGCACTAAACGAGCTGATTTTTCTGATTTCTTGCTGCTAACCTTGCCATTAATACTTTCAGTATTATCAATAGAGTCAGTGGAACAAGAGACGATTAGTAATGATAAAATCACTAATCCTAATGAAATATTTTTCATGATTAAAATGTGTTAAATGTGTCCGACTACTTTTGTAGTCAGTTCATTTCACCCGGGTAAGCAGAACTTTAATTTAGCACGATGCTAAATGTTTTTGCTTTTGAATTCGAGGCAAATCTAGAAGTCGAATTTCAACCTCGCAACACATTGTGTATGGATTTTCATAATTTACGGTATGGATTTTCTGAAAATCCACACCCTGTTTTTTGACAAAAAAATCACACATTATCAATTGTTTATATTGTATTGGATGCAATTTCCAGCAAAATATCCCGTTATATTTTTATCAGCCTATCATTTGCTTTCAAAAATATTTTTGTAAATAAAATAGTACCCCATTTTTAATTTAACCTATGATTAAAAAGTATCTACTAATCTTATCTCTTTGTTTAGGAGATCAAGTTTACGCGCAGGAAATCCATTTTAAAATTCCTGACACGATTCGAAATAAGGATTATGATTATCTCTTTGGACGGATAAAGGAATCAGAAAATGATCCTGTTAAAGAGTCGCTTTACCTTCAATCCTTTTTATCGAAAGCTAAATCAGAAAAAAATTCGCAGGAGATCGTAAATGGCTATAAAAATTATTTACATCGCTCACCAGAAAGTTTAAAACTGGTGTATGCTGACAGTATGATCTATGCAGCGAAGAAATCGATGGACAATGCTTTGATAGGCTCAGCCTATCTGTCAAAGGGAATCGTATACTATGCCCAGAAAAAACATAATTATGCTTTAGATAATTATCTTATCGCAAATAATTTTATTTCTAAAACCAATGACAAGTATTTGATATATAAGACAAAATACAATATTGCACACATTAAATACTATCTTGGATTTTATGATGAGGCGATTTCTTTGTTTAGGGAATGCATCGGCTATTTTAAAAAAAGCGATTCCAGAGGCTATTTAAATTCTCTTCATTCACTTGGTTTGTGTTATAATCGTATTGGCAATTATGGGTTATGTACGGAAACAAACGAGAAGGGCATTGCAGAAGGGCGAAGACTCAATAATGATGAAATGGAGGGGTACTTCAATTACTCGGAAGGAGTTAATCAGTATTTTCGAGGCAATTATGCCGCAGCTATTAAAAAAATAACCTATTCGCTGCCAACCATACTTAAAAACAAGGATTTCGCAAATGAAGCTGTTGGGTATTTTTATATCGGAAAAAGTTATTGGGATCTTAAGAATCCCCAAATGGCGATAGCATATTTCAAAAAAGTAGATGCTATTTTTAATGATAAAGGATACATTCGTCCTGATCTTCGCAATAATTATGAATTATTAATCAGCTACTTTAAATCCAAAAGCAATCCGGATCGTCAACTTTATTATATTGAAAAACTACTTAAAGTGGACAGCATCTTAAACAGCAGATACAGATATGTATCTGGAAGAATCCACAAAGAATACGACACTAAAGAATTGCTGGCACAGAAGAAAAAAGCCGAAAACTTATTAGATAAAAGAAAGTATAACGATTTCATTTTTACAAGTGTAATAGTCTTTTTATTCTTATCTGTATTATTTCTTATCTATAGACATATTAGAAACAAGAGGGTCTATAGGCAAAGATTTGATGAATTGATGAAAAAAAGTGAAGTCGCCACTAAACTTGAATCCAAAAACATAGCCAATGGAATAGAAGACATAAATCAAGACACGGTAGCAGCAGTCTTAAAGCAATTGGAGAAATTTGAAAAGGATAAAAAATTTCTGGAAAAAGATTTGACTCTGACAAAGCTTGCAGTAGCCTTTGATTCAAACACAAGGTATATTTCCAAAATAATATCCCATTACCGAGATAAAAAATTTGTTGATTATCTCAATGACCTAAAAGTAGATTATTTGATTATTTTATTGAAAGAAGATAAGATGATGAGAAATTATACAAATAAAGCACTAGCAGAAGAAGTTGGGTTTAGTAGCACACAACGTTTTGCTACTGCTTTTTTTTCAAGGGCCAAGGTGCCAACATCATACTTTATTGAGGAACTTTTAAAAGAGTAATAAATTGTAATCATAGGGCTTACCCTGTAATTTTTTTCGATTTTATATTCGTCATTACGAAACGATTATTGTGATGATTGTTGCTATTATAGTAAGAATAGTCCCTGTTATTATTCCCCATTTTTGCCAATTAAATGATTTTTTTACCATTTCATCATTACCGTTGGTTTTAATCGTATTCTTTTTACCAATGGAAATTTGACCGCTAGTATTAGTGATGTTACCAGTTTTTATTTTATCTCCCATAAATATTTTGTTTTTTACTTTCGTAGTACTAGTTTGTATTTGTTTTTTTGGATTATCACTAAAAAAAGTTTTTGTAGGAATAGAAAACTTTACATTTCCCTTTCTGTTTTCTTTTAAACCGTTTACAGCCTCTTCCATACTATTAACTTTAATGGCTTTTGTTTCAAAGCTGTCAAATTCATTTTCATTAGTGTCTTTGAAAAAAGCAAAAAGTTCTTTAAAAGTCTCATCTAAACTTTGAAAAACAAATGATAAGCAAAGAAAATCAGTATTTGTTTCTGCTCTAAAGCTCAAATACTTTTGTTTATAATGTATTACTTGTAGAATATCTTCTGATGTGAAACTTCTTTTAAAATCAGAAATTGCAGAAATATTATTATTCCAAATACTTGAATAAGCTTCATCACCAGACCAAATTCCTAATTCTTTAAGTTTGATTGTGACAGGAGTGTATATATTAGATAAAATAGGTGAAAATTTTTCTTCTATTTCATTTTGAATTTTGTCGTATTGTTGTTTGCTAATATAGTTTTCATTAGGATTTAACTCGTTTCTCTGATTATCTAGATTTTTTAATTCATTGCAAAGTGGAATATACTCTTCAATATATACTCTTTTATTTTTTTCTAAATAATTTATGAAGTTAAATAACGCTTGTATTTTTTCCGGTATCATATCTTTAAAGTCATTTTTTGATTGAAAATTGCGTTAAATTCATGATTCTGCAATTGAATTGTATCAAGCGTTAGACACAGTACTATTGACCGAAAATTATGTTTTCAAAATAATTATCTATTATATTATTCGACGAATCGAATGTAAGAAGCAAAGTTTCATCTTTAAGAATCTTATTAAAACAAAATCGTATAATTATATCAATTTCATATGATATATCATCTAAAACTTCAATTTGTTTAATATCCAAAGTGTCGCCATGCGTTAATTTGCTTCTTATATTATATGCTTGTTTAATTAATTTAAATGTATCCAATTTCTTAAAATCATCTTTCCAAAAATATGCTATTCGTTCTGAAAGTTTGTGTGATAATTCTGCACTATCTGTTGAAAAGACAGTTTCTAAAGCGGAGCAATAATTTGAAACTTTGTAAGCAAGATTTCTAGCTTCTCTTGCTTGTTTTACAAATAGTAAGCCTCTACTTATTCGGCTAAAATTTTTACTAAGCATATATTTTAGTGACCCTGAATTTTTTTTGTGAAAATAGCATTCTACACTATCATGGTATTTAGCAAATTCTATAATTTTATTTTTATTTAATCTAATATTTTCAAGTTTTCCTCTTGAAGTATTAAATTGATATAGCAATCTTAAACTAGAAGCTTCATAAATTCCGTCAGATTCGTAAATTAAAAAAGCAGTATCACATGCAACTGCATTATCCTTTAGTAGCCATAGATTTTTCAATAAATCATCAATCCATTGAAGAATATTTTCTAGTATTTCTAAATTAGTTAGGTCATTAAAACTATCTTCAGAATCTTCAAATTCGTAATATAAGATAGCTTCACAATCTTTTATATATTGGGTTTCTATCACACCAATTATACGCATATTCTCTTCAGTTAGAATCTTTTCTGTTATATTTTTACTTTGGAAAATTCTAATTTCTGGTATTAATTCAATAAATTCCTAATCGAAGGGCTCCAATTCTAAAAACTTAATTGTAGTAAAAAATTGTCTCATTAATTATCAGTTTGTGAAGGTATTGTGTTAGGCGTCGTTATTCTGGTTAATTTTATCTATTACTGAATCAATAACGTCATTTGCGATTCTCATATCTAATTGAAAAAACTCTCTCCTTTTATCCAGTCTGTATTTATCCAGTAATTTATGTATTGTCTTTTCTGCACGGAAACAATCTTTAACATCCCATTCTCTCATTATAAAAAATCTATCAGGTACACTTGTTTTAGATAATTGCTGAGCTCTTTCATCAGTTGTTTTAGTCGTTAGACCAATCTTGAAAATATTTTCTCCAAAATTCCCATTTCTCATTATATATATTTTACCTGCATTTTCTGACGTAAAACCCGCATCCTTTTTTCTTTCGATAATTAATTCTTCTTCCTTTGCTATGTAATAACTTTCAGTTTTATTAACCCAAGTTTTTCCAGTAATGGGATTTCCTTTTTTATCAATACCAACTTCATCATCATTTAATTTTTTCCAAAAGCCTGATGTTTCAATTTTAAAATTTTCATCCTTTAGTATTATTCTATCTGATGAAAATTTTTCATTTCTATTTAATATCCAAAGTGTTTTGTTTCGAATTTTAAATTTATTCTCGACGTCTTTGAATTCTCTTTTTCTTGAAGGATTTTTTAAAAGTGATTTTACTTCGGTATCATAATCTTCTTCTTCAATTTCTGCATCGAAAAAGTTAAAGTAATTTGGTAAGAATAAGCACACTTTGGCTAATTCAAAAATTGAGTTATAGTTTTCAACTTTTTTGGCAAGATTTTTATATGTTTCCTCAGAAGAATATTCTCTCCATTCTCCATTGACAATAAATCCAGTCAAATCATCAGTTAATATTGAAAAGTTAGTTCCTTCATCCTTGGCAATATATCTTGCGTCAATTGTGTTAGAGTCTAAGTCAAAGCGACAAGAAATAAGTGTTTTCCATAAATTTGGGTCATCATTTAATTTGACTGCTTCCCGAACTCTATCTTCTGCCACTTCAAGGTTTTCTCTTCCGGGACTTCTATGCCCTTTTTCTAAAGGAATCAACTCTTTGGTTTTTTCGGTGGTGTTTATTATTTGGCCTGTAACAAATAACATTGTTACTTCATTACCTCGTCTCACAATTGAAACACCAGCAATAACAAACTCATTACCATCATCAGTTTTAAAAGTTATTTCCTTTAAATCATAACTGACATTGAAATTGTAAATTAAATCTTCCTTCAAATTTGCTTTTATTTCATTTATATTTTTTTTCAATTCGTTAGAAGTATAAAAATCTAGAAAATCAAAAAAGGATATTGAGTAATCTTCTTCGTCTAATAATCTCCAATAATTTAAGCGCTTATCTAAAATGAAGAAAGCTTCCATCACATTGAACATTAAAGGCATTTTTCGATGACCATAATTCCATGACCTATAATTGAATTCTCCAAGATAATGTCTTATTTCAGGATCCATAAATAATCCTATACCATTAGATTTTTGAAGTTCCCAAGTTTTAACAGCTTCTGTTTTTTTCTTTATTATATCCTGCTTTAAATTTGGATTTACTTTTTCATATTGCTGAAGTCGTTGAATTACATAGTCATATTCTGACGTCCCTTCTTCTGGAAGAGTGTCTTTTGAATATTCAATACGTCTTTTTAAATGTTCTTTCACGATGGTTTATTATAATGACGCATAACTTTGGCAGAGTATTTTTGGCTTAACGTAAAGGTTATTGATTATGGCAATTCCACTAAAACCACAGTAAACACAAACGTGTGATGGCAGTAGTACTTATCTCAAGTTTAAGTTTATTTTCGCAATATAGTTTTCAAGAGTATCTTTTTTTAGGGCGCTTAACGTAAAATATTTAGTGCTTTTTGTTTTTAAGACTATATTTTTAATTTCAGTTATCACAATATTAGGTTTTGTGATTAAACTGAATTTTATTTTCCCTCCATAAAAATCTGTAATAAATTTTGACTGTTTTAAAAACTCAACACTTAATTGAATATTATTAAATAGTAACTTAAAGCTGTCTGTGTTTTTACTGTATTCTCTAACTTCAATATAACTGTCTTCTGATCCATCATCATTTACAGATAGTATAGTTTTATTGCTGTTTTTTCTCAAATTAATTAAAACATTGTTATCTTTAGAGTTAGCCATTCCTATAATGTCAAAGCTTTTTATGTTTTCGTATATCTCTTTATCTAACTTATAGTTCTTTTTAGCTGGTTTACTTTCTTTATAAAGTTTTTCTGCAAAAAAAGTAGATAAAGGAATAGTTTGTAATTCTTTTACACTTCCGTTAGGGACACTGATTCTAGATTTACACTCCGTTAGAATTTTGTCTTTTAATTCCTTGTCAAATTCTGCTTCAACTTCAAAATCAACAAGCGTAAAGTCAGGTATTATATGCGACTGTTTTTGGGCATCACCTTTTGTCCATTCGTCGTTTAGTTTTAAAGAGCCAAAAACAGTTATAAGCGTACCTATCAGAATTATAAAAATCCATACTATAATCATTTTATTTATCTTGTGTTTTAGTAACATAATTATTTTCGTATGTTACAAATATAGATTTTTCTTTTTCAACGCTTCAGTTCTTTTAGTATTAGTGCCAACGTCAGTCTGTGAAAAAACTTCCGTTTTATTATGCTCAAATATACTAAAAAACTTGTATTAAAAGGAGATTTTTCGTATTTTTAAACATGTAACACACCATAGGTATTTCTCGTCAACAAGTGCGTTTTTCAAGTTTAGAAGATACAATAAGTCCCGATAATCAGGTGCGATTTATAGATGCCTTTGTCGAATCTATAGACCTCTCTAAGCTCGGTTTTGCAGTAAAAACGCTCAAGACCGAAGGTCGTCCGAGTTTTAATAGTAAAGTGTTTCTAAAGATCTATTTATATGGGTATCTCAACGGAGTTAGAAGTGGTCGAGATCTAGAAAAGGAATGTTCGAGAAACATGGAAATGCAATGGCTTTTAGAAGCTATTGTTCCAAATTACCATAACATTACAGATATCAGAAAAATAACCTATTCGAATCAAAGAACACTTTCAAACTATTTGTTTCTTTCTTGAAAGATGCTGATTTGATAGGTGACGAAACCAAAGCTATAGATGGTTTGTTGGCGGTAGCCAAAAAACAATTTCCTGTTAAAACTAATTATATGGGTTGGGTAACTTATGTTTAAAAGTGAAGAAAAATACGAAACTAAACCCAAAATACTTCTCTAAAAAAAAAACTAAATCCTCTTGAAATTCTTTCTCAAAACTTTACGATAGCTCCATAGTTCCTGCCAGTGACCGGTTCCGTTGAACCGGAGTTTCATTGTTCGTGCTGCGCACGCAACGAACTCTAGCTGTTGGCAGATGTTTATAATTTAATTTCAATATTTTTCGATATTCCATAAATCCTTGAGAATAAAATAAAGTTATTTAGAAAAGGGAAATCATTAAATATAGCCAGATAACAACCATTTATTTTCATTTTTTGTAATTTATCTAGAGGTAATTCTTTTTTCAGTTCTGTAATTGAAATATTAGGATTTTTTCGATAAATATCAAAAATATCCTTGAAAATAGGATATTTCCCAGTTGATGGACTTTTAATAACATTTTCATTTTGATCTAAATTAATTGCATTTATATCAAACTTATCATCAAATGCGAATCCTTCAATAATAATTATATTATTTGTTGAACCTATTATTTTAATATTTCTATTATTTAAAACAAAAGTTTTTCCATAATCTACTTTACCAATTTTTATTGTTGAATAATCCGTTAGAATTTTAAGATTATAAACTAAACTGCCACTTAAAATTTCTGTCTTATTGTCAATTCCAAATTTGATTTCAATAGTTTTATATGTGTTTTCTTTTTTAATTCCATCGATGTTTTCATAATGTTTTAAAGTTCCAAAATTACTTCTGTTATATTCATTGATATTTACGTTATTTTTACCATTATTTATAAAATTACTTTTTTGAACAGTTACTTGTATGCTTTTTGACGCGTCTTTTTCGTCAATATTTAGTGGAATTTTTGATTTTAAAACAATTAAATTTTGGGACAAATCTTTTTCAAGTGTCAATTTAGCATTTTGTTCAAATAATGTAATACTACTTTCATTAATTGAAGATATCAGTTTACTTTTATAATTTATTATATGTTCTTGTAATAATTCTGTTGAATATTTTTCCTTGTTAACTGAATTATATTGAGAGAACATTTTTAAAATAGCCGAGTAAACATCATTCAAATTTTCACTATTAATTTTTTCGCTTTCACCTTTAATAAATATTGCCATTGACTCGTCAAAGCTAATTTGAGCGCAAAGAAAATCACTATTTAGTAAAATTAAAATTAGTAGTATTTTTTTCATAGTTTTTTTGTTAAATATCTGCCAACGTCAGTTCGTCTAAAAACCTCCAAACAAACTGTATTTTGTTACTCATGGAGTAAATATATGTTATTTAAACTACATTCAAACTTCGTTCTATTAAAACTCGCTTTATGATTATTAAAATAAAACAGTCCGTAAAAAGGGTTAAATATTGCTCTTATAGTGCCAAAATATAACAGCAGTATTCTTAGATACTGTTTGAGTAGCTTGTGATCAATCAGGTTGAAGATTCGGCGCAGGTTGTAGGCGGTAAAAATCAATCCAACATCCGCTACGGCGCGTTTGATGGTTTTCTTGGTCATAATGTAATAAAAGTCCCATTGCCTTTTGATAACGCCATATGGATGCTCTACAATGGCTTGGCGTCTGCGGTAGATTTCATAATTATTTTGGATTCTTACTTTATTTTGATAAATCAAATCGGCGTATTGGGAGCGTTCAATTAGTCTGCCTTTGGCATTTTTAGTGCATTTTTTAAAGAGTGTACAACTCAAACACGCACTAGTTTTATAATGCTTCATCTGACTTATTGACTTGCCGTTTTTTTTGGCGTACCAATTTCCATTGGTCGTAAGGGTTTCATTAGCAGGACACGTATAAGTATCTGTTTCTTTATTGTATCTAAAATGTTCTACATCAAAAGCCAAATCAGGCGCGTGTGCAGAAACGCCAGGAATGGCAACCAATACATCAATTCCAAGACTATTAGCGCAATCAAATTCGCTCCCAGTGTGATAGCCTTTATCATAAATGGCGGTAAAATTATTGTGTCTTAAAATAGTTTTGGCTCGGCGTAACATGCCGCCCATAGCTTTAGAATCGTTTTCATTGGTCACCTTAAAATCAATGGGAATGTTGTGTAGTGCATCTACGGTAGTTTGTACTGTGTAGGCCACTTCCGAGATGTTGTTTCGAGTCATTATTTGACGGCTATCTGGATCCGATGTCGAGATTTGAGTAACGCCAGTAGTATCAATTGTATTTTGATACTCAATGTATTTTTGTTTTTGTATACTGTGTTTTTTTATCTTCTTTGCAATACTTTGTTTTTCGCGAACATCGCCGTCTTCTTTGGCTAAAGCTGCGTTATATTCTTCGAGTCTAGCATCAATGTAAGCAATGTGACGCTCTATTTTGTTTGGATTAAAATTGTTTTTCTTGGAGTTTTGGGCTCTAAGTTTGGTGCTGTCACCAGCGACCAAAGCACCACCAATGAGTTCAAAGTGCGTGGCTAGTTTTACAGTGGCTCGAAAAATACGAGCAATGGCTTTAGAATTGTCTTTTCGGAAATTAGCAATGGTGTTGTGGTCTGGAACCAAACCTTTCAAAAGCCACATAAGTTCAATGTTGCGATTGCATTCTTTCTCCAAAGTTCTGGAGGAACGCATGCGGTTGAGATAACCGTAAATAAAGAGTTTGAGTAAATCCGAAGGATGATAAGCGGGTCTTCCGTTCTCGACAAAATCGAAAATGAATCCAAAATCAGCGAGTTTAAGACTGTCTACAAAAAGGTCAATAAGTCTGATTTCGTTGTCTTGCGCAATGGCATCATCAATCGATGAGGCAAAAAGCGGGAGTTGGTTTCTGTTAGTTCCGTTGATGAATTTCATTCTTAAATATACATAAAACCAACGAGTTATGCAAATTATTTGAACGATTTTTTGTACAAATTATCTAACAGGGGAAAAGGAGGTTATTAGACAGTTTGACGTTCTGCGGCTCTCACGATGTTCAGGGAAAGCCTTCCTGATTTTTTGATTCAAAACTATTTTCGGCAAACACAAAACAGAAATTAAATTAATCACTATTTCCTGAATATCTTGAAGCCGCTGTTAGCAAATCGGCTTTCTTTTCTTCCACAATTTATCAATTATTTTCGTACTTTTGATTTTTAAGCTTCGTCTTATGTCTCAAAATAATTTAATTGCTGAAAACTTACAATTACTTGACAATGCTTTGGATTATTTAATGCAATCTGAAACTTTGAGTTTATACATTGATGATTTAAGAATTAAACTTATAAAAGAAACTGATAAAAAATTAGAACTTATAAATTCTGACAACAATTCCGTTGAAGACCTTTTCGCTGATATTTTTACAAAACAAAGTCAAAAAACTAAAAATTTAGTAATGATAAGTGAAGTTCTATTGCTTTTAGAGTCTGAAAAGCTAATAAGATTAATTGAGCAAAATCATATTCGTATTACTTATCAAGGTATTATTCAACATTCCAAAGGCTATCTTTCTACATATAATTCCGAACAGTATGACCAAAATCGTTTAGACGCTTTCGATATATTTCAGAGAGTTTCCTCGAATCGTATGATGCTAATAAATGGTGCGATTGCTCTTGGAACTCTTGTCGCAATGGTTTATTATTTTCTTGAAATGATTTCAACTCCTTATTGTTTCTGTAAGTAAATATTATTAGGTCAACTATTCCATATAAAATTGCTATACAAGTAAGACTGATAAATATAAAAGCTAATACTATTTTCATTATGTTACTTTATTTAGTAACGCTTTACAAACTGCTATTTTTCCGTTTTTATTTCTTCTGTACGGTTTTTTCAAGCTGTTTGCTAACTTGTATATATGTCTGACAAAATCAGACCTATCACCCCAATATTGGGTGGCTTTGTCTGACAAGAGTCAGTTTTATTTATTTTCAAATGTAGTATATTTTTTTACAAATCATCAAATGGATTTTTCATTTGCTGATATCTTTTCGTATTTACGTGGGTATAAATTTCAGTTGTTTTACTATTATTATGACCCGGTAATTCTTGAATACATGTGCGAACTGACCTTCGATATGAATCTTTTTTGGTTAAATTACTGAAAGTTCATTTTGATACTTTAGATGCAATAACTAACATACAATAACCTTTCTAAAATTCTTTACGGTTTTCCACATAGGCAATAAAAAAAGATGCCTAAGCATCTTTTTTCAGTGGTATTAAGATTAAATTTGTTATTCTTTGTTTAAATCAATTCGATAATCAAGTAATTTTTTTGGATCAATCCCTAAACCCTTTGCCAACTCTAAAAAAGTAGTAAAAGCTAAGTTTCTATTTCCATTCTCAATTTCACTAATATTACTCTTTGTCAAATTACTATTGGTTGCAACAAAATCTTGACTTAAGCCCAATTCTTTTCTAACACTCCTTAAGTGCGCTCCAAATTGAATCAATCTTTTATCTTTTTCTTTACCCATTATACAAAATGACTGAAAATAAATTTTAAAAAAGTTATAAGATCTTATAACAAAATCATTTTATTTGTTATATTTGTATCAGTTTAGTAATCAATTATAAATTGGTTACTTGATAAAATTTAATATTTTTGCGACACTTCAAAAACATTGAAGCATTCGCTTAGAATCTCGTACTAGAAAATTGGCCTTTTCAAATTACCACGAGATGATAAGTATGATGCTCACGTCTATAGGCGTGGGCTCACTTATTTGTGGTAAGGTATGGCCAATACCTCTAGTGCATTAAGCTGAGTTCCATGCCTTTTTTATGCGCAAAAGTTACTCGCTTTTATTCTTAGCAAATCTTCTTTTTTAGAGTATCGTAAATCAATCAATTAATTAAATTAGTTTGTTTGGAAACGCACTGCCTGAGTTGGGCTGCAACTGGCAACGGCAGTGTACTTTCCTAAATAAACAATATAAATTCAAAAGCCTTTGCATCCAAAAAAAGAGCGCTCTCAAGATCTGTGGTAACATCAATAGCGCAAATCGAAATAATAAATTGAAAAACAGTAAACAACAACGAAAACATGAAATACTATAAAACTATAAAAGCTACTTTAATTCTAGCTTTCATTACACTGATAATTTGTTGGCTTTATGGTTCCGATGCTTTTATATAAACAGCAATAACTAAGAAAAATAACTATTTATTTTCAGATCACACAGCTTGCTTCGATGTGACAACACTTAATAAAATACTGATAACGCTTATGACTTAAAAAATAAAAATCTCTGCTTTAGCACTTTCGTGGCTAATCACAAAAAAAAAGGCCCTCTAACTCTTCTTGGCGGATGAATAGAGGACCATCGCTAACAAAACTTACATTAAATTAACTAAATCAATATTATGAATAATTTTTCATTTTACAAGGGGTATTCGGCTTTTTGGTACCTGATTCTTTTCGGATTCTTATTAACCTACACCCCTGTTCCAGCAAAAGCAGTACTGAGGCCAATGTCTTCGTTACGGCAACAAACTCAAATAAGCGGTATCATTACTGATGGCTTAAGCCCTTTACCTGGCGTAACAATTTCCATAAAAGGAAAGGCTACAACTGGAACTATCTCTGACTTTAACGGGCATTATACACTCTCAGCGTCGCCTGATGATACTTTAGTCTTTAGTTTCATAGGATTTAAAAGCATTACAGAGCCCATAAACGGACGAAAAACAATCAACATACAATTGCAGGAAGACATAACTACACTACAAGAAGTACGTATAAATGCTGGTTATTATACCGTCAAGGAAAGCGAACGTACAGGTAGTATCGCAAAAATCACGGCAAAGGATATTGAAAAACAGCCTGTAACAAATGTGCTTGCTGCTATGCAGGGCAGGATGGCTGGTGTGAGTATTACGCAGACTACAGGCATACCCGGAGGGGGATTTGATATCCAGATACGAGGACTGAACAGCGTACGAAGCAATGGCAACAACCCGCTTTATATTATCGACGGAGTGCCATATTCTACCGATCCGATAGGAAGCGGGCAGGCATCACCAGTACTGCCCGGACAACCAAGCCCGCTGAACAGTATTAATCCCGAACAGATTGAGAGCATAGAAGTATTGAAAGATGCCGATGCTACGGCCATATATGGTTCTCGTGGTGCTAATGGTGTTGTATTGATTAGCACCAAGAAAGGCAAGGGGGGAAGGACACAATTTACTGCCAATGTTTCAAAAGGCGTTGGCAGCGTTACGCGATTTATGGATTTGCTGAATACCCCACAGTATCTTGCAATGCGTGAACAAGCCTTTGCAAATGACGGCATCAGTCCTTTACCTAATACTGCCTACGATGTTAACGGCACTTGGGACAGGAACCGCTACACAGACTGGCAGGAAACACTGTTGGGCAATACGAGTGAAATCACTACACTATCTTCTTCGGTGTCGGGAGGTTCAGCAGGCACACAGTATCTTGCTAGCGGAAGCTTTAATAAACAGACGACGGTATTTCCGGGTGATTTCAATTACAAGAAAGCCAATTTTAACCTAAATGTAAACCATGAGTCTGAAAACAAACGATTTCGTTCGATCTTCACAGTAGGCTATACGATACAACATAACCTTCAACCCCGGGACGATCTGATGACCTCGGCATTGTCACTAGCACCCAATGCGCCTGCACTCTACCAAGCAGACGGGAGCCTGAACTGGGAAAATAGTACTTGGGTCAATCCATTGAGCAGTCTTGAAGGGGAATATGAGGCAAAAACTTACGATCTGATTGCTAATTCAGTATTATCGTACCAGATCAGTAAAAATTTTGAAATTAAATCGAATTTTGGTTATACCTCTACGGATAACAATGAAACTGCAGCATTGCCCTCCACACAATATGATCCTGCTTATGGTGTGGGAGCTTCTTATTCGATCTTGAAAGTTGGAACTATGTCCCGTAAATCATGGATTATTGAACCACAGCTTAATTACAAAAAGCAGCTTGGGAAAATGAGTTTAGACATATTGGTTGGAAGCAGCTTTCAATCCCAAGAGGGAAGAATGAGGGATGACCTTGGGCAAGGCTTTTCAAGCAACAGCCTCATCTATAACCTTGCCTCAGCCTCAGTAAAAAGCATCTTGCTAAGCCAAGAGCAGGAGTACCGTTATGCGGCCCTTTTTGGAAGGATAAATCTCAAGTGGGACTCGAAGTATATAATGAACCTGACGGGAAGACGTGACGGTTCCAGCCGATTTGGACCAGGGAATCAGTTTGCCAGTTTTGGTGCTGTAGGCGGAGCTTGGCTTTTTTCGCGTGAAGATGTACTGAAGAATAGTAAAATAGTAAGCTTTGGCAAGATCAGGGCAAGCTATGGTGTGACAGGAAGTGACCAAATAGGGGATTATCAATACCTAGATACTTATGGTTCTACCGGTAGCAACTACGGAGGTGTCATAGGGCTCGAACCTACAAGACTCTTTAACCCATCGTTTGGATGGGAAACCAACCGAAAATTGGAGGCTGCGGTGGAAGCAGGGTTCTTAAACGATCGCATCTTTATAACGGCTGGTTATTACAAGAACCGCTCCTCGAACCAACTGGCAGGAATGCCACTGCCGGGAACAACGGGATTCTCCTCGATACAATCTAATCTGGCTGCTACAGTCGAGAATAAAGGATTTGAAGGAACTTTGAGAACTGTTATTGTACAGACCCAAGATTTCAGTTGGACAAGTAACCTGAATATAACTATTTCGCGTAACAAGCTGGTTGCATTTCTAGACCTTGAATCCTCGACTTACAAAAACATTTATTCTATTGGAGAACCCTTAAATATCAAAAAGGTGTATCAATTCACTGGAGTCGATCCCGTGACGGGACTCTACACCTTTGCGGACAGGGATGGAGATGGAAAAATCACCTTTAACGGCGACCGAACACTGGTGAAGGATTTTAACCCTAAATTTTTTGGAGGCTTTCAAAATAGTTTCCGCTATAAAAAACTGCAACTGGATTTTTTATTCCAGTTCGTGAAGCAGGAGAATTATAACGCTACTGCCTTTTTTGCTCCTACCGGCATGCTATCGCAACAACCGACAACAGTTCTTGACAGCTGGAAACAGCCTGGGGACATCGCATCTCACCAAATGTATACTACGGGAGCGAACGGTGAGGCAGCTAATGCGGCAAGCCGATACGCCAGCAGTGATGCGGCAATCAGTGATGCGTCGTATATACGGTTGAAAAACATTTCATTTTCCTATGATCTTCCTCTCCAATTCATAAAGGATATGCGTTGTAAAGTATTTGTTGAGGGACAAAATCTGTTGACTTTTACCAAGTATGCAGGTGCCGATCCAGAATTCAAATCAGCAGGCTATTTACCACCACTGCGTGTCCTTAGTGCAGGGCTTCAAATCACCTTTTAACTTAAATCTTATCAAAATGAAAAAATATAGTAAGAATATTTGTTCCAGACTTCCAATACATGTCTGCAGAAAAAATCTTTTTTTATCATTATATGTGCTTGTGTTTGGCTTGTTGCTACATGGTTGCGAGTCCTTTGTTGAAGTTGACCTTCCCAATGACCAGCTTATCGCCAATGGAGTCTTTGAGGAAAAGTCGACTGCCAACGCTGCCATGACAGACGTTTATGCCAAAATAAGAGGAACTGGATTATTGACTGGTTCTGCTGATGGTCTTTCGGTAGTATTGGGCAACTATAGTGATGAGCTTGATTTTTATGGTGAATCTTATCTTGGGACCTTATCGTATTACAATAATTCGCTAACCGCTGCAAATGTTGATATAAAAAACTTTTGGGACAGCAGCTACAATCAAATTTACTCTGCGAATGCAATTCTAGAAGGAGTAGAGCAGTCAAGGACACTTCTGCAGGAATCCAAGGATCAGCTAAAGGGAGAAGCGCTTTTTGTGCGAAGCCTGATTCATTTTTACCTTGCGAATGTTTTTGGAGCAGTGCCGTATGTAAGCACAACGGATTATAAAACCAACAGGAATGTTATAAGAACTGCTGTAGCCGACGTTTATGCCAAAGCGAAAGCTGATTTGGAAACAGCCATCCTGTTGTTGCCCGAAAACTATGTTGTTGCAGACCGGACACGTCCCAATAAGTACACTGCACAAGCCCTGCTCGCCCGATTAGCGCTTTATGAAGGATCGTGGGATGAAGCATCAAACGCTGCATCAGCGGTACTGAATAATATGCAACTGTATGCATTTGAAAGCGATCTTTCGAAAATATTTTTGAATGGCAGTAGCACTACAATATGGCAACTAAGTGCAGAAAATGCCGGGGGTAACACCTATGAAGGCGCCAGTTTTATTTTTACAGGCGGAACACCTACGCTTTCGGCTATCAGCATGGGATTGCTGTCGAGTTTTGAGCCGGGCGACCGTCGTAAAGCAGCATGGACCAAAGCAGTGACAAACGGAAGCCAGACTTGGTACCATCCCAATAAATACAAACAAAAGGAAAATACATCCACTTCGATGGAATTTTCTATCATTTTCAGAACCGGTGAACTTTACCTAATCAGAGCAGAAGCTAGGGCTAGGGCAGGCGACCTAATTGGAGCCAAGGAAGATTTGAATATCATCCGTCATATTGCAGGACTTGCTGATACAAATGCCATTTCGCAGGAGGAAATCCTACAAGCTATTTTGCGGGAAAGAAGGGTAGAACTGTTTACTGAATTTGGTCATCGCTTCTTTGACCTGAAACGATTTGGAGTCATTAATCCAATACTTTCGGCTGTAAAGCCTGGTTGGGATAGCAATGACGTCTTGTTTCCAATTCCTGAAACGGAAATAGGTTTAAACCCGAATTTGGAACCTCAAAATCCAGGATACTGATGGTGTCGATTAATAACATTAAAAAATTCATCTTTATTAGTTTAATTAGTTTTCTTTCTGCCTGCCCGCTTTTCGGGCAGGTCAAGAAAGTAAAGCTATTGACAGAGGATGACTATGGTAAGTGGAGCCAAATGATCCGTGAGGGTATCTCTGATAATGGCAATTGGGTGCAGTACCAACTTGTCTATGATTCAGGGAATGATACGTTGTTTGTCAGGAATACGAAAGGCAAAGCGGTTTTGGCTATTGCAAAAGGGTATGATGGCCAGTTTTTTAACCACAACTCGTTTGTTTATATGCTTCCTGATAAAAAAATAGGAATTTCGAATCTAATGAATGCGAAGAAAAAGGAGATTGAAGGTGTTGAAAATTATCAGATTGCCGGCAACGATAGTTTTCTGTTACTTACTTCCAATGAAGAAGGCGGTACAACAACCATAAAGGTATTAAATTCAGATTGCACGGTGATCGAAATGATAAAAAGTGTCAGTAGCTTTATGATTAGTCCAGATCGTAATTCATTGGTATATTGCCATACTGACGGTGGAAATAAGAAAGTAACATTACTGGCTTTTTTGGATCATAAAGTTCAAAAGAAAACAATAGCGTCAGGTAACTATGCCTATTTCAATTCAGTCTGGCAACCGAACAGCAGTGCTGTAGCTTTCTTAGGGACACCAATCCTAAAAACGGGTACATCGGAGCCTGACGTTTTTTTCTATAAGATACCTGAAGATAAAAGTTACAGTTTCAGTATGACAGATAATAGTTCTCTTAAAGGATTTGATTTCAATGGTAATAGGAGTTCTTCCCTTATTGTTTCGGATGATGGGATGCGGGTCTTTTTTACGCTCAAGGATCATGAGGAAAGCAGCAATAAAAAAAGTACATCAGATGTTGAGGTATGGAATGCATCAGATTCAAACGTGTATCCACATCTAAAGCAATCTGGTAGACAGGGTGTTAATAAAATGGGTGTTTGGGAACCTCTCAGCGGCAGGATAATGATTGCAGGTAAAGGGAAACAGGATATTTATATGCTTAATGGAGATCAGCAGTATGCTATCACAAAAGATGTATTTCCTTATTTGCCGAGTGACAAGGAAAGGCCCGAAGCAGACTATTATGTTATTAATCTGCTTAGTGGAGAAGTCTCCCATTTTTTACGTCTGGTACCTTTCGAAAATGCTACTTTGGTATTTTCGCCCAATGGAAAATCAGTTGCTTACTTTAGGGAAAACGAATGGAAAGTATATAATTTTGCCGAAAAAACTCATATCACGATGTCATCTGCAGTACCATTTGCATACGAAGCAGATTATAATGCACCAAGAAGTCCTTACGGTTTTGCAGGCTGGACTACCGATGGCCATAGGTTACTGTTGTATGACCAATTTGATCTCTGGTCGTTTTCAATAGATGGCACCGATAGTAAGCGACTTACAAGGGGAAGGGAAGAGGGAATCATTTTTCGTGTTGCTGACATTGACAATGTTAGGCCAATAGAGGAGCCTTGGTTTGTACAAACAGGAAATGAGATTGATATTGCCAGTGCTATGCTATTGGATGCCCACAGTGAGGACAACGACAAGAGTGGTTATGCCGTTTTATCTCCAAATGGAAAGTTAAACATAAAGACTTTTACGGATAAGAAACTAAGCAGACTTAAAAAGGCCCAAAATAAGGATATCATTATTTACAGACAGGAAGATTATGATTTGCCACCACAAATTGTGGCTGTGTCTGGGAATAAATGGAAAAATGATGTTGTTTTTAAAAGCAATCGGCAACACAGTCAATATCCGTGGGGGCATTCTGAGTTAATTTCCTATCGAAATAGTGCAGGTGAGTTTTTGCAAGGGGTTTTATTCTATCCTTTTGACTATCAGCCTGAAAAAAAATACCCAATGGTGGTGCGCATTTATGAAAAGCAAGTCACCACTGTGCATACCTATATTGCTCCTTCCATGTATAATACAACGGGGTACAATACTTCAAACCTAACAAGCCAAGGATACTTTGTACTGCATCCCGATATCAATTATACCATTGGTAATCCGGGTGTTTCAGCAGCAGATTGTGTGATTGCTGCTACCCATGCTGTTATTTCAAAAGGTTGCATTGATCCTGGAAGAATAGGCCTCATAGGTCAATCGTTTGGAGGTTATGAAACTTTTTTTATTGCGTCGCAAACGAAGTTATTTGCGACTGCTATAGCTGGTGCCGGCATTTCCGACATGAGCAGTTTTTATCTTTCAATGGGATGGAATTACAGCACACCTGATGCATGGCGTTTTGAACACCAGCAGTTTCGCATGGGGAAGACCCTCTTTGAAGATGCGGAAGGCTATAGGAGAAATTCGGCTATTACATTTGCCCGTGATTTTTCAACCCCGATTTTGTCGTGGACTGGAGATTCAGATACGCAAGTCAATCCACAGCAAAGCATGGCCTTTTATATGGCCATGAGAAGATTGAAAAAGAATCATGTTATGCTGAGGTATCCCAAAGAAGGCCATGTTATTTTGGATATGGTTCGTCAGGCTGACCTGAGTTCAAAAATTATGGATTGGTTTAATCATTATCTTAAAGATTGTCCTAAACCAGGCTGGAGTAGTCCGGAATAGAATTCAAGATTTATATTAAACAACGATGCGGTTAATCATTGATTAACCGCATCGTACTTTTTAAATATAACGAAGATCGTTATTGTTTTTTGTAAAGTGTTTGTGGACAAGAGGCATCACTTTCATTTATTTTGCCCTTTAATGTCTGCAACGATGGTGTCTTGCAGATGTCATTTACGATGGTACTACACATAATATCCTGAACACAAGGGTGCAGGGCATCCACAAATAAGTAACCACGCTTATCGCCAGGTGCATCTTTTACAGTACCCATTGACATTGTTGCAAATGCTCCAAGCGATCCCAAAATGATTACTGCCACAGGCATCATCAGTTTTTTAAAATTTGTTCTCATAATAAAAAGTATTAAAGTTTATGATCTACTCTGTTACAGGTTTTCGATCGTACTCCTGATACTGCGCAGTATATTTTCAATATTAATTGTCATTTTTTAGTGTTGCCCTAGTTGTTAAATGGTTCAGTAATTTGTAGCAAACAATTTTATCATCGATTATGGCATACAGTTTTCTATTCACTATAATAAAACTGTTCATACTAGATTTACCTATCTTGTAAATCGGAAAGCTTGATTTATAGGAATGGTCCCTTAAATCATATACATCAATGATACTCGCTTCCTTCCATAATTGATCTCTTTCGTATTGCCCGGATATAGTAGAATTAACATATAGTAAATTATCACTTACCGCACTCATTTTGTTGACTATTAATGGAGGGTTTGAAAAAGTGTTGATGTTCTTGCTTTTCACTTCAGCTACTTTAATTTGTACTTTGTTTATGGTATCGATGGTATTGCCCCTATAGTCCAATTTGAGGTTTTTATGAGCAACTATATACTGATTACGGTAACGGTACACATATACAATGCGATTATTATTGTTGTCGAAATGCAATGATCCATCTACATCAAAAATACCGTCAATTTGTGTTTGGAGAAGTTGTTCGGAATGATTCTCTAAACGATGGCTGAGGCTTGTTGTACCAAGGATACTTTTTCCTGTTTTCTGATCAATAAAGCGGACCGCAACGTTGTCCTTATCAATTGGCTCCAGATGTGAAAAATATTTTCCGGTACTTAAAACCAATTTTGCATTCCAGTCGTGAATATTTCCCTTAAATATATAAGGGACATTTCCCTCAAACATGTAAAAGTTATTCTCAAGTACTTTAATCATAGGAGTGTGAAAGGGCAGTTTTTTGTTGTTTGGAATTATCTTATAGTTTTTTCGGTTTGTTAAAGCTGTATCCAATTCCATTACTTGTAAAGGAGCAGTGCTGTTTCCTAAATAAATTTTTCCATTGCTACTCCCCGCAAAATAGTACGAGTTGTATCCCAAATCTGCCTTATATTTTTCCTGCGCCACATGTTGTGGAAATCTTCTGATAAATGTATTTGCATAATGGATGATATTTTCAGACCTATTAAAAAGTAATATCACTACAGCTGTGCCAACAATTGTGCAAAAAAACATCAATACTATCTTGCTTTTAATTTTCATGATTGTTTTTTATTTGTAATTGTTTTTGTGTTTTGTATCGGTACAAAAATTATCGCTATTCCTATAAGCACAACAAATATGAGGTTAAAAATAAGGTGCTGGTTCCATGTCAATTTTTCAAGTACACCCCCGCATGAACATGGAACGAAAGCACTGTAATTAAGGATTATGTAGATGTAGGCTGTAAACATTACCATTAGTGTAAAGGAACCTAATAATGAAACGAATCGTAGTCTTGGGATAAACAGTCCAAGAGCCAAAGCTATTTCAGCCAATGGAACTGTCACGGAGACCCAGCTTGCAAATGCACTAAGTAATGGTGATTGACCCAATTGAATGCTGAAATTTTCATAATCAAGTCCTTTACTTGTAGCAGCATAAATGAAAAGTAATGCCGTTAGATAGCAAATTGAAATCATCAACGTATTCCTTATGTTTTTAATCTGGTTCATTTTTCTGATTTTCAGTTTGGAAAAATTCTTTAATTATAATTTTATACCTTATTTTCCATTTTTATTACTGCATTTGAGGCAATAAATTTTAGTATCGTATTCAAATTCCATTGAATGAAAAAAAGCGTTTTATTTAAGATTTAATTATTTGGAATTGAATCTGAAACAAAGCTACAATAGTCTGTTTGATAACATGTTACCGAAATCCGGCATTAATTTGTCAAAATCCGCTAGTTTAGTTAAAGTTGTAAAAAAGCATCTCTGAAATACAATTGAGCAATAAAAAAGTGCCAAATAAACATACATTGTTTATTTGACACCCTTTTTATTTTCTACTTTTATAATTTGTTATTACTTCACAGTTTCGCTCAATGTTTTCAATTTTTCATTGAGTTCTATAAGTCCGGCTTTTTGTAAACACTCATCTCCAAACAGTTTTAATTCCTGGAGATTTTCTTCTGGAACACTTGTTATGAGAATTGATGGTTTATCATCGTCTTTAGGTGCTAGTCCACGTTCAATAACATGGTTTAACAACAGCACATTTTTTCGTGAAATTTTCAAATCAATCTTCACTACATCATTCATTCCAGGGATACTGAGTACAGTATCAAAAACCTTGGCTACATCATTTGTTGTCATAATCTTCACGTTTTTAATTAATAATTTATTCTGTAAAGGTATAAAGTCGTTTATGAATTTTGATAGGTAAAATTTACCTATGATAGGTAGAATCCATACCACTTACTTAATTTTGTATCTGATTTAAATGCCGAAAATTAAAATGTACGATAGGATTTTAGATACGCAGAGTTACAGAAATGTGCTTTGAATTTGATATAAAATGGGTCAATTAAAAATGGTTTAAAAAATGATTTTCAAGAGTATAAGATTTGATAGTCATATTTCAAAAGAAGCGGTTTATCAAATGAAGTTCAGGGTAGAAAAAAAGTTATGAAAGATGATTTTATTTAAGTATTTAATGACAATCATTACCCTTTAAAATGAACAGCCAAAACCTTCCTTAAACAAGTCAGGATTTGGTTGTTTTAAAATTGGTTTATTGCTTTGAAAGAGCACGTTCTTTTATGGGAAATTGAGGAGTAAATCCAATTTTATAATTATCCAGTTATAATGGTTTTTAAATTATAGACAGTGTGCACTTTCCTTGACTACCGAAAGTGATGATAAAATGCCCTTTATATAAGTCATCGAGAATTTAATGACTGAATTGATAGTTCCTATGAATGGCTGAAATACCACTACTAGCATATCATGTATTATAAAAAGAGGCTATGAATGAGAAATTTGACTTTTGAGCATTTTTGAAATACTGAAATGTCTGAGGAATATTTAAAGTAGCTGGAAGATTGCAACGTTTCTGCAATCGGCAAGATGTCCTGTTGTTTAACAACAGATTCTTGCTGCTCTATACTCGGGACTCGTTAGCAGTGACACTGAAAGGATAAAAAGAGTTTGATAACAATGAAATGAAGCGCAGCGAATTCACGAATACCAATAAAAAACAATTTGAATTAATGAGTAAAATGAGAGATGATGGAAAGAGAAAATTCAAACAGAACACGCATTGTCGGGTTACGATTTACACCCGAAGAGTATGTGAAAATTGAACGAAAATGGAAAGCAAGTACTTGCCGTAAGCTGAGTGACTACATTCGTAAACACCTATTTAATAAACCGATAAACACCACATACAGGAATCGCACTTTAGATGATATGACCTGTGAAATGATGCTGCTATATAAGCAATTAAATGCCATCGGAAACAACTTTAATCAGGCGGTAAAAAAACTACATACCCTTGACCAAATTCCTGAATTTAGAGTCTGGATTATCAGTTCTGAACAGGATAAAAAAATCCTTTTGAACAAGGTTGAAGAAATCAAGATATGCATCCAAAAAATCTCGGAAAAATGGTTGCAATCATAAAAACAGGACACTCTGTCCACAAGGTTTTCTATTATAATGAAAATAAAGTAAAAGAGGGCGTAGCAGAGTGTGTTGGTGCTGGAAATTATCCAATTGATGTGGATAAAATGAGCGATACTATAAAACTGAATCGTTTTCTAAAACAATTGGAATTAAATGAAAATGTAAAGCGAAACAGTGTGCACATCTCATTGAATTTTCATCGTTCGGAAAATCATTCCAAAGAAAAATTAATGGCTATTGCGGATACTTATATGGAGAAAATAGGTTTTGGAGAACAACCTTATCTGGTATACCAGCATCAAGATTCCGGGCATCCGCATCTCCATCTGGTCTCCATAAATGTAGAGAGGGATGGCAAGCGGATCGACATGCAAAATATCGGTCGAAACCGATCTGAACCAGCGCGAAAAGAAATCGAAGAACTTTTTGGACTTGTTAAAGCTCAAGGACGCATAAATAATCAAGATTTTGAACTCCAACCTATCATCTCAGGAAAAGTTCACTATGGGCGAAACGAATCCAAAAAAGCTATTGCAAATGTATTGGCCCAAGTGCTTTCATCGTATAAATATACCAGCCTTCCGGAGCTGAATGCAGTGTTACAACAATACAATGTTTTGGCAGACAGAGGCAATGAAAATTCAAGAATGTTTAAGACAAAAGGATTAATGTACCGGATACTGGATGAAAATGGTAAACTTATCGGTGTACCCATCAAGGCCAGTCTCTTTTATAACATGCCAACCCTGAAATTTTTAGAAGGAAAATTTGCATCCAATACCATTGGCCAAATTTCCGATATGAGAAGGGTAAAAAACGCCATTGATATGGCGTTTTTAAGAACGGAAATATCACTTACGCAAATGGTGCAACTACTGGAAAAAGATGGAATCATTACTGTTTTTAGAAAAAATGCAGAAGGATTACTTTATGGGATTACTTATGTAGACCATACCACAAAATGTGTTTTTAACGGTAGTAAGCTGGGCAAACAATATAGCGCTAAAGCAATTCAGGAACGTTGTAAATCAATTACCCCAGTAGAACAAAAAATGGGAAGCTCAGATAGTGAAAAATCACAGGGGATTACATTTCAAACGACTCATTCGAAAATCAATACAACTTCGTTTGGTGATGATTTTCAAAATAATAAATCAGTTGGATCCGATTTAGTAATGGGACAATTATTGAATATCCTTACGCAATCCGAACAGGCTGCTAATTACGTTCCGTATCAACTCAAAGGCAAAAAGAAAAAAAGAAGAGGAAAGTCAAATAATCAATAAAATTTAAATTATGGCTATGCAAACTGGAGAAAACGAACAGGCATTGAGGAAGATACTCGACATGACCAGACTAATCAGCATCATTATTTTAGTAATCCATTTTTATTATTACTGCTACGCTGCCTTTCTGGAGTGGCATCTTGTTAGCGGATTCAGTGATAAAATTATGGGCAATATTCACCATACAGGATTGTTCAGTAATTTTCATAAATCCAAACTCTTTGCATTGGGATTTTTACTGATTTCCTTAATAGGTGCTAAAGGACGTAAAGACGAAAAACTAAATTACAAAACAGCTTTTGCTTATATAATTACGGGTACTCTAATTTTCTTCATAAGCTATCTTTCATTATATCTGAAAATAGAAATAGTACAGGCAGCGATAGCTTATATAAGCATTACGGCAGTTGGATTTCTTCTGATACTTTCTGGAGGTACTTTGCTCTCGCGTATTATAAAAAACAGGCTCAGCGATAAAGATATTTTTAATACCGAAAATGAGACCTTTCCTCAAGAAGAAAGGCTTTTAGAGAATGAATATTCCATCAACCTTCCAGCTAGATATCACTTAAAAGATAAGGTGCGAAACAGCTGGATAAACATTATTAATCCCTTTCGTGCTTTGATGGTTCTGGGGACTCCAGGTTCTGGAAAGTCCTACTTTGTAATTCGACATGTTATTACTCAGCACATACGCAAAGGCTTTACGATGTTTATTTATGATTTCAAGTTCGATGATCTTTCCAAAATTACCTATAATACCTGGCTCAAATACAAACATCTTTATCCTAAACCACCACAATTTTATGTTATTAATTTTGATGACCTGACCCGAACACACCGATGCAATCCATTGGAGCCTTCAGCCATGAGTGATATTACCGATGCTTCTGAATCTGCACGCACCATTCTGTTAGGATTAAATCGGGAATGGATCAAACGTCAGGGAGATTTTTTTGTGGAATCACCAATTAATTTTCTCTCAGCCATAATATGGTATTTAAGAAAATACAAAGACGGCGAATTTTGTACGCTTCCCCATGTTATAGAACTCATGCAGGCAGACTATGATAGCTTGTTTACCTTGCTTAGAACTGAAAAAGAAATTGAGGTACTCATCAATCCTTTTGTAAACGCCTACCTCAATAATGTAATGGACCAATTGGAAGGTCAAATCGCTTCGGCAAAAATCGCAATGGCGAGGCTTTCTTCTCCGCAATTGTATTATGTTTTATCAGGCAATGATTTCACATTGGACATCAATAATCCGGAGGAACCAAAAATTGTATGTATGGGGAATAATCCACAGAAAATACAAATTTACGGTGCTGTATTATCACTTTATGTAAGCAGATTGGTTAAGTTGGTCAACCAAAAAGGCAAACAGAAAAGCAGCCTGATATTCGATGAATTTCCGACTATATATTTGAACAATATGGATAGTTTGATTGCTACTGCTAGAAGTAATAAAGTAGCTACTTGTTTGGGTATTCAGGACTTTAGCCAGTTGCGTAAAGATTATGGACGAGAGCAAGCCGATGTGATTATGAACATTACCGGAAATATCGTGAGCGGACAGGTCACAGGGGATACAGCCAAGCAATTATCAGAGCGTTTCGGAAAGATTATGCAGGACAGAGAAAGCCTGTCTATTAATAGTGGAGATACCTCAATTAGCCGCTCAAAACAGTTGGAATCCGCAGTTCCTCCGTCCAAAATTTCCGGACTTAGTTCCGGTGAATTCGTGGGTATGGTAGCCGATGATCCCGATTGTAAAATTGAACTCAAAACATTTCACTGCGAAATTGTAAATGACCATAAAGCATTGAAAAATGAACAGGATGATTATAAAGATATCCCCGTTATTCGGAAAGTCGATAACGCAATGGTACAACGCAACTATTTGCAGATAAAACAGGACATAAAGGACATTATTTATTCTGAAAAAGAAAGACTATTAAATGATTTTGGATTGGCGCATTTGGTCGTAAAGAAATAATTCCCATCGTTTTTACAACTTCGTCTGGGTTGGGAAAATTTACCTGTTCATTTATATAATCAATTAAAAAAAATAAAATTATGGAAATAATACAA
Organism: Flavobacterium frigidum; assembly: GCF_048286795.2. Lineage (NCBI taxonomy): Bacteria > Pseudomonadati > Bacteroidota > Flavobacteriia > Flavobacteriales > Flavobacteriaceae > Flavobacterium > Flavobacterium frigidum. The sequence continues at coordinate 146,554 of NZ_JBLVPT020000002.1, forward strand.
AATCAGTTTTTAGACATTGTGCAATTTATAAAAGAGTCACGATTCAAAGCCATTAAAATTATCAATACTGAGCTAATTGAGCTTTATTGGAATATTGGTGAATATATGAGCAAGAAGGCTGAAAGTTCTGAATGGGGACAATAGGACGTTAAGGATTTGGCCGAATATATACAAAGGAACGAATCGGATTTAAAAGGATTTTAGATAAAAACCTTTGGAGAATGAAGCAATTTTATGAATCATACAGTCCTTATCCAAAACTCTCAACAGTGTTGAGAGAAATTAGCTGGTCACATAATCTTGTTATTTTTTCAAGATATAAAACGATAAAAGAAAAAGAGTTCTAACTGAAGTTATCAAAGCAGGAAAACTATAGTTTAGGGAATTGGATCGGCAGGTTTCATCCAGTCTTTATGAACGAACTATCTTGAGTTACGTAAAACTCTCAACAGAGTTGAGAGAAATTCATCCAGAGGCTTTAAATACATTTAAGGATAGCTATGTATTTGATTTTTAAAATCTTTCAGAGCCCCATAATAACGGAGTCTTGCACAAAGGACAGTTAAAGAAATGAAAAATTTTATATTGGAGTTGGGTAAAGATTTTTTATTTGTAAGAGAAGAAAACAAAGTCCAAGTGGGCAATAGTGATTTTTTTATCGACCTGTTGTTCTATCATAGAGGGTTACAATGTTTTGTAGTATTTGAGTTAAAATCTGATAAATTTAAACCTGAGCATTTAGGGCAACTTAATTTATCTGGAAGCACTTGATCGTGCTGTCCGAAAGGAAAATGAAAATCCAAGTATTGGAATATTAATATGTAAAAATCAGGATGATGCGGTCGTAGAACATGCATTAAGTCGAAGTCTTTACCCAACTATGGTTGCTGAATATAAAATTCAGCTCCCAGACAAACATTTACTAAAATAAAAGTTACATGATTTATATTAGTTAGATGCTTATTGACGATTAATTTAATAACTAAGTTTCTAATAAAATGCCTTTCAATCGAAAGCCTTTTTGTTTTCATCCCTTTTCTCAAATAAAAAACACTGAAATTCAAATATTTATAAGAATTAGCTATGGAAAAATAACTACGTTAAAATATCTATTTAGTAGACTTGGAACAATTGTTAAGCGATGAAGATGATTTGATTTATTCTTATGAATCACAATTTAACTTTGATGAAATAGAAAAATAATTAACAGTCACTAGGGTTACCTTTCTCCACATTTTCTATTAATAGGAAAATAAAGTCTCTGCCCAGAGCAAAACAAAGACTAATAACTTATTTTTATAAATCATATCAACAATCAATGTTCAATAATTATAAAATATCAAAATGCAAAACCAACAATATCACCAGCCTTTCTGGAAACATTCTTTCTAATAAATAAAAGCGGCTTCTTTCAAGAAGATATAAAAGTCCAAAACTAATTAATCAGAAACCCTAAATTTAGTATATATGTTATTTGGAGCCCATCGCAACCGCAAAATGAGTCAATCTTTTATGGATGAAATCTTTGGTATTGAAGAAGAAGATAAAGTAAAAGAAGAGTTAACTCCGCAGTCTTCGTACCAAGAAGTTATTAAAGAACTTGAAAAGTTATCAATAGATGTAAAACAATGCACAATAGTCGAAATTCTCCATATTCTCGATGTAAAATTACGAGAAGTATATGCAAAATGTAAATCAGCAGATTCCAATTATCCGTATCGTCGATACGAAATAACACCGCAAAATCAAAAACTGCATCTGATCAGAACTCATATAAGAGAGGTAGCGATATGGATGTATGATGGACAACGACACGATATGCCTGTTGAATTAAGAAAAAAAGTGTTTTTATAAATTAATAACCTTCTAAGCGAAAACCTATGAGACGACTTATTTTACATATTCCGCATGCTGCAACGAATATTCCTATTACCGAAGGCTACTCAGTGTCTGAAACAATTTTAGATCAGGAAATTCTCAAGCTCACCGACTGGTACACCGATGACTTGTTTGAAAACAATACAGATATCAGTATCAAAGCTCCTTTTTCAAGAATATTTTGCGATACTGAACGCTTTTCTGACGATAGTCAAGAAATAATGGCGCAATATGGCATGGGAGTTTTATATGAAAAAACAGATTCTGGAAAACCATTACGAAAAGTCACAACTGACTTGCGCACGGAAATTTTAGACAATTATTATTGGAAACACCACAATCAGTTTACGGATGAAGTGAGAAATCAATTGACAAAAAACAGTACTGTAACTATTGTAGATTGTCACTCCTATCCATCAAATCCAATTATGCGGGATTTAGACCAAAACAAGAATCGTCCAGATTTTAACATTGGCACAGATGGCTTTCATACCCCTCAAAAATTAATAGATGCCTCAATAGCTTTCTTTGAGAAAAAGGGATATTCTTTAGGAGTCGATTGGCCTTACAAGGGCGCCATAGTTCCGTTACAGTATTATAATATAGACAAAAACGTACAATCTATTATGTTAGAAATAAACAGAGGGCTATATTTAAACGAGCCATCCAATGAAAAATCCATTCAATACCTGGAAATAAAACATGTCGTTCAGGAATATCTGAATGTAATTCGAAATCTATAAAAAACAATTTGTAATTATTTCCCATTTAAACCAATTAGATAGAGTACGCAACAACCATGAGGCCGAGGGTTGAATAAATTATGAAATTTTAATCATGGACAGGGCTACCTTTATTTCTTTCTGGTATACATTGTACACTTGACAATTTTAAAAGCAAGTTAGCATTTTGCAAAATTTAAAAACTTTTAATACTCAATTTTTTTAACCATCTTTATAATTCAAATTATTACAATGATAAACCACGCTTTAATTGCTAAACCCAACACATCTTTACTGAATGTAGAATTAACAAAAGCTTTTGTGAATGAAATACTCTATGCCTGCAGGAAGGTAGATAGCAGTCCGGTTTTAAAAGTCATTCATAAATTTAACCTTCAAAATCACAAAGAAATAGAAGAGTTTAATAAAGGCGCATATCGTATTCTAGATTTCTGGAAAAACAAAGAACAAAAAATTATCATCACAAAAATCACAAGACACGACTCTAAATGCATTGCCTGTGCCTACGGCAAGACGGTAAAAGTTTTTAGCATAATTTATCATCAATATAGTCATGGCATCGATGGCCCTAGCATTATTTACAACAAAGAATTTGCTGTTAATCTTGATATTCAAAATGACATGCTGATGGACTTTGTGGTGTAACGCATTCCTGGATAAGGAAGAAGTGGAAAAGTTGAATAAATAAAACGTTGAAGATGAAATCACAAGCTTATTTCGAAAAAATTCATAAGCATATTGAGGAAAATTTACAAACAGCCGATTCAAGTATAAGACTTGCTGTTGCCTGGTTCACAGATACAAAACTATTTGATATTATTTGCGAAAAAGCAAAGTCAGGTATTATTGTGGAATTACTAATTGCCAATCATGAAATTAATTTAGATAGTAGAATTAATTATCAAAAGTTAAGAGATAACGGAGGTGAAATTTATTGGATTGGCAAAGGACGAACCTATGATCCTTTAATGCACAATAAGTTTTGCATTATTGACAATCATATTTTAATTACAGGCTCTTACAATTGGACTCAAAGAGCCAAATCCAACCATGAGAGTATAACATTAATTGAAGATGACCCTAATCTAATTTTAGATTTTAATCAGGAATTTGATAAGATAAAAGACAAATATTACGGCAACGATATTGAAAACATCGATTGGACAAAAGTAATAATCCGATTAGATACATTGCTAAATGTCATTCGTTTAGAGGATGAAGAGGATATAAAATATCAAATCGAAAAGACTAAAAGTTTAATTCCAAAAAACTTCACTGATGAGAGAATAGATAAACTAAAAGTCATTTTAAATTTTTGTAATAATAAAGAGTATAGCAAAACTGTTAATTTATTGCAGGCATTTACAAGTAAATTCAAAAAAATTACAATTTACAATGACCCAGAAATTCCGGCATTGCAATTGGAAATTAGAAGTTTAGAATATCAAATTTCAAGTCTTGAAGATGAGAAAATAGACATTACAAAAAACATTAGGAGTTTTGAGCTCAAATACAATGAAGAATTGGGGCAGATAATCAATGAGATTCTATACTTAAAAAAGATTATTGCAGAAAAATTGGCTGCAGAATTTGAAGACGATGAACAAAAGCAAGAAGAATATCAGGAAGCGAAAACGGATTATGAAGATTTCTCAAAATCATATCACGAAAAATTAAGTGAACCAAAGCCTTTTGAATTAGATTTTGACAAACAAAATGAACTCAAAAAAAATTATCGAAAAGCATCTAAACTATGCCATCCCGATAAAGTTACCGATGAACAAAAGGAACTAGCAACCAAAGTTTTTACGGAACTGAAGAATGCCTATGATCAAAATGATCTTGCTAAAGTAAATGAGATTTTAGCCAGTTTAGAAAAAGGTATTTTTAAATCGCAAGGAGAAACAATAAACGAGAAAGACAAGCTGACAATAATACGAGAAAGCCTGATTCGTAAAAGAAATGAATTGGAAGAAATGCTGCAGCTAATAAAAAACACGGATGCTTTTTCAAAAATAAAAATAATTGATAATTGGGACGAGTATTTTAATACAACAAAAGAAGAATTTGAAAAAATTCTTGAAGAACTTAAAACCGAAACTGCTGTTTAAACCTTTTATATGGAAGACAATAATAAATCACTGATTACCATAAATGCCTCACTGGCAAAAATCGAAAAACAAATTGTTATTGGAGAGAAAATACTTTTTAATGATGTCGCCCTTATTTTTGATGAAGCATTTTACTTAATCAACAGTAAATTTATTAAGCGCAACTCAGAAATGTTTTTTTTCTCAATAAAACATAATACACATTATTTAAATGATAGAGAATTTAAATATCAAGCAAAAGTAAAAGAGAATTATTTCAGTGCAATTGAGTTATTTGACAAAATAATTGTAAAACAACCTTATTTTGAATTTGCTTATTTCCTTAGAGGAATAGCACATAATAAAATATTTGAATACAAAAAAGCAATCTCAGACTTTAGTAGCGCAATATCAATTGATATAAATTTTACAGAAGCCTATGCAAGAAGGGCAAGTATTTATGATGAAATTGATGAAGATAATTTGGCAATTAGAGATTTTGGTATTGCAATTTTACTTGATTGTACCAACTCTGAATATTATCATCAAATAGCAAATGTAAAATTTAAAAGCGATCAGGAAAGTTCCATTAAAGATTATGATAAAGCAATACAACTTGCACCAAATAATATTCGAGCTTATAATAATAGGGGGAGGACTTTAAAATCCCTTGGAAAATCCAAACAAGCAAAAATGGATTTTGAATTAGCAATTGACTTATCAAATAAAGAATTGTTAATAGACCCGAACAATGAAAAATTATATTATTATAGAGGTTGGGCAAAAAACGAACTACATCTTTACAAATATGCCATAATAGATTTTGCTGAGGCTATTGAGATTGATCCAGAATACACAAGCGCTTATTTTTCAAGCGCTTGTGCAAAGGCAAGAATAAACGATTATAGAGGAGCGATAGATGATTTAACTAAGGCTATCGAAATAAATCCTTTAGGCAAAAGTTATTATTTTAACAGAGGTATGTACAATAAAAAAATTAATAAAATAGATGAAGCGATTAATGACTATTCAAAAGTAATTGAAATTTCTCCAACGTACTCAGATGCCTTTTATAATCGTGGAATAGTCAAATACGTGTTGAAAGATTATTTTGGAGCAATCTATGATTATTCTAAAGCAATAGAGTTTAATCCAAATTTTTACAACGCATTTTACAACAGAGCAAATACAAATATGAGCTTAAAGGAATATCAAAACGCAATAGTTGACTATAGTAGATCTATTGAAATTAATCCTACAAGTGGGGCTTATTATTATAGAAGCAAAGCAAGATATAAAATTGAAGATATAGAAGGAGGATTAACTGACTATAAGAAATATCAAGATTTAGTAAAAGAAAAAAAATAATTGTTATCTACCAATGAACAACGAGCAAAAACTAAAAAAAACAAATATTTTATTTCATTCAATCAAAAAACACGAGGATTTAAAAAGAATTATAAATGACAGAGGCTTTAAAGCGAGCTATGCAGATGAAATTGTAGATGGCTATAAAGTCAAAATTTTAATGGTTTCATTTAGCAATGTTGCTTTGCTTGAATCAAAAAGCCAAATAAACTATGGCGATTTCTCAATAGGATTAACTCGAGAATGGGGACAAATAAACAAATTAGAGCCTGTAATTTACACATATGAAAATAGCGAAATTGGAACTTCATTCTTGGAGATAATCACAATCGCAGGGCGGAAGCTGGCAAGTTCGGCTACCGATCTTGATTCTACCGATCCATTATCCACTGTTTTTGATAATTGTATAAATATGACAATGTATCTAAAACCAATTAAAGTCATAAATAATGAAGGCAAAGAATTTACGGCATTTAACGACCGTGAATGGAGATTTGTACATAAACATGGAAGAATAAATCCTTTAATATTCGAAAGGAATTTTATAACTAATGAATTAATAACTGCTTTTAAATCTAAAGATTTAAAAAAAAAGCCTTTTACAAATGAAGTTGTTTTGACTTTTGACTTGTCCGATTTAAAATATATTATTATTAAGGAAAAATCACAAAAAAAAGAAATATTTGAATTATTATCAACTACTTTTAGTTATGAAACAGTTTTAGATGCTATAATAAATGGAGATTTAGAAATTTTATCGAGTGATTCAATATGGCATGATTTGTAAAATAATGGTTTAAAGCTTTGAATTAAATATGAAAAAAAGATAGCTCCTAATATTCCTCTCCTGGCTCTGGCATTCCGATTGGTCGGATATGCTCGTTTTGGCGCATTTAACAAATTTGAACTAAACAAGATACTATGGGTCTACTAAAAAAATCATATAGGCTGATTTCAGCAATATTAATGGCAGTAATTATCATATATTTCAGTACTACAAATCTTGATTTGAAAAGCTTTTCACTAAACTTAGTAACTGAAATTCTGGGAATTTTTATAACAGTTTTTTTGATCGATTATGTAATTCAAGAACGAGAAAAAAAAGAAAAAACGAAAATTTTAAAAAGTGCATTTCACCAATTTAAAAGACCGGTTAATGACATTTTACATCTTTTCGTAGAGATATATAAAGCAACTTGTGAATTTAAACCGCAAAATTTAAATACCAATTATAAAGAAATACTCTCAACAGAAGAGTTTTATGAAACTATTAAGCTTTTTGATTATGTGAAAAACGCTCCAATTTTTCCAACAAGGACATGGGCAAGTTATATTTCATTCAATGTACAATCATTAAAAGACACTTTTGACAAAATAATTGACAAATACGCTTTTGTTCTAGATAGTACAATAATTACAGAAATGGAACTTATAAGTAGTTCCCCCTTTTTACAAATTTTTGCTTCTGGGGAAATTATTTTGCACGCAGATATTTCTATAAATACTAAAAGAACAAGTCTTAATATTCTCGCGACTGAAACCTTAATGGATGACTTGAAGCTGTTTTTGGAGAAAGTTTATTATATAAATGATTATTTCGGCAAACAAGTTCAGGAAGATTTTAGCTTGAAATACGATTTAGGAATTTGGCAAGATAACATGGTCCCAAAAATCGGTACGGCAAGAGTTAACCAAAAATACCAGAAACCTTCATGAGAGCAATAACATACAAAATAGAATTATTATAATCCATGGTGGCGTGGATATAACCTCTGTCCAGCCGTCACGGTCACTTGCATTAAATAATTTTTAAATATGCTTTTATTGTTCAATTATTTTGAAAACAGTTCAAATAAAAAAAAGATACCCCTAATATTCCTCTCCTGACTCTGGTTATCCTTAATCATAATAGCCAGCTTCATCCCCAAACCTCAGTTTTACATCAGACAATATCTCAAAAAACTGTTACGGCTCATGGGGCGTCAGGACATAGATAAAAATATTTATTTTATATTTTTTTTCTTCTCTTCTCGTATTCCTTTTCATATAGGTTATAAAAATATATACTTGTCCGTATTAGCATCTAATCATTTTAGTAGATTAATAAGCTATAACTATTAATACAAGAATGAACAAAAGGTAACCCTTCATTAAAATAACATTACTCTAACAACACAAACCCGGCCCAATTAAATGGTTCCGGATATTTTTTTATAACCTCCATTTGAGCTTTTTTCAAAGCTTCGGTTTTAGGGATTCCATTCAAATAAAAATGATAAAATTGGGCCATTAATTCGGAAGTTTGTTTGTCAGGAACTTGCCATAAGCTAACTATTAACGAATGGACACCAGCTAACTTAAAAGCTCTTTGCAATCCAAAAACACCTTCGCTTCCTAAAACATCCCCTAAACCTGTTTCGCACGCCGATAACACAACCAAATCAACTTTAGATAAATCCATACGAGATATTTCCACAGCAGTTAAAACACCGTCAATATCAGTTTCTCTTATAGAATTAGTTGCTCCGGCAAGCAGAATACCACTTCTGTACATGGAACTTTGATTTATGAACATTTCTCCATCTAAACCCGAAGCGGAAGCATTGTTTAAATTATTAATATTATAATAAAACCCATGTGTAGCTAAATGAATAATGTTGTAAATATTCTTATCCAGTCTTCTAAATTCTTGCTCTGACGCTTCTTTTTTGAGAAAAACCATTGGTTTTTTATTGGAATATTTTTCAAATATTTGCTTTATCGCCTTTACTTCATTTTCTGTATATTTCAAATTGGCAAATTTACCTCTTTTAAAAGTATTTTTTATTTCCTTATCAATGGAACTAAAACTTCTGTTTTTGTTATTAAAATTATAATCAACACCTCCAAACAAAGCAATGTTCAATTTTTTTTGAGAAGATGAATTTAAGTTTAAGACTTGTCTTGTACTGCCCAAAATTTGAATATCCCACTGTTTATCTATCAGTAAAGCAGGAAATGAAATTTTATGCAATAACCGGCTCAGTGATAAATATACTTTTGATGACGAAGCTAAATGTGGCTCTAATGGTTTCCATATAAGATCATATAAAACATCCTTTATGCTGACCCCCAAAATTCGGACAATATATTCCGACTAATTTAGATAGGAATAAAAACCTTAAATTAGCACTAATATGTCAAGAACAAGAAGAACCTTCGGAAAAGACTTCAAAGCCAAAGTTGTTTTGGAAGCCTTAAAAGAGAAAGATACCATCGAGGTATTAGCAAAAAAATACGAGTTGCTGCCCAACCAAATTTCAATGTGGAAGTCCGAAGCCATACGGAATCTTTCTGCGGTTTTTTCTGCAGAAAAAACGGTCGTTGCCAAAGATGAAATTCCAACAGAGAAACTCTATGCTCGAATAGGTCAGCTGACTTTGGAGAATGACTTTTTAAAAAAAAGTCTGGGTTAGTATCGATCCGTGAGCGAGTGAAAATGGTCGATACCCAAAATAAATTGAGCATTGTCAAACAATGTCGATTATTAGAAATTCATCGTGGCGGTCTTTATTATAAAGCAAAACAGGAAGGTTTAGAGAACTTGAAAATAATGCAATTATTAGACCAACAGTATTTTAATACTCCATTTTATGGCTGCAGGAAACTGACGTTTTGGCTCAAGGATTTAGGTTTTAAAGTGAATCGCAAACGGGTAAAACGATTGATGCAAATCATCAATTGGCAAACCATTTATAGAGAACCTAAAACAACAGTGAGTAATAAAGAACATAAGAAATACCCTTATTTACTCAAAGGTTTGAAGATTACCCATAAAAATCAGGTTTGGGCAACAGATATCACCTATATTCCTATGGCAAAAGGATTTATGTATTTGACTGCGATTATTGATTTGCATACAAGATTTGTTTTGAACTGGAGTGTAAGCAATACAATGAGTGCCGATTGGTGTGCCGATATTTTGCAAGAAACTATACAAAAGTATGGTGTGCCTGAAATTTTCAATACAGATCAAGGAAGTCAATACACCAGTGAGGTTCACACCAATGTACTATTAAACAATGAAATAAAAATTTCTATGGACGGTAAAGGAAGAGCTATTGACAACATTTTTATAGAAAGATTATGGAGGACAGTCAAATACGAGAATGTATATTTACAAGCATATACTGATGGAATCAGCCTTTATAGAGGACTCAAAGATTATTTTGAATTTTATAATAAACGGCGAATTCATCAGTCACTAGATTATGGAACGCCTTATAATAATTATTACAAAAAAGAAGTGGCATAAAATCAGAATAACTTTTTTTGGCTTCTTAAAATAGCCAAAAGTTATCTCCGATTTTAACCAAGATAATAGAATATAAAACTAAAAACCTATCTTAAATCGTTGAGATTTCTGTCTGAAAAATGGGTACAGCATACTTATTCTCATAATAAATAGCATTTACCCTTTGTTCTGTTTCTCCTTTTGCATTAAGAATTGTTGTCAAATTACTTTCTTTAAATAAAGGTATTATCTCCGGATATTTAGAATCAGGCTTGATAATCAAAGCATAATATTGAAAATCTTGTTTCTCTAAATAGCTAATTGGAACATTTATAATTTCAATGGCTGTCTCTTTCACTTTTAGTGCTTTCTTAATATCGTTCCATTGAACAAGTCTTGGATTGTAAATTTGAAATAAAGGATTCTTATAAACTTTTGCAATTATTTCTCTTTCTTTTAATTTTAAATTCCACTGTAATTCTTCAGAATTTTCTTTTTTTGATAGAAGGGATAATCTTTCTTTCTCATTTAACAATTTGATATAGTCAGATTTTAAAGAACCATCAGCTTTTGATATAAAATTGCGTAAATTCTGATTGGAATATAAAGCAATGTTTTTTGTTGCCAATATATTATTGTAAAGCCTCTCATTATCCCTGAAAGTATTCTGTTTCAGATAGAAAAGATTAATTGAAGTAATATCCCTTTCAATATTTGAAATGAATTTCTCTTTCTCATCTTCCGTTAAGAATAAATAGTTGGAAGTAATTTTATTGAAAAGTTGAACTTCAATAGTTTCAAAAATATTTTCATCTATTGATTTGCCAGAATCATTTATGACGAGTGAACTTATTAAAAGTTTATTATAATAGTCCTTATAATCATTTTTTAGAGGCTTTAAAATGGTTATCGCTTTTTTAAAGATATTTTGAGCATTAACAAATCGGCCTGTATTAGAATAAAAGACAGCTAATCGATTCAAACTTTCTACATACTGAATATTATAATCCCCTGTTCTTGATTTTGTTTCATCAACTGACTCAATAAAACATTTTTCTGCTTCTGTGATGAATTCCTCTTTTAAACTCTTTCCTTTAGTAAAAAACCCTACAAATTTATTCCACCAACTTTTATAAATTAGTTTTTTATTACCCTGTTGATTTAAGGCAACCTGATAACAATAATTACCCTTTACAAGCAAATATTGTAAATAAATTGATTCATCTGTTTTTTCATCAGCTAAAGATTGCGCTTTAATTAGTAATTCCCCGGCGGATTTATAATGTTGTAAATAAAGTTCACTTGTTGTGGCAAGTAGAAGTAAACTTAAATAATTTGCTGATGTTTTGCTTAACTCACTAATCTCATATAAATGCAAATTTTCAATATTAAGCTCCATTGTTTTTTTTATATCGCCTATTCTTAAAGCCTGATCCGCAAAAAGCATCTTTGAATTAATTAAATAAACCACATCTTCGGGTTGTGATTTTTTATTTAATTTACTTAATTTATTAAAATAATTTTCAGCAACCAGATAATTACCTTTAGATAAATTAATTTCTGCTAATGAAAGAACCGGAAAAATTTGAAGATTTTCTTTTTCTGATTTAAGTAAAAAATTATTAGATATCGAGATAGCATCATTAAATAACTTTTCTGCCTTTCTATCAGAATTCAAATTCTCTTTCAAACAAAACCCATAATTAATTATTGCTGCATATTCAGAAATTAATCTTTGTTTTTGGGCAAAATCGCTACCACTATATAGTTTTGTAATAAATAAAAATGGAGAGACCGCAGACTTGTTTAATTCTTTTTCATAACTCTTTTTAGCATAATCTAAAGCAGTATTGGATTCTCCTTTTCGGATATATTCTTCGGTTTTTTCGATATAACTATATTTATCGGAAAGGCTTTTCGTCAAGTATAAGGAGAAACCGTTGTAAAAAAAATAGTTAAACACTGATATAATAATAACAAACAACAGTACACCAAATAATTTCAAGAAATCATTCTTACCAGCTCCTTTTTTAAAAACAGAAAATAAAGAGGATAATAATAACCCAATAATTACGATTACAAATATAGAAAGACCAATAACTAAAACTGCAATTCTCAACAATTCGAAAAAATAGCTAACTCCCCAAAACCCTTCTATATCCGCTATATACCAAATAAGGTGAACTACATTGGCTATGAGATATACTATTAAAAATAATACTAAGTAAACCAAAGTGGCATTTAAAAAATTTTTCGCTTTAAATAGTATCAATTTTAGATCCATCGCATTTTTTTGATAATTTCACTTGATTGTTTAGAATACGAAGTTCCTTTTTTAATTAATGACTGCAATAAAGGTTTAGCTTCCCGACTCCTATCTTGCTTTATGTATCCTAACGCCAAATGAAATTGTATATCATTTGCATAAGTGAAATTTGGAATCTTGTTTAGGTATTCAAGATTAGAAATAGCTAAATCCACTTCATTTGTATTAAGTTGGGAGACTGCTAAAAAGAATAGTATTTCAGAATTCTTATCTTTCGGATTCAATTCATTCAAAAGAATTTTAGAATTTTCAAAATCTCTTTTTTGAAATAACCCTATGGCATTTAATGCTTTTTCTGTTTCGTCTTTTGAATAATTTTTTAATAAAAATTCTGCTCCTCTAACTCCTCCATTTTGAGAAGTATTTTCAATTTTACCATAATCTATCGATGATAAAGCATCTGAATTATAATTAGCGAATAATTCTTCATTTGAATTCTTTGTAGGCTGCCAAACCAAAAGCCCAATTACTAATATTGCAGCAATACTAACATACCTCATCCAAGACAAGGAAATAACTTTCGTTTCCTTCTTATTTTTGTTTTCATCTGTCAACATAGAATAAACAGGAACAGTCTCCCTTTCTTCTACCAATTCCGCATCCCATTGCTTCATCTTTTCTTTCAAATCCTCACGGCTTTTTTTTTTGATAACATTTGCCATATCAGTTTCAGAAAGTTCGAAAGTAAATCGGTCATATGAATTGGGCAAATCCGCTTTAATTCGCTTCCGCTCGACACTTTTAATGGCTTGTTGCATCGTTTGTAAAAAGCGAACTTCTTTTAAGAATGCATCATTATTAGTTTTTACTAAATATTCCGTTGCTTTTGAAGGTTCTCCCAAAACATAAGTTTCGGCTAACTCTTTTATGAACTTTGAATAAATGCTTGGCAATTTGGCAATCACTTTTTCAGCATCGGCTAATTCTAAACTATAAATACTGGCATAAATGGGCTTGGAATCTTCTTCAAAGTGCAACAAATCAGTGGCGAATTTTTCCCAAAAAGCGGAATCAACTTTCTTTTCAGAAAACTTTGAATCTTTCTCCAGTTTAGGAAGGAGTATATTTTGTACTATAGCAATAGCTGTTTTCATTTCTAGTGGTTCAATTCGTTAAAAGCCATTTTTCTTAATTTTTCTTGACAGCCAGACTTCTGTTTTTTTGAAGTTTTATCATTTGAATAATTCATTATTTGGGCAATTTCTACGTGTGATTTTTTATGATACCAAAACAAAGTCAGTAGTTCATAACAATGTCCTCCAGTTTCTTTCATCACTATCAAAGCACGTTCAATGGCCGTAAAATGGGACTCTTTCGGGTCTTCTATTTCATCCAAAGTATCCGTAATGGTCGAATTATAACTCATGGGGTTTTCTTCATTATCGTCGTTACCGATATGCTCATCATAATCAGAATACCCTTTTTCTTTTCCTAGTTTATTAAACAATTGAAAGCGACAAACAGAATTCAAATAGGTTTGTAAAGAAGCGGTTAACTCAAAATTTCCCGCTACAATTTTTTCATATAAAACCAAAATGGAGTCGTGAAAAACATCATCCAATTCATAATCACTTTTACAACCGTTGGTCATTTTTCGCATAAACGAAATGCTATATTGCTTGCATCTTTTGTAAACTTCTCCCAGATAATCTTGGTTTTGTTGAATAAGAATTACGAGTTCTTTATCCGTCAAATATCCAAACTTCGTTATAGTAATCTTTGACATTTCTTTTATATTTTGTAGGTCGTATTAAAAACGTTACAAAATAAGAATTAAATTTTAGATTTAGTATCAATTACAGAAAGAATAACCTCGATAAACAAGGAAAAACCAAATATCAATCCCTTCAATTATTTCAAGAGATTGATATTCTTTAAATCTTACTGCTTAATAAAATGGGAACCAGTGGCAGCAGTCCATTCAATTTTATTATTGGCTAATTTTCTAAAGGAATAAATAACCGACTGGCCTGCAAAATATTTTATTTCAGCGGTGTACACTATTGCTGTAATAGTTTCAGCAACTGTAACAGCATTCCCAGATTTTCTATATAGATTTACAAATTCTTGTTGGCATTGTTTAGTAACTCCCATATTAGTCATGCAAAAATCATTTGCCGAAAAACTAAATATAACTCCAGATGTACCAGCAGTTCCTTCCTGAATCCAGTTTCCTTGAATCCAAGCGGGCGGATGAAAATCGGAGTTGGAGGAATTGGTATTATCGTCTGAATTGGAACAAGATAGCATCAAGAATAAGCTGAACAATAAAAATACATTTTTCATAATTATTGGTTTTTATTTTTTTTAGTTAAATATCAATCTCCTGATTTCATTTGTCAAGAGATTGATACTATTTGAAAGGTCAATGATTTTATTAATTGTTCACGTATGTCTTGTTTCCGTTACTGTTGATATAATATTGTCCTCCTCTTGAACCTGTATAAATGGTTTGGGTCGAACTATAACGTGGAGTTGAATAAGAAGTAGGAGTTGAATACGTTGAAGGCGTGTAAGTACTTCTGTAAGTTGGAGCGGAATAACTGGAAGATGAATAACTAGTCGGCGTACTATAAGTAGAACTTGTTCTTGTTGAAGTGTAACCGTCTCTTGCAACGGTTCCAGCTTTTCCCGTATAAGGATTTGTATTTCCCACAGTACTATAATTGTCATTTCGGGTGTAATTTGGTGCTGTTCTTTGATGAGGTTGAACATAAGTGCCATTACTTCTGTAATACCCTCTAACAGAAACTTGGGCAAAAGATAAAGCTGTAATAAATAAAAACGCGATAAGGAAAAGTAAATTTTTCATAATAAGTAAATTTAAAATTGTTAATGATTATTTGTTTATACTCATTAATACAGGAATAGTAAAAAGGTAACCCTCGATTTTAATTATTTTTTTAATTTTATCTATAAATTTTAAAATTCCCGTTATTTATAAGGGATTAGCAGGTTTCATTTTTATTCCTTAAAAAATTAAACCATAATCGGGCTAGTTTGGATTATTGTTATCAAAAAAAGACTTTCATTGCTGATAGCCTTTTCAAAAAAAATATGGGTAATAAACAAACGTATTAGCGTAATTTTTCTAATAAGTTAGAACTCATTTCGGTTTGTGAACTATTCAAAATAAATTGTGATACTGCAACTCCGGATTGTGTCAGCCATTTTTTCCAGAAATAGGTAATTTTCTCTGTTTGCAAAATATCGTTAGCTTTCTTTCCTGACAATCCAGCCACAATCCATTTCGTATTTCTTTCTAATTTAATTGGTAACAAACCATATTCTTTTGATTCTGAAATTTGTTTCCAATTCGTTGCAGTCAATTCATTTAAAAAACGGGTGCTGGTATATTGGTTTTTGTCCTTGATGACGTGAGTTTGACTTTCAAAATCAAAATAACCATCCGTAAGAACCAAAATCGTATTATCGTAATCGGACTTACTCAATCCCATTCCATTGTCGTGCAAATAAGCCCATATATCAACCCCAAAATAAGCATTGGAAGTTTTTCCAAATAAAGCTTCTTTTTTAAGCGCCTTTAAAACTTTAGGCAAAGATTGCGTCAAAGCGGATAGCGATTTATTTTTGTCTTTCACATCGGTTTCATCCAGATACAATTGTAGTAAATCTTCATAATGATCCACATTCAACGGACTATTTTTCTGTGGAATGATTTTAACTGAAAATCGATTTTTTGAAGTGAGAACTAAATTGCGTCTTGAGTTTTCTTCGAAAATTTTAAAATATTTTTCTATCAAATAAAAGTCTTTATCGAGTTGTTCCGGCAAAAGAATACGATCACTTAAATCCAAAACAACAGTGTAGTTTGCTGGTTTTTTCTCTGTCTTGACTTCCTCTTTTCCGCAAGAAGTCAGTAAAAAAGATGTCGTAAAGAGGAGGCTGAGGGTATATAATATATTTTTCATAATTGTATTTTTAAAATGTTAGAAATATTTAATTAAGGATAGCGATCTCTGGATTAAATTGTGATTGCATGAAGTCATTGAAAGTCTCCTCACATCTTACTTTTTCTACACTCAAATCACTGGTTCCATTCAGGAATTGACGCCACCCCATATAAAAGCTGGTCAGGTTTTGTGACAACGCATCAGGTCTAAGTATACTGTTTTCTAAATCTTGTTTCAATTGCTCCAATTGCGAAAAGAGGTTTTTTATTTGCGTTTCCAGTTCAATAATTTTGGTTTCTAACACTTGCAACTCCACTCGCAAGGCTGTAATTTCTTCTTTCAATCCCTTAATGATTAAAGCAGCTCTTACATATCCCGTTTTCTTATTCTTTTCTTTGAGCATCATTTCAAACATATAACCCCAAACCAAATAAGCACAGAATCCAAAAAGCAACACCATATAAAAGTTGATACTAGAATAAAAATGCCAATCGACATCAGCAACACCCGCCATAACTTTTAAATCATGGATACCTAAATCAATTTTATAGGCCATCAAAGAATCAGCTATAAAAGCGCCAAAAACCGCAAGTCCAATATTTAACTTTTTATACTGCCCTTCTATATTATGAGGTATTAATCCAATGGCGAAAAACAAGAAAGCACCTAAATAAACTATGATTAGTGAAGGTGATGCGGTAAAAATACCATTCACATCAAAAATACTATCCAGATACAGGGCAATGTCGTCACCAGCTGTTTTGATTATGGTTCCTGCATTTCTAAAAAAGGAAGCATATATTGCTGAGGCATAGAAAAACAACAGGTAAAAAGACAATAGAACCGTTAAACTGGCATACATAAAATACTTTTCAGCTTGATAACCGGTTTGGACTTTATTATCTGCCAAGTCAATTCTAGTTTGTTGAATTTCATCATTCAACTCCTTAATTTTTTTCTCGACAGAAGGCTTGGTAACTTCAACAGCTGTTCTTTTTTCTCCAGCTAATTTTTCTTTTTCATCTTCTTTAGCAGTGATTTTATTTTTAACATGTTGTTTTAAAAGATGTTGTTCATTTTCATTATAGGTTTCATCAACAAGGTGACCATCTTTAATCCATTTTAGATAGGTCTTCAAGGAAAGATAATCTCCGCGATTCAAACCTGCTTTTTCAAAAGCATATTTTCTAAAGCTTTTTACACGTTCTACTTTTTGTGTGGCAACAGCATCTATTTGAGCCTGAAGATTGTCATTTGCAGTTTCAGCTGCTGGTTCTGATTGTTTGTTTGTAAGTTCCATACTATTTGCTTTTTCTTATTAATACGGAAAAGACAAAAAGGTAACCTTTGAGGAAAATATTTATTTTTTTAGGGAATAAACATTTTGTTCCTAGGTGGTTTAAACCTCAATTTATATAATGCATTTATCCTGTGATGGAAATGATGGAGACCAAAAAGTTGTTGAAGTGAGCTCAAGTAAATGGGTTCTCTGAATCAATTAGGAATTGTTTTCAAAATTAAACACAGAGATTTTTTGCGTATAACTACTTTGATTTTCATCAAACATTGATTTGACATCCACAAAGCGTTAAATTTTTTTGCTCAAAAATTTATGAGCTGAATCATTATCTACAAGCCTTACTTAAAATCAATCAACATCAATTGTTAAGATTTTCTAAATAATACACCACAATTGAAGAACCGGAAATTTACCGCTTTCATCCAGACAAGCGAAAGAATTGATAAAATTATCGATCAATTTGACTAGCCTTATATCTTCTATTGAATAACATTAAAAGCAAGCGAACTCAAATTTCTAACTTTAGATTATCATAGAAAACGTAAAAATTCGATATCGTAGTTTTTCTGAAAAACTACAATTCATATTTCGACACAAGAACTTTGCAATAAGCAATTTGCATCATCATGCCAGACATACTGGGAGAAAATTACCTTTTCCAAAACATCAATTTTGTACAACTGGCACAAATGTCTGATAATCAAGATTAAATAATTTATTTATACGATTTTCAAATGTTTGTAGACATTTTAAATAGAGATGATTGAAATATCTTTTTTTTCAAAATGTGGAAAACCGTAAAGTTATATAAAAACAGAAGTTTAGCTTTGATTTTTTTATAATAGGAACCGGTTTACAAATATTGAGCCTAATAAACAGGAAATACTAGGGAATCTGTAAGAGATAGGAGTAGGTTATATCTATTAAAATTTATAGATTTACGTTTTTACATTAATACCACACCAATGTAAATTAGCCATTGATTTTGGTAAAGAATATGCGATGTAATAATCATGGCAAAGTCCCACTAATAGAAGTAATTCTTAGAAAAAATAGTTTTTATGAATATCGCCCAAATTGAAGTAAACCTTCAAAAACTTATACTAGACTATACCCAAGAAACCTTCATCTATGAATTGCTTTTAGCCTATGGTTTACCAAAAGCTTCTATAACACGTTTACAAAAAGGGAATTTAAACCTTTCAAAAATAGAAGGAGAAATCTCTTGGAAGAAAAAATTGTTTTTTAAACCAGTTTTCAATCAGGATTTGCATCTTGCTATTTCTGAAATAAAAAACACACTCAAACAAGAGCAACGTTTTGTTATTGTTACCGATTTCAAGATTTTGTTAGCCATTGATACAAAAACTACCGATAGTTTAGATATAGATTTCACGGCATTGCCAAAACATTTCGATTTCTTTTTGCCATGGGCAGGAATGGAAAAAGCATCACACAGAAAAGAAACTGAAGCCGATGTAAAAGCAGCCGAAAAAATGGCAAAGCTTTTTGACGAGATAAAAAAAGACAATCCCGATAATTCACCAGAGTTTATTCACGGATTAAATGTGTTTCTTTCTCGCTTGTTGTTTTGCTACTTTGCCGAAGACACAGGTATTTTTGAAGAGAAATTGTTTTCCCATTCCATTGAGAATCATACCCAAACGGACGGAAGTGATTTGAATGAGTATCTAGACAAAATGTTTGCCGTAATGAATACTGCACCAACAAATCGAAAAAACTTACCAGTTTATCTGGATGCCTTTCCATATGTAAATGGTGGTTTATTCCAAAACAAACATACTGCACCCATTTTTACACGCCGAAGCCGACAAGCAGTTTTGGATAGTGGTGGCGAAAACTGGAGCAAGATAAATCCTGATATTTTTGGCTCAATGATTCAGGCAGTAATAACGCCCGAACATCGTGGCGGTTTAGGAATGCATTATACTAGTGTGCCTAATATTATGAAAGTAATAGAGCCTTTATTTTTGAATGATCTATATACAATCTTTGAAAATGCGAAAGGCAACAAAAATAAGCTTGAAGCATTACTAAAAAGAATTTGGAATATAAAACTATTTGACCCTGCTTGTGGTAGCGGTAACTTTTTGATTATTGCATACAAAGAATTACGAAAACTAGAAATGGGTATTTTCAAAGAAATAGACACAGTAAACAAAAACTATACTACCCAATATTCTGGCATAAGTTTAAATAATTTTTATGGTATAGAATTAGACGATTTTGCCCACGAAATCGCCATACTTTCGCTTTGGCTGGCAGAACACCAAATGAACCAGGAGTTTTTTAAAACTTTTGGGAGAACAAAACCAGCGTTGCCATTACAACAAACAGGATCTATTGTTCACGGAAACGCAACCAGAGTAGATTGGGAAATGGTTTGCCCGAAACTGCCAAATGATGAAATTTATATTTTAGGGAATCCACCGTATTTGGGAAGCAGTATGCAAAATGCAGAACAAAAAGAGGATATGGCTCTTGTTTTTAAAGGATTTAAAATTTATAAAAATTTAGATTATATAGCAGCTTGGTTTATAAAAGGAGCAAATTATATACAAAACTACAATGCACAATTTGCTTTTGTTTCGACCAATTCTATTTGTCAAGGTGAACAAGTAGCTTTATTATGGCCTCCAATTTTTGATGCAACTTTAGAAATTGGTTTTGCACACACATCATTTAAATGGAATAATAACGCTAAAGCAAATGCAGCGGTGTCGGTCATTATTGTTGGCGTTAGAAATATTGACAAATCTCAAAAATTTATATTTAATGGTAACACAAAATATGTAGTCAATAATATTAATGCGTATTTGGCTAATGCACATAACATTATTGTTGAAAAAAGAACAAATCATATTTCCTCATTACCACAGATGGTCTCTGGAAATAAGCCTGTTGATGGTGGAAATTTAATATTAAATGAAAACGAGAAAGATGGAATATTGAATAATTATCCTCAATCTGTATCTTTAATTAAAAAGTTTATGGGAGCCGATGAATTACTTAAAAGTAATTTAAGATATTGTTTATGGATTGAAGATAAAAACATTGTATTTGCAAATGAATTTCCACCTATTAAAAATAGAATTGAATTAACTCGAAAATTTAGATTAAATAGCAAAGATATAAGTGCTCAATTGTTGTCATCTAAATCTCATCAGTTTAGAGATTTTTATTGTATAAATACTATAGCTTTAATTATCCCTCAAACAGGTTCAGAGAGAAGAGAATATATACCAATTGGTTTTTTGAATTCAGATACTATAATTTCAAATGCAGCGAGAGCAATATATAATGCAGAATCATATTTATTTTCATTGATTTCATCAAGGATGCACATTCAATGGGTTAGAGCCGTTGCGGGTAGATTAAAAACGGATATGCAATATTCAAATACATTATGTTATAATACTTTCCCATTATTACCAATTTCGAAAGTGCAAAAAGAAGAGTTAGAGCAATGTGTATTTAGAATTCTGGAAGAACGGGAAAATCACTCTGAGAAAACCTTGGCGCAAATGTACGACCCGGACAAAATGCCCGAGGGATTGCGTGAGGCACACCGTTTAAATGATTTGGCAGTAGAGCGTTGTTATCGCTCTAAACCTTTTGAGAGCGATGAAGAACGATTGGAATATTTGTTTAAGTTGTATGAAAAGATGATAGCGGAAGAAAAAGAAAAAGGAACATTGTTTCAAGAAGTGAAGAAAGCTAAATCAAAAACAAGCAAAAAATGAGCGAAGTAAATTTGTTTGATACCGAGTATAAAAACTGGATTTCGGTATTAAAAAAGAAAATCCGTTCCACCCAGACAAAAGTGGCGATAGCGGTGAACTCAGCGCTTATTGGATTTTATTGGGAGTTGGGCAAAATGATTGCCGAGAAACAGACCGCTTATGGAACGGCATTTTTAGAACAAGTTTCTAAAGACCTAAAAGCAGAATTCCCTGAAATGAATGGTTTTTCGGTAACCAATCTCAGGTATTGTAAGTCGTTTTATAATTATTTGGCAATTCCTCCCCAACTTGGGGGGGAAAGTGATATTGTAAATCGCCCTCAACTTGGGGACGATTTAAAAGAGGATTTGATTTTTCAATTACCGTGGGGTCATATAAAACTGCTTATCGATAAAATAAAGAGCACGACCGAATCACATTTTTATATCCAAGAAACGATTGCCAACAATTGGAGTAGAGATACGCTGGCCTTGCAAATAAAAACGGATTTGTACAAACGACAAGGTAGTGCCATTACCAATTTTGCGCACACCTTGCCCGACCCCTTTTCTGATTTGGCACAACAAACCCTCAAAGACCCTTATGTTTTTGATTTTATGACGATGTCAAAACCATTTCAAGAAAAAGACATTGAGAAACAGTTGGTGGCCCACATCACTAAGTTTTTGTTGGAACTAGGTAAAGGATTTGCATTTGTAGGGCAACAATTTCATATAGAAATTGCCGATAATGATTATTATATCGATATGCTCTTTTATCATATAAAATTAAAATGCTATGTTGTAATCGAATTGAAAAACACCAAATTCATACCCGAATATGCGGGTAAGCTCAATTTTTATCTTTCTGCAGTAGATAGTTTGATAAAACAAGAAGAAGACAAACCCACAATAGGGATTTTGTTGTGTCGGGATAAAAACAATATCGAAGCCGAATTTGCTTTGCGAGACATCAATAAGCCAATGGGAATAAGCGAATTTCAATTCACCGAAATACTACCGGATAATTTAAAAAGCAGTTTGCCTACCATAGAAGAGATTGAAACCGAGTTGAAAAAACTGGAAGAGTAATAGATTTTTTAAGAGCGACGAAGAACGACTGGAATATCTTTTCAAATTATATGGAAAAATGATAGCAGAGGAAAAAGAAAAAGGAACATTGTTTGAGAGGGAGAAGAAAGTGGAAAAAGTTAGTGAATAGAAAAAATGTGGACAATCAAAAAAAATGATAGAAAATATATTCGAAGAAATAAGAGAAATATGTAACCATCCTTGGAAAAGAGAATTGCTGTTCCAAGATAAAATCATCTGGAATAGATTGTGGACTTCGTTGGATGTAATCGAAGATTCTCAAATTGCAATAGACGACTATACTAACTTATCGGAATTCAGCTCCAACGAAAAAGGGTATTTATATGTTTATGGGATTCTCCAGGCATTATATTTGCAACAAGACGCTCTTTGTAATCTTAATAAAGCTTTATTTGAACAGAGCATTGATTTCAAAATCAATTATCCTGAATTGTATAATATAAGAGAGATTCGCAATAATTCAATTGGTCATCCAACTGATAGAGGAAACGGTAAGTCATTTCACGGAATTAGTCGAATGACTATTCAAAAGAAAGGATTTCAAATAATGTCTTCTTTTCCAAAAACAGGTGAAGAAGATGAGTTTACGGATATTAATGTTTTATCCTGTATTGAAACCCAAGGAGGATTATTTAAAGTAATTTTAAATAATACAACGGAAAAACTTAAATCTGAATTTGATAGCCATATGAACAAGTTTAAAGAAAAAAAACTAATAGACATCGTACCTACAAAAATTGACTATCATTTTTCAAAACTTTATGAGGATTGTAGAGATTATTTTCCTCTTGTGAAGATTAATTTTGAAATGATTTTCAAAATATATAATTCTATAAAACAAGGTATTGTCGAAAGATATTCTAGTTTATCCGCATTACCTGGAATTGAACTAAACACAAAAATGCTTGATTATTTATTTGATAGATTAAACCGAGATTTGATAAAAGATAGAATTGAAGATGAAATCGAATTGCAAATATTTATTGATGCTTTGAAATCTCATTTTGATGAATTAAAATCAATGATAATAGAAATTGACGAAGAATTTAGTAGTTAGAAATAGCAATGAACGACAGGAATACCTTTTCAAATTGTATGAACAAATGATTGCAGCCGAAAAAAAAGGGAACTTTGTATCAAGAAGAGAAAAAAGCCTAGAAAAGTAAAGCATAATGGAAATAAAATGATAAAAAGAAACTATTATTCTGTTCGGACTAGAAATCTTGATTCTTCTGGAAAGCTTGATTTTGAAATGTTAAAGAAACTTTTTTTGAGTAATTATAACATTCTTGATAAAACAGGTTATTTTCAAAAATATTTTGGTTTTGATTGTTCTGAAGGTTTCCAAAGAGGAGAAATAAGTGAACAGTTTGATGACTATGTTTTTCTAAATATTAGGAAAGAAAATTTATTTCCAATTGAAACTAAACTTAAAGATTATTCAGAGGATGATTTTTTTGACGTTTTAGAGTTTTTATACGATCATTGTTCAAAAGGTCAAGAAGGTTATTATCACGATGATGATAGTTGGGGGAAAGGTTGCTATAGATTCCATTCTCTAACTTATGACGATTTGGAAGGACAGAAACATTTCAGAGAAATTATGAATAATATTTTAGTTGATTATAAAGATGGATTTGAAATTTCAGAAAACGGAGAGATCTTAATTTTATCCGATAATGGGCTAACTAATTTGTTTGAAGCTGATATTCCAACAAATGATGCCGATAATATTTCTAATAAAATGAATGCTGCAATACTAAAGTTTAGGAAAGCTAAATCTACATTAGATGATAGAAAGGAAGCTATTAGAGAATTGGCTAATGTACTAGAATTTGTAAGACCTGAAATAAAAAAACATTTGGATAAGAAAGATGAAAATGACCTTTTCAGTATTGCTAATAATTTTGGCATAAGACATCACAATGCTGCCCAAAAAACTAATTATAACAAAGCGATTTGGTACAGCTGGATATTTTATTATTATTTAGCAACATTACATACTGTATTAAGAATAAGCAAATTAAAATCTTAAAAGGCAGAAAAAAAATAAAAATACACAATGACAAATCCAGAATTAATAGAACTTATAGATGAGTTAAGCGCTTTGCCCAAAGAAAACGAATGGGTAGAATTCAAAACAGGCAATGTAACTACAAACGATAAATTGGGGCAATATATTTCGGGTTTGTCTAATGCGGCTTGTATTGCCAATCAATCTTTTGCGTATTTAGTCTTTGGTATTAATGATGCTACGCATAATGTGGAAGGCACCAATTATAAATTTAAAAATCGTAAAGAAGGAAACGAAGAATTAGAGTTATGGATAAGAAGGTTTTTAAGCCCTTCTATAAAATTTGACCATTTTGTATGTGATTATGGTACAAATCATCTGGAAATATTTAGAATTCCGGCTGCAACAGGTGAGCCTACTAATTTCAAAAACTTTCCTTACATTCGTTTTGATAGTAGCTTAACTGATTTAAAAAAATACCCCCATTTTTTAAGAGCCATTTATAACTCACAAGCAGATTGGTCCGCACAAATTGTTGAGAAAGCAACGATTGATAATTTAGACCAAAATGCAGTTAAACTTGCTAGAGAAAAATACAAGGAAAAAAACACCAATGCTTCTTTCTACAATGAAATTGATAATTGGAGTGATAAAATATTTCTTGATAAACTAAAAATTACCATTGATGGTAAAATTACCAATACAGCTATTATATTATTAGGAAAGCCTGAAACGGCTCATTTCATTTCGCCAGCGGTGGCTCAAATAACTTGGAAACTAGACACCGAAGAAAAAGCTTATGAACACTTTGATATGCCTTTCTTTTCTGAAGTTAATGCCATTTTATCCAAAATAAGAAATGTAAAATATAAATTTTTTCCTGACAATCAATTAGTAGCTACAGAGGTAATGAAATATGATACCGAAGTAATATTAGAGGCATTAAATAACTGTATTGCACACCAAGATTACAGCAGACACGCTCGTATTTTATTAACCGAACAAATTAATAAATTAATTTTCAGCAGCGAAGGTAGTTTTTTTGAAGGCACAGCAGAAGAGTATTCCGCCGGAGATAAAACACCTAAAAAATACCGTAACAAATGGTTGGCTGAAGCGATGGTAAATCTTAATATGATAGACAGTTTAGGGTATGGTATTCATAAAATGTATAAAAGCCAACGCAAAAGATATTTCCCTTTACCTGATTATACAAAATCGACAAGGGATGCTGTCGTTCTGGAAATTTATGGACATACAATAGATGAAAATTATTCTAAACTTTTAATCGAGAAAAAAGATGATTTAAGTCTAACCGAAGTAATCCTCTTAGACAAAGTTCAGAAAAAACAGGAGATTACAGACGATGGAGCTAAATTATTAAAGAAGAAAAAATTGATAGAGGGACGAAAGCCGAATTATCATATATCTGCTGAATTAGCCGAAATTACAGGAGAAAAAGCCGAATATATTCGTAATCGAGGATTTAAAGACGAACATTATAAAAAAATGGTTTTAGACTATTTAGATAAATATGAATATGCGTCTAAAGAAGATATAGATAAACTTATTTTAGACATACTTCCTGATGTTTTAGACAAACAACAGAAAGAAAATAAAGTAAAAAATTTGATTTACGCAATGCATAAAAAAGATAAAACCCTTGTAAATAAAGGAACTAACAGAAAACCTATTTGGAAAAAGTTTGTCTAAAATCGGTATAGATAAAAAACACTTTAGACAAACTTTGACGAACTTAGACAAACTTCAAGAAACAAACCATGCCAGATATAGTAAATGTAAACTACCACAAAACAGGAAATAGTACCAAAATCAATACGATGGGAATGCGAGAAATGCAAACCCGTGCTTTTGAATCACGTGATGCACAGTATTTGTTACTAAAAGCACCTCCAGCTTCGGGAAAATCCCGTGCCTTGATGTTTTTGGCTTTGGATAAAATAATCAATCAAGGGATCAAAAAAGTAATTGTAGCCGTTCCCGAGCGTTCTATTGGTAGTTCATTTTCTAAAACGGATTTGAAAAAAGATGGTTTTTTTGCCAATTGGGAACCAAACGACAATTACAATCTTTGTACGCCCGGCGACGATGGAAGCAGCAGTAAAGTCAAGGCATTTCATAAATTCATGGATAGTGAGGAGCAATTATTAATCTGTACACACGCTACCTTACGCTTTGCCTGCGAGGAATTAGATGAAGCAAAATTCAACAACACGCTTTTGGCGATAGATGAATTTCATCACGTTTCTGCCGATGCTAATAACAGATTGGGAGAATTATTAAAATCGATAATGAACAAATCTACGGCTCATATTGTAGCCATGACAGGGTCTTATTTTAGAGGGGATTCGGTGCCTATTCTTACGCCAGAAAACGAAGCAAAGTTCACTAAAGTAACGTATAATTATTACGAACAATTAAATGGCTATAACTTCCTGAAATCATTAGGAATTGGTTATCATTTCTACACAGGAAAATACACATCGGCAATACTCGATATTCTGGATACCGATAAAAAAACAATCCTCCATATTCCAAACGTAAATTCAGGCGAATCCACGAAAGACAAACACAATGAAGTCAATTTTATTTTAGATGCTATTGGAGATGTTATCAAGCAGGATTCTGATACCGGTGTAATTCATATCAAACGTCATAGCGACGGCAAAATAATAAAAGTGGCCGATTTGGTTGAAGACAGTTCAAGAGAAAGAGACAAAATCGTAAACTACTTGCGAAATGTTAATTCTATTGATGATATGGATTTAATCATCGCCTTAGGAATGGCAAAAGAGGGTTTTGACTGGCCTTTTTGCGAGCATGCTTTAACGGTGGGATATCGTGGTTCGTTAACCGAGATTATCCAGATTATAGGTCGTTGCACTCGCGATAGTAATAATAAAACCCACGCGCAATTTACCAATCTTATTGCTAGCCCGGAAGCCATTCAGGACGATGTAAAAGTGGCTACCAATAATATGCTGAAAGCTATTACAGCCTCCTTATTGATGGAGCAGGTACTGGCGCCAAACTTCAAGTTCAAAACAAGATTGGATAATGATGATGAAGAGGCTAAACCAGGCGAAATAAAAATAAGAGGATTCAAAGCGCCGAGTTCCAAAAGAGTAAAAGATATTGTAGAATCAGATTTGAATGATTTGAAAGCGTCCATTTTACAAGACGATTCCATGCTTAAAGCGATGCCGGGAAACATGGATCCCGAAGTAATTAACAAAGTTTTAATTCCGAAAATCATCAGAATTAAATACCCGGAATTAACAGATGAAGAAATTGAAGAAATCCGTCAATATGTGGTGGTTGATTCAGTTATAAAATCGGGTGAAATAAAAGAAGTCGGAGACCAACGATTTATCAGGATGGCGGATAAATTTGTAAACATAGAAGATTTACATATCGACCTGATTGACACGATTAATCCATTCCAAAAAGCTTTTGAAATCCTTTCGAAATCAGTTACTACAAAAGTGTTGAAAGTGATTCAAGACACCATTGAAGCCACAAGAATAAAAATGGACTTTGAAGAAGCTAAAATTTTATGGCCCAAAATTGTGGAGTTCAAAAAAATGTATAACAAAGAACCAAGTCTAAATGCAAATAATCCATTAGAACGAAGAATGGCAGAATGTATTATTTATTTGAAAGAAGAAAAAAGAAAACGAATGGCCAATACAAATGGATAAATTTCAAACCCTAGACGATATTTTCGCCAACGATCCTTTTGACATTCTAAATGTCAAACCAAAAGTTTCAGCTGCACGAAATGCGGACGAACGGCTGTTGGCTTCTTTCAGTGAAGTAAATGATTTCGTTGAAAAACACCAGAAAGAACCTCAACCCAATCCGGCTAATATTTCAGAATTTCAACTCTATTCCCGACTAAAAAGTATTAGATCGGATATAGAAAAAATGCAATCTTTAGCGGAGCAGGATATCCATGGTTTGTTGAAACTGGAAGCAAAAGAGCTGAACTCACTCGATGATATTTTTAGCGATGATACTTTTGATTTGTTGGGGGATGATACCGATCTGTTTGATTTCAAACACACACCAAAAACGGACGAAAGAATGGCAACAGACTTTGTTGCGAAAAGAAAGGCATTGAAAGATTTCCATAAATACGAACCCCTATTCAAAGAAATCCAATCTGATTTAGCAACCGGAAAGAGAAAATTAGTGGATTTCAAAATGGATAATTTGCGTATAGGCACCTATTATGTTCACAATGGAGTTCTGTTTTTATTAGAGGAAATTAATATAACCAAAAAAGAACATTACCGGGATGACGGTACCAGAGTTCGTGAAGATGGACGAACCAAATGTATTTTTGAAAATGGTACCCAATCAAATATGTTGAAACGGTCTGTAGAAAAGATACTTTATGCCAATGGTAAAGTAATTTCAGAAAACATCGAAAAAGTAAACGAAAGTTTCATTGAAAAATTTACTGATATTACTGATGAAGATAAAGCTGCAGGATATATTTATGTGCTGCGTTCCAAAAGCAAAGACGAACGAATTACAGCAATTGATAACCTATACAAAATTGGATATTCTAAAGATGCCGTTGAAGAAAGAATCAAAAATGCAGAAAAAGACCCAACCTATTTAATGGCTCCGGTAAAAATTATAACTTCCTGGAAATGCTACAATATGAATCCGCAAAAACTGGAACAATTACTTCATAATTTTTTTGGGAAATCGTGTCTTAATCTTGATGTTTTTGATGATAAAAAAAGAAGACACACCCCAAGAGAATGGTTTATAGCGCCGATTGATGTTATTGAACAAGCTATTGAGTTAATTATTAGTGGAGAGGTTGTAAAGTATAGTTATGATGAAATAAACAGTCTGATTGTGATGCGATAATATGCTTTTTATTAGCCAAATAAAGCAACCATACAACATCAAAAAAAATATTTAGACCGAAGCTAAATTAAATTCATATTATTAAATCATGACAAATCAAGAAAAAGGTAGCGCATTCGAAATTATTACAAAAGATTTTTTTGTTTGGCTATTCGAGAAAATAGGTTTTGTAGTTACTAAAGCAAGGGTGCAAAAAGCTGGTTCTCAAAATGGTTTTGATATATTAATTATAGTTTCTAAAGATTATTCTGAAAGAAAAATTTTTATTGAATGTAAAAATTATGAATCCGATTTATCAATTGGAAATATTTTAAAAAAAGGATTAAACTTGGAGTCTAATTATGAACTTGATAAAAACGACCTGTTTATAGCAATTAATCCAAAATCAAATTTCAGCAATGAAGATAATTCTGAAAAATCATCTCCAACGATAGAATCTAAGTTCCCGTTTAATTATTATGCGCTAGAAAAATCAAATGGAGTAAAAGAACTGTTTGGTTTAAACAGGGGATTTTATAAACAAATATACAATGAAGAAGTTGATTTCGAAGTTAATGAAGAAAAGGAAATCGAACGATTTAAAACAATATTGTTTTCAAGGAAGCCCTTTCAAAAAGTAATAATTTCGGACAAGCATAAAAACGATTTTATAGGAACTATTGAAAAAGAACCGGATTATATAGCGCGATTTATATTGAATGATTCCGAAAGAGAAAATTCATTTGATTGGAATTTTAGAGAAACCTCTTTATACCTTTCGGAAATTGTAAATACTGAGGATAAAATTTTTATTTTGGGAAATCCCGGTTTAGGAAAATCGACCGAACTAGAAAAGTTAGCTCTCGATTTTTGGAAAGAAGGAGAAGTTGAAGGTTTTGTACCCATTTTTAGAAACCTGAAAAACTTTACAAACACAGACAGTTTATACAATTTTCTGCCTTCAAACTGGACGGAATTAAATAAGATTCTCTTAATTCTGGATGGGATTGATGAGATTTCCGATATTGAGTATTTTAAATCTAAGCTGGAGAACTTCATAAGCAAAGAAAACACCGAAAAACAAATTAAATACGTAATTAGCTGTAGAACTAATATTTACGAAAGCGTAGTTTTAAATATTTTAGGATTCAAAATTTTTTATCTAAAAAACCTAACTCTTGACGAAAGTTTAAAATTACTGGAACAAAGATGTGTTCATCCAATAGCCAAAGAAGAAATAGCAACTAAGTTTTTAGATTATTTAAAAACGCCTTTTCATGTTCAAATATTCGCAAGTTATATAAATCAGAACAATAGTTTACCAAGTAATATTGCGGAACTTTGGAGTAAGTATATAAAAAACAGACTAAGTACTGACAAAAAGGACAAACTCAAAAAGGCAGTAATTAACATCCCTTTAATAAAGAAATATTCAAGAACAACTTCGTTGATAAACGAATTAATGAAAAATAATTCTTTTACTGAAGAGAATCTTTTTTCAATCGTCAAAGAGGATTTTTCAAAATATGATGAGTTCTTAAAAAACCCACTATTAGACAAAGAATCGTCTAAAGAATCGTGGTTTTTTGAGCACAGAAATATTCAAGAATATTTTGCTGCTCTGGTTATCTCTGAATTGACTTTTGATGAAATAATTGATTTTATTCGCATTGAGGACACTGATAGAACTCACCCTTCACTTTTTAATACGATCACATTTCTTATCAATTTATTAGATAAAGATTCGAATAAGTTCCAGCAGTTAATAGATTGGCTTATAGAGAATCAAATCGAAATTCTTTTCAAAGCCGATTCTGATAGAACAGACTTGTTTAAAGCAAAAGTCTTTAAAGATTATTTCAAATCACAATGCCTTGAAAAAAAACTGTGGATTAGTACAAACAGAACTTTTTCCGTAAAAGAAATTGCTGAGTTCGGAGATTGTGATGATAATTTTGAGTATATGCTTGAGTTTGTAAAAAAACAAACATTTCATTTTAGAGTTGTTATTTCTGCATTGAATTTGATTGGGTTTTTCAAGCCAAATCTTAAAAGGGAAGCAAAGCTAAAACCATTATTTATAGAATTGCTTGGATCTGCTAATACTGGTTCCGATGTAAAATCTGAAATTATTCGTTGTATTCAGTCGCTAAAATTCTGTGAAACAGACCAAAAGTATTTAGATAAGGTATTTGGTGTTTTTGAAGCGGAAACTAACAAAGAAATAAACGCTTCTTTATTGTTTCTTATTTCTGACATAAACGACATAGATAGGCTTTTTTGCTATATAAAAGCTGAATTTTTGAGGGATGCTGCAATAGAAAAAAGAAATGATCCTGATGAAGTACATAGAGGAAACGATTGGCAGCTACAAGAGCTTATATTAAAATTTGAAAATTCAGCCCATTTCATAGGGATTATTTCAATTTATTTTTTTGAAAATCATTCGATAGAGTTACACAATGATTTTGCCGTTAGATTACTTGAAAGATTTTTGTTTTTTTCCGACAAGGAAGATGATTTTATCGTTCGTTTCCTAAAAAATATAAATACAAAAACAAAATATTATCATCAAGAAAGGTTATTGATAAGTTTAATTACTCAAAGCAATAAACAGTTGGATGCAGCTGTATACCTTATTGATAATAATAATTTTTCAGACGTAAGAGATTTTTTATCCAATTTTGCAAATACAGAAATTCTTGGTTTGGTTTTAAATCGTTTCATTTCAAAACGTATTTGCTCTGATCAGATTAATTTTTTCAGAAATAATTTGTGGCATTACGACAAAAAGGTTGGTTTTGAATTTCAAAAACTTATGACAGATAGTGGATTTATCTTTGATTCCAATTTACCGATTGAGGTAGAATTGGCCACACAACAAAAAATAACTTTAGAAAAAATACAGGATAATTTTGACATTCTTTTTAACAAAGAACTATTGTTAAAAAAAATTAATAATATTTATGTTGAAAATACAATTGAAAAGCTACAAAATGAAAAAATTCATGAAATAAGTTTAAAATGGCGTAAAAATAATAATTATCCTTTTCATAATGAAAATTCAATAGTTATGCTGCTTTCATTAATGCGCAGATTTGGAAGTTTGACTTTCGACCAAGTTTCAGAATTTCTAGAGGATAAAGTGTTTATATTTAAACTGGTATTGGATAACATAAAAGGGAATACTAGAGAAAATTTCAAGTTTATTATTTCAATAGAACAAGAAAAAGAAATTATTGATTGGTGTACTGAATCTGCACAAAGAGTAGATTTCGATAACATCATTGAAATTCATGACGATAATTCATTTAGTTATAAAAAAGACTTTACAACTTTGAAAACAATTCTTTCATTTCAAAAACATTTTGAATTTTCGTTGCCAAAGGAGTTTTTATTGAATTGTTTAGAGTTGTATGAAATTGAGAATCTCAGCGAAAAAGAAGAATTTTTCAAATACCTTTTCGATGAAATTAATGACAAAGATTTGTTTGACAAAAAAGTGGTTGAAAACATATTGAACAAACAACTCTTTCGATTTGTATTAGATAGACATATTGATTACGCGCTGAAAAACAATCTTAAAGAAGTATTCTTTAAAATAAGAGAGTACTTTTTAAACCAAAAGCCTGGTTATAATTTGGATGACAAATTAGAACTTTACCTTAATTTGACAGATGATATTGATTTGTTAAAAGACTGTTGCTCTGATATAAATAATCCAATTTGTTGGTCTGCAATCAAATTATTAACTCTAAGAAAAGAAGAGAAATTTTGCATTACAAAATCCCTTGAGTATCTAAATCAAGAAGAGAATTTAAGAAAAGATTACTATGTTTCAAATGCAATGTGGGTTTTATTTCATTTTAAAAGTATGAAAGCTTTAGAATGTTATTTAGACTTGCTTAATTTTGATTTTCATAGCATCAATTTTTCTGATTATTCGGCAATCGAGGACTACTCAATATTAGAGACTTTATTTTTTAAAATTTACAAGGAGGTATATGATAAGCCTGATTTTAGTCATGGTACTTCGTTTTTCGATGCTTATGTATCTAATTTGTCCAAAAAAGATGAAGAATCTTATACTGAAACTCAAAATACACTACTTAGTATAAAAGAAAAATTAATTAAAGAGAATTCAGATACTCGGTTGTTTAATATTAATTTACTGATTGATAATTCTAAAAACAGTTATATTAACTCTAAATCAGTCCCCTTAACTTTTAAAGAAGCTTTAAGTAAAGTAGAAAGTATTTTGCAATAGTTTTTCAGCAGAACATTTCCTTTAAAAACAACACGGGAAATTTAGAGGTCTCTCTTCGGTCGTTCTCTTTGTTCCGTTCGGCAGCTCCAGTTAGTCGTCGGCAGAAAAAGCCTTCTTCTATTCCGCAGACACTACGCGGCACAATAAAAATAGCAGCTTGAAAATAAGCAGCTATTTTTATTGTGCCGCTTTGTTCCTCATTTTCACAGGTTTTCTACCCTACGTTCGGCGGGGCTACTACATCCACAATACCGCTTCATTCCGTTTCACTCCGCAGGCTACGCTCCACTGCATTCCAGCCGTATTATGTCTGTCGCCCTTTATTTTTTCAGCGGTTGCGCCTTCGCACAGCCATCGGGGTTGGCTCCGTTAGCTCTTTGCCCTAAATCAAGGAAAACCAAAGGCTGCCTTATATTTTTTTTGCCGGTTCACGCTCGCAGTAGAATTCTATTCCAATTAAATTCTATTAAGATGTTTTAATCAGATTTCCACTCGAAACGGACTAAAAGGGCAGCTAAGATAGTGTCCGTCGTATGCTGCACGCGCATAATGGCTGCGCCACCCTTCGGGACTTATAGCGCTCCGCATTCTTAGTCCACTTATTTCTTGCTTTCTTTTTTCCCGTTTTTTCGTTTTGAAAAGATTTTTTGCGGAGCGAAGGGTAAAAGACAAAGTAAATAATAGGAATCATTAAAAATTAAAAATTATGGAAATTACAGGCAGAATTACAGCAAATTCAGTTGTTCACAAAGTAAGCAACGACAAACAGGTGGTCAATTTTAGTATTGCCATCAATGACAATTACAAACCCAAAGGAAGTACCGAGGTAAAGGAAGTAGTAACCTATATTAATTGTTCCTATTGGTTAAATGCAAAGACAGCCGAGTGGCTTAAAAAAGGAGCACTCGTACAATTATTTGGGCGTATCGGGTTGAATGTATATAGCAACCACGAAGGTAAACCAATAGGTAGCTTGACGTTTCATACCAATAACATCAAAATTTTGGCTTTTGCAAAAAAAACGGAGCAAACAGAAAATGGTGTAATGTCTTATATAGCACAGGGGATGAAATCTGAAACAGCAGACGATTTGCCTTTTTAATCCAAACAACATACTAATCACTTAAATTTTTAACATCATGGCACATAATATAAATTACAACGAGCAAACAGAGAAACACAGTTTTTTCAGCGTAAAAGAAAAAGCTTGGCACAATCTAGGGCAAATAATTTCGGACTATCCCACAAGTGCAGAAGCAATTAAATTCGCAGGATTGGATTATGAAGTAGAAAAACGCAAGTTATTTACGTCTTGTTCAAAGGAAATCAATTTGATTAGTGAAACCATTAACAACAAAATTGAAGTACCAAATTATTTCAGCTCCGTACGCACTGATGACGATGCCGTGTTGGGTGTGGTCGGTAAAGACTACCAAATTGTACAAAACAGGGATGCCTTTTCTTTTTTCGATAGCATCGTGGGTGGTGACGGGATTTTATACGAAACCGCAGGGGCTTTGGGCAAAGGAGAACGCATATTTATAACCGCTAAATTGCCTAATTACATTCGGGTTGGTAATGACGATTTGATTGAAAAATATCTTTTCCTTTCTACCTCACATGATGGAAGTGGAAGCATAACCGCCGCATTTACGCCAATTCGCATCGTATGCGCCAATACCCTTAATGCAGCAATGAATAACAAAACCAATACGGTGCGCATTCGTCATACCGCCAATGCCAAACAGCGTTTGGAACAGGCTCATAAAGTTATGGGTATCTCAGATATGCTTTCCGTACAAATGGAAACCATTTTCAATGATTGGACAAAAGTACGTATCACGGACAGCGAAGTAAAAAAACTGATACAGTCTGCTCTAGTTCCGAATAAGGAAGTATTGAAATCCATACAGGAGGGTAGGGAAGAGGAACTCTCAACTTGTTTTACCAACATGGTAGATAGTGCCTATGAATATGCTATGAGCGACCCGACACAATTGATGGATACCACAAAAGGAACGGTATTCGGAGCGTACAATGCCGTAACTGGGTATTTTCAAAATGTTAGAAATTATAAAGATGATGAAGCTAAACTAACCTCTCTTTTGATGGGTGGTACAGGTCAGATACGTACACAGTCGGCTTTTAATCTTTGTTTGGAATTTGCCAATAAAGGTTCGGACGCTTTAATTCTTAATTAACCAATCAGGACAGGCACATATCCTGCCTGTCCTTTTAAATCTTTGCACCATGGTACAAGTAGAAGATAAAGACGGAAAAAAGATTACCGTTACCAATTTACCCGCAGCGGTATAACAGGCAGACTACCGTAAAGCTGTCACGGAACAGTTAAGTACTCTCAATCTCAAATCCCTTCCCAATCGTGGCAGTTCAAATATTTATATCAGTTGTGTCGATACTGTATCGACACGCTTCGATATTGCAACTGTCCTGCAGGATTGTAATAAGCAAAGCAATTTTGAACGCACAAAATCGTTGTTTTGGCTAGACATCGGTAATGCCTAAAAAACAGGACAAGTAGTACTATCCACTTTAGGAGAAATCAAACAGCATAATTCAAAACTATACAGGACTGTATCAAATCTTCCTATGGTTACAGACGAATTTAGGGAACTATTGGAAGCGAAGTATGATAATAATGAGGCGAGTTGCTTGTTTGCTGAACCACTCGAAAAACAAGATTTGTTTATTAATTCCATGCTTACCAATATGGGAGCATCGCTATTATGGAAACTTTTTCGTGACGGCATGACAACAAGAAGAGGCTTCTTTCTCAACCTTGCCAATTTTAGATCAGAACCAATAGCGGTGAGTTAATGCCCGCCGCCCCGCAATTCCTCTTCCTTTCGTCAGGGAATTGCGGGGCGTTCTAAGCGGTTGCGCCCACTTGCGCAGAACAGGCCTTAGTCGGCTGTTCACGCATGCGGGCGCGGGTTGGTTTTATTATTGTTAATCTTTTCTTAGACAAAAATATAGTTTTAAGAGGTTAATTATTAGTATTTTTGTTGATAAAGAAAATCTTACCTATTGTTATTATTTTTTAGAATCCTTAGTTGTGCTTACTTTAGATCTTGCACATTGTGAAGAAAACTTAATAAAACAATAAGTATAGCATCCTTTTTAAAAAATCAAAAAACTTTTTTTTATATACTAGTTTCAAAAACTAGATATTATAGGAATTGTAGTTCAATAGAATAGCTATGAATTTAAAACGTACAGTAGAGCAAAGAAAAATATTCTCTAAATTACTTAATGAGGGTAAGACTCAAAAAGAAGCTTCGCAAATAATTGGGATAACCGAAAAAACAGCAGGAGCTTGGAAAAAACAGCTACCTTCGATTATTTATAGTCAGCAAAGAAATGATATCCAAAAAAAGATTTCAGTTGCTTTAAATGACCCAAATGCAACTGCTTCTGATATTGCCAAATTAACAGATGCCGCAGTTAAATTAGAGAAGTGTATCCAATATGCAATAAATAATTCCTTTTAAGAATAACCTCTTCATGAAAATTCCACCATCAAATTAATTACCAAAATATAGCTTAACTTAGTGAACAGTTTTATTTGCATATACAAGCTAGATATTAGTGATATTAATTATAAATATACAGGTATAAATACGTAGTGATTGATTTTTGTGAATCGATATATTTGTAAGGACAATGTGGTTTCCCATAAAAAAGATTCCTATTAATGAATGATATTTGAATTACCTTACATAATATAATTCAGAAGTATACCTATTAAAGCAAAGTAAAACATGAAGATTCTCCATACAGCAGACTGGCATATTGGCCAATTGTTTCACGAATATGACCGTACTTATGAACACCAACAGTTTCTAAATTGGCTAGTTGATACTTTGCAAACAGAACAAATAGATGTTTTGCTCATTAGTGGAGATGTTTTTGATATTTCCAACCCATCGGCATCATCCATAAAAATGTTTTATTCTTTTCTAAACAAAGCCACTAGAGTAAATCCTGATCTACAGGTTGTTATTACAGCAGGCAATCACGATTCAGCATCTCGTTTAGAAGCTCCAAAACCCTTATTGGAATCTTCTAATGTACATATTATAGGATTGGTTGAAAAAGATGCAGAAGGCAATATAGACTACCAAAAGCTACTTGTTCCTATATACGATGCCTCGAAAAATGTAAAAATATGGTGTCTTGCGATTCCCTTTTTGCGCATGGGCGACTATCCTACAATTTTAAATTGTGCAAATCCTTATACTGAGGGAGTGACAACATTATATAAAGAAGCATTTGAATATGCTAGTTTGAAAAAACAAGATGGGCAAGCCATCATTGCTATGGGGCATTTGCATACCCACCACGCCGAAGTAAGCGATTTGGATAAGACTGAAAGACTTATTATGGGAGGTGTGGAATGTATTCCGGCTACAGCATTTCATCAAGATATCAAATATGTAGCACTGGGGCATATTCATAAAGCACAGAGAATAGGTGGAAAAGAACACATTCGGTATTCGGGAAGTCCATTACCAATGTCTTTTTCTGAATTAAATTATAAGCATCAGGTTATCGTTTTTGAACTAGACGAAGAAATCAGCGAGCTAAAATCGATAGAAATTCCATTATCTGTTCCACTTCAAAGAATTCCACAAACTCCTCTGCCATTGCATGAAGTAATTGGATTATTGGATAATCTGCCAATTATGGATAATAATCTACAAACAGTTCCTTTTCTGGAAGTAAGAATACTACTCGACGGACCTGAACCAGCTTTGCGACATAAAGTAGAGACGGCAGTAGCAGGAAAGAGAGTTAGGCTTGCTAAAACTGATGTAAAATATCCAGCATCAACCCTGCAAGCACCAGAATTTATTACACCAGATGAACTTAGCGAACTACTGCCTATTGATGTATTTGGTAAAGTATATCACTCTAGGTACAATATTGATGTCCCTAACGATATTCTGCAACTTTTTAAACAAGTAGCAGAAGAAGTAAACCAAACAGCCGAATAAAATGAAGATATTAGCTATACGCATAAAAAACTTGGCCTCATTAGAAGGAAATACTGAGATTGACTTTACTGCTGAGCCACTTTGTTCGGCAGGAATTTTTGCCATTACCGGAGCTACAGGAGCGGGAAAGTCTACAATTTTAGACGCACTATGCCTTGCACTGTATGGTAAAACTCCCAGATATCTACAAGCAAAAGAAACAGGGATAGATATTTTTGACGTGCAGGGAAGCACACTTAGTCAGGGAGACGTTCGAAGTATCTTAAGAGACGGAACCGCAGAAGGATTTGCCGAAGTAGATTTTATGGGCATTGATGGACAGCATTATCGTGCAACTTGGAGCGTAAGACGTGCAAGAAATAAAGCAGAAGGCAGTATGCAGGCTGATTTGATTACGCTAAAAAATATTACTTCCAATGTAGATATTCCTGGCAAAAAGCTAGAAACTTTAAATGAAATTGTGCGACTCGTTGGTTTAAATTTTGACCAGTTTACAAGATCGGTATTGTTAGCACAAGGTGATTTTACCGCTTTCATGAAAGCCAGCAAAGACGAAAAATCCTCATTGCTCGAAAAACTAACAGGAACACATATTTACTCCGAAATTTCGAAAAAGATATACGAAAAGTACAAATTTGAAGAACAGCAACTTCGCGAGCTTAATTATAGAAAAGAAGGAATTGCTGCACTAAACGAAGAAGAACTAAAAACTTTACTCGAAGAACAGGGTGTTTTAGAAACCCAAATCAAAGGTTTCGAAAAAGAAATAGAAAATTTAACAATGGAAATAAATTGGCACGAACAGCTAGCCAAGCTGCAAGTTAGTCATTTTGAAGCCAATACTGTATTACAACTATCAACTGAAGTTAAAGTAAATGTCCACCAACGCAGGCTAAAGCTACTAGTGACCGAACAGGCACAACAAACTAGAAGTTGGGTAGATGCACAAAGACATGCCCAACAACAACATACTGAGAAAACAACAATACTGAATACCTTACAAGGAACAATTACTTCGCTTCAGGAGCAAAAAGAAAAACTTGAGATACATCTTTTAGCATTAGAAACTGATCTTAAAGCAAAAAACATAGCTCTTAATGATACTTTGCCTCTGCTGGAGCAGGCAAGAAAACTGGACACTCTGCTTGCTGAAAGAAAGGAACAAGCAGAGAATGCCCAAAAAGAAGCAGAAAGTGCTTCATTAAATGTCAACCAACAACAAAAAGTTCTGACGGAGAAGCAAATTGAATTGACCAACCTTTCTGATAAAATTAAGATTATAGCAGATTGGAAGACAGAAAATGCAGATCGTAGCCCCATTGTTGACAATAGAAATGTTATCCTTTCTAAATTACAGGATGCTCAAAAGCTTTTAGGGATATTACAGTCTTCCAGTGAGGAGCTGGATGTATTGAAGCATAAAATTAGCAAAAGTGAAACTGATAAAATAATAATTGAGGTAAACTTGGACCAATACACAAAAGAATGGGAAAGTTTAAAAAAAACCTATGATTTACAGTCCAAAGAGCTATTATTAATACCTATTGAAACCTTAAATCTGGATAAGGTAGAAGCAGATCGTTATGTTGAAAATACAATAAAAGCTCAATCTAATTGGCAGCTGTTCTACAATGCAATTACAGACCTTGAAACCTTAAATCAGAAACAACAAAAAGATCAGTCGGATTACAAAACAAAAGAGAAAACTTTAGGAGAACTTGCCCAGAAATTAGTTGTAGAACTTGCTCAAAAAGATACAGCTGCACAACTTCTGAAACATGCCCGACTGGCATCTGCCGAAAATGTAGAAACGCTTAGAGAGACTTTAATCGATAATCAGCCATGTCCGGTATGTGGTAGCACAAGCCATCCCTATGCACTGCACAATCCGCAATTAGAGAACGTATTGGCTAAGTTGGAAGAAATTTACGACGAAAAAGAACATCTTCACCTCGTTAGTTATCGTGAGCATGTTGCTTTGGAACAAGTGTTTAAAACACGAGAGGAAACCATTCAAAGTCAGAGCGAGGCTCTAAAAATAAATGAAGCTGCCCTTGAAAACAAAAAGCAAGCATGGGAGAAATTTGATATTGCAAAAGAAAATCCTTCCATTACCAATGAAAAAAGAGCTGAGTGGATCGAGGAAAAGTTACAGACCCTAAAAACCAAACAAGCAGACTTGCTTTTGCAGATACAAGGTCATGCCGGCCAAAAACAACAACTTGAAGCAAGTAAAATCAAAATTGACCAACTAAAAGAAACCATTGACAGCCTTGCTAACCAAGTTAAGGACATGAGAAATTCTATCGCCTTATACACAGAACAGCATAGTGGAAAAATTAATGAAAGGAACAAAGCTACATTGGATCTTAGTGAAGTAGAAAAAACACTTTCACCTTATTTCACGACTTCAGACTGGATGGAAAACTGGAAATCAGCTCCATCTGCATTTGTAGAAGGTATTAACAGCTTTGCTAAAATATGGAAAGAAAACGGTGAAAAGTTTACGCAATATACCCTTCAAAAAGGAGCATTTGAAGCATCATTAAAAGAACTGGAAAACCAAACCAAAAGCCTTTTAGCAGAGTTTACAACGAAGACAGTAGCGTATACAACGCAGCACCAAAATTATCTTGATCTTAAGCAACAGAGAGAAACCATTTTTGAAGGAAAATCGGCAGAAGAAGTTGAGGGGCATATTAAACAAGCAGTAACCGAAGCCCAAAAACAACTGGATCAGCTTAAAGAAATACAGCAACAATTGAGTACTAATAATACAAAAGCCAACACTCAAAAAGAGGAATTGCTTGTAACATTAACCTCATTAGAAACAGAAGCCAAAAAAGCTTCGCAAAAAACAGAAGCTTGGCTTGTCAATTACAACCAAAAAAACAACCAATTCTTAAGCATTAACGAACTGCATGAACTTCTTACATTAAACAACGATTGGATTGATGCCGAGCGTATGGCATTACAAGCAATTGATGATGAAGTAACAAAAGCAACCTCCATCCTCGTTGAAAGAAAACAACTGCTGGATGTTCATCAGCATAAATCGTTATCCGAACGCCCACTCGAGGAGCTCAGCGCATTATTTACGGTTGCAAAATCAGATGCAGAACTACAGAAACATAAAAAAGGTGAAATTGGTTTCCAATTACAACAGGACGAGGTCAATAAGTATAAAATTGGTGACTTGCTGAAAAGCATCGCAACACAAGCGGGTATTACAGAAAACTGGAGCAAACTGAATGAAATTATTGGCTCTGCAGATGGTAAAAAATTCCGCCAAATTGCTCAGGAATACACACTTGATGTGTTGCTTGGCTATGCCAACATTCACCTACAGGCACTCACCAGCAGATACAAGATTGAACGTATTTCCGCTACACTTGGATTACAGGTAGTGGATCAGGACATGGGCGATGAAGTACGAACTGTCTATTCACTTTCAGGCGGAGAATCGTTTCTGGTATCGCTTGCATTAGCCCTAGGACTAGCTTCTCTGTCATCCAGCCGAATGAAAGTAGAATCTTTGTTTATTGATGAAGGTTTTGGTTCCTTAGATCCCACCACGCTCAATATCGCCATGGATGCTTTGGAAAGACTCCACAACCAAGGCCGTAAAGTCGGTGTCATCTCCCATGTGCAAGAAATGACTGAGAGGATACTGGTACAGATTAAAGTGAGTAAGCAGCAAAGTGGGAAAAGTAAAGTGGATGTTTTGGGAATGTAAATAAAAACTAATCAAACTTAAAACTATGAAAATAAAAATTTTAAAAGCAGGTAATGGAGATTCTATAATTTTATCATTTAATGATGGAAAAGAAAACCGAAATATATTAATTGATGGTGGTATTGGTGATACTTATAAAAGTTCCTCAAATGTAAATGGTGATTTATTTAAAGTAATTAAACAGATTCAAGAAAATGAACAATGCATAGACCTTCTCATTTTAACCCATTTTGATGATGACCATATTGGAGGGATTTTAAGATGGCTGAATAAAGATAAAGAGGCTCCTAAACTTATTAAAAAAGTTTGGTTTAACTCAGGAAAGGAAATAGCTAAGAAGTTCGAAAGTGATGAAAACAAAGATTTAGATATTGAAATCACTGACGGAGCAGACGATTTTCATACCAGCCTTAAACAAGGAATTAAATTTGAAAAGTATCTTAGGGATAATAATTTATGGGAAGGGCAGATTATTGAACAAGGATTAGAATTTAATTTATTTGGCGTAAAATTTAAAATTTTGTCTCCTAATAACGAGAAGTTAGATATACTTTTAAAGTTGTATGAAAAACAAAAGGACTATTTTACAAGTGGTAATGGTGAATATGATTTTAAAATTACTTTAAAAGATTTTATTGATGAAGAAAACAAGCTTAATTTTAAATTTAAAGAAGACTCAAGTGTTGCCAATGGTAGTTCTATAGCCTTTATTATGGAGTACGAGAATAAACGTTTTTTATTTTTAGGTGATTCACACCCATCTGTTGTGATAGAAGGTTTAAAAATGTTTGGATACGATAAATATAATCCTTTGAATACTGAGCTAATGAAGGTCTCTCACCACGGCAGTGCGTACAATACAAATAAAGAACTTTTAGAAATTGTAAAAACAGATAATTACCTAATAAGTTCAAATGCAACTAAGCACGGATTACCTAATAAAAGAACAATAGCAAGAATTATTGATAATAATCCAACTGCTATTATACGCTTTAATTATGGTTTAAAAGATAAAATTTTTTTAGAAGAAGATTGGAGTAGCTTTGCATGTTTTAAGGCTAAAGAAACTAATGAATTTACTTATAAATGGATGAAAACGATTTAAAAAAATATACGGTCATTTTAGGTGGTGGTAGTGGAGTTTTATTTCAACCTTTGTATGAAACAATAACTTATGTACTTTCTGCTAAACACGTGTTTTATAACGAAGTGAAAAATGATGATGGTTTAAACACAAAAGAACTTAAAGATATAATTAGTATATCTTACTCTGATACACAGAATGCTCCAAATGATATCGATATAAAAAAAGATGAAAACTATTTTGAACATCCTGATGTAAATGTAGATGCTTCTATTCTAATTATAAAGGAGATCTTAGGTTGTAATAAAATTTTTGTAGATGAAAATTGTATCGCATTTAATGATTGTTTACTATGTGGTTATCCTAGTAAAATAGATGATAATAAAAATGACAGATATAGTAATCATCAAATTAATCGTAAAATCAATATAACTAATAACGGGTATTTTAGATTAGAAACAAACTTTGGAAATCTAAATCATGAAGATATTAAAGGGTTTTCCGGCGGAGGTATTTTGAGATTAAGTAATGGAATAATAAACATTATCGGAATTCAATCATCTACAACTACGGATTATGCAAATGGACAAATAGATGTTGTTCCGATTAATAAATTTATAGAAATAGTTGAGGAGAACAGTTTATCAGAAATGATACCTTCATTTCTTACAAGTTTTAAATTCTTAAAGGACAAGGCTTTTGATATTTCTGCGGGGATATTAGATGAGAATATTTCTTATACAAGAAAGTTTCTGAAAGATAAAACACTTGCAGTTATTAATAGTGACATTACTCCAATATTTATCAAAGATCTTTTTAAAGAGAGATTATTAATTAATGAAAATAATGGTGCGAAACTTAATGATGAACTAATTTATGTTACTTGGT
The DNA here is from genome assembly GCF_048286795.2 of Flavobacterium frigidum. Taxonomy (NCBI): domain Bacteria; kingdom Pseudomonadati; phylum Bacteroidota; class Flavobacteriia; order Flavobacteriales; family Flavobacteriaceae; genus Flavobacterium; species Flavobacterium frigidum. The sequence continues at coordinate 191,195 of NZ_JBLVPT020000002.1, forward strand.
TAGAGTTCTTAACATTAATAAATATTGCAAAAGAATTTGCTTGCACTCAAAATGATCTTGAAAGTATTTTTTCAATGACAAGATTATTGTATAAGAACACAAATGTTGATTGGCAAAGCGATAATTTTCTAGAAGATTGTTTGTCATCAAACTACTTAGGATTAAATGAAAATGGTACTGTCTTTATAAAGACAAATAGCATTCCAGTCGCTGGAAATATAGCTTATTATAAGTTAGAAAAAGGCAGTTTAGTGCCGAGAATTGATGCTTTCAGAAAAAGTTATGAAAATGGAACCTTAACAGTTAATAATATTGGGAGTGCAGTATCTGATGTAGATGAGTTTGCATTTGATAAATATAATTTTATTCATTTTGAATATTTAAAAAAATACATGCTCATTGAAAATAGTGACGATTTCAAAACTTATAAAAGACCTAATGAAAATGAACTATTAATTAAACTAAAAGAAGAATATGGAAAAGTATTTGGAATATAGCGCGGATGTAATAAATCAATTAAAAGAAAAATATAAGACTTGTGATTTTCAGTTTCAGTTAGCACACGCAAATGTAAACATATCTGTATTTTTTGTATTAGCTAAGAGTTCTATTCTTTCTGAAGAAAGTTTATGGGAAAATATTTCAAAAGAAATTGCATTAAAATACCAATCTAAATTAGAAACAGTATATGAAAAATGGAATCTCTACATCATATATATCACGAGCGATATAACTCCTAAAGAACTAAAAAATAAAGTTGAAAATGATAAATTTTCAAGTAGAAAAATTGTTGAAGATTCTTATAGTAAAGAATTTGATAATGATGAAGCAAATCGATTAATTGTAAAGCATATTACAAATTCAGATTTAAAAGAAATTGTAGATAAAACTCAAGAAGTTACAATCTCTGAATTTGTTCCAAAAAATAAAAATATTTGGGAGCTTTTAGAAAAAGAGGAAAAAGTTATTGGAGATAGAGAAGCTCAAGGAAAATTAATTAAGGAAATTACCAAGTTATGAAAATTAAAAGTGTAAAAATTACTGGATTCAGAGCATTTGAGAAAGAGGCAGATTCTACTTTTGATTTCACTTCTAACGGTGAAATAATGAATTTTGCCTCAATTTATGCTCCAAATGGTTTTGGTAAAACGTCTTTCTATGATGCTGTTGAATGGGCAGTTACTCATAAAATTCAACGTTTCGATCGAATGGTTGATTTTGAAAAAGTAAGAAAAGACAATGATGCTCCATTATTATTAAATAAGGCTTCGTTTTCAGGAAAGGTAATAGTAGAAACGAGTTTAAATAGTTTTGAGAATGTTATTAATAAGAAAAAAGTTTATAAGTATAATGAGAAACCCGTAAACGAATATTTTCAAAATCAAATATTGACTCAAGATTTAATAGATGCATTTCTAAAAGAAGAGAAAGCTGATAAGCGCTATGAAAATTTCATAGAAATTGATGATAGTTTAAAAAAGTATGATACAATATATAAGAAAATAAATCGGTTATTAGAATATATCAAGGAGGAAAGAAAATCTTTAGAAAGTAAAAAATCGGAAGAAGAAAAATCATTACAAACTGAGATAGACTTTGAACAAGAGTTCAAAAAGTTTGATGAAATTAACGAAGTAATTAGCTATCTAAAAAAAGAAGATGAAAATATTGATTTTATTAATCAACATTCATTTAACCCGACATCTTACGACAATTTATCCCGAAATATTGATGTTCGACTGTTATCACTGGAAGAGGAGCTAATTAAAGCTAAATTGCGTATTGATACAATTACTTTAGCAAGAGATGGTGAAGAAATTGAAGGTAATGAATTGAATGGAGGCGTTTTGTCTTATCTAGGTAATAGAAATAAGATTCTAAAATTAGATGAACAATCTAAAGAATTAGATCAAATAATATTGTGGTTTGAACAGCAAGAAAGGCTAAATAACGAATTAAGTTTAAATAATGAAAATGTAAAGATTGAGCAAAACAGATTGCAGATAACTATTAATATTGAGAAGCAATTTGAATCTTTTCTTGCTACACAAACTGAAATTGCTGCTTTAGAAAAAAACATAGATGAATTAAAAAGCAAATCACTAGTTGCTAAAGGTGAAAAGCTCGACTCCGAAAAAGAGAAAAATGATGCAACAATAAAACTCAATGAGCTTAAAAATTCTTTGGTTAGGAATCAATCAATCCTAAACAATATTCCGACCCAAAAAGAACATTTAGAAGCAACTTCTCCGATTATTTTGGAGTTAGAAAAAAAAATTGGTGATTTATCAAAATTAATAGTATCAGAAGAAAAAAAGTTGAATGATTCAAAAGAAATTTTAGATCAATTTGGATATTATGAGAATAGGATTAATGATGATATAGAGCTTTTATTAGAGTTTAATTTATTTAAAGAGCATCAAGAATTGATTACTAGTTATATAGAAGGATCGAAAAAACTAAAGGATTTAAAAAGTAATATTGATGATGTCCAAAGTAAAATTGATAGTCAGAACCATTTTAATCAAGAATTAAAAGAATTTATAAATGCAGGTTTAGAGTTAGTCAATAAATCAGAAAGTTCAGATTGCCCTTTATGTAATCATCATTATGACTCATTTGAAAATGTATCAGAGAGTATTTTATCTAACAAATTAATTGACAGTAAATTAAAAACATTTTTAGAAGCAAAAAATGATAATGAAAAAGAATTAAATAACTTAGTAATAAAACTATCTAGCAACAAAGAACAAATTGGAAAAACTTTTTCTGCATTAAAACAACCTTATTTATCAGAGCAGAAAGTTACACAAAATACAATAAATAAACTAGTTTTAGAGAGAAAGGATAAGTTAAATGATTTAAATAAAAATCAATTAACCTTACAAGAATTACTTTTATTTTTTGGAGATCAGCAGACCCCTGATCAATTGTCAGTGAAGATACAGGAAGATGTATTTGAGATAGAGAAACAATTACTCGATAGGAATAAATTACTTGATACAATTGCCAGTAAAGTTTTTAACATAGATTCATTACTAAAAACATACGAAGAAAATTTAAAAATTTCTGAAAATAATCTTGTAAAACTTCAATCTTCAATAGACTATGAGGAAGTAAGGAATTTCTTTATTGAAGTGCTAAATTCTAACAATTTTGAAAAATCTATATTATTAGAACGTATCACTAGTATTCAGTTAATTATCAGTTATATAGTAGTTAAAATTGAAGGTCTAAATTTATCTTTAAGTGAGATAAATACTAAATTGTCAAATTATCCTATTACCAACGAGGAATACATTAAGAAAAAAGAACTGGTAAAGAACACTAAAAATTTAGCTTTAAGGATATATGATAATTATGAAAATTATATTCTATCAGAGTTTGGTATAGAACTAAGTGATAAAGATAAAGCTGAAATTGAGAAAGAATTTTCTGGTCTAATTGAGAAGCAAAAGGAAGTTGAAAAGTTAATTGAAAATAAAAAAGAAAAATTTAAAATAACTAGAATTTTAAACGATGCTTGTATAAAAGCTACTGAATCAAAAAAAGTACAAGACCGCATTGAAGAAATCAACAACAGCTTAAAAGAATTAGAAGATGCTGAGGGCAAATTAAATATTGAAAGAGGAAGTCTTAAATCTTTTCTTAAGAATACAATTGAAGCTTATTTTTATACACCTTTAATTAATGCTATTTACGAGAAAATAGATCCACATCCTGATTATAAGTCAATTGAATTTGAATGTGATTTTGCTGAAAATAAACCCCGTTTACAAATTTATACCTGGTCGTCTAATGAAAAAGGACAAAAAGTTAGATCTGTACCTTCTCTTTATTTTAGCACTGCTCAAGTAAATATTTTAAGTTTAAGTATTTTCTTAGCACGAGCATTAAAAACAAAGGATCATAATGGGGAACCTGTTGACTGTATTTTTATTGATGACCCAATTCAATCAATGGATAGCATTAATATTCTGTCTTTTATAGATTTATTTAGAGGTATTACCTTGTCTTTAGGAAAACAATTGATTGTTTCAACCCACGAAGAGAACTTTCATTTATTACTAAAAAAGAAAATCCCATCAGATTTGTTTAAATCTAAATTTTTAGAGTTTGAGACTTTTGGAAAGTTGAAAACAAATTAATTAAATTTTAACAGTTTTGCTAACTCCCTGCAATGAAAGAAATCGATCTCTATTCCGAAGCCAAGCCACGCTATTATCAGCTCATACCCAACAAGGAAGATGGGCTGATCATTCTTGCTCTATATCAAAAATACGAAAAGCAGGAATTTACGGAAGACCAGATCATACAAATAATCAATAAAGTTCTTACAGATCTGGGTGGTTCAGGACAAAGGGAAGAGAATAACCGAAACAACACTATCATCCTGCGCCTGCAGGAATTTTTTCTGTGGCGCGACAGGAAAAGAAAAGTATATGGAGTTAAAAACTACGGAGAAGAGCTTAACCAGAAAGGAAAATTAAACAGGAATTATTACATGCAATCCTCCATGGGATGGCTTGCCTATAAATAAACGGATAGGTGTTCTAAGAAATGAATATCAAAAAAATGAAAAAATTGAGAGAACGGAAACTGAAGAAATTTACAGGGCACGTGTCAAACCATTGTACGGTATGCTTGGTGAAACCTGAGAAAGGTTTGTATAAGAAGTTTTTTTAAATGGCACTGTACAAAGATTCGGACGTGAAATTCAAACTCAGCGTTTGACCAAAATGGTCGATTTAACAACGGAAGATTACGATAAAATGAACGAAAATAAGGGTAAATGCTCCACTTATTTTTTTAGGACATGATAGTGCTGGAAGATTAATAGAAGAGCTTCCAGATTCCTCGGAGTTTTTAGCAGATATTACTATATCAGCAGATTTTGAAATCAGAAATCGTCGTAAGTAATTATAATTAAAGAATAAACACAAATTATGTATGATTTACAGCACTTAGGTTGGTATGGTTTCCAAGAATTGTGTAATTCAATCGCTAGAGAGATTTTAGGTCAGACAGCAATGTCGTATTTACCGTCAAATGACGGTGGTCGGGATGGAAGTTATTATGGTAAATGGAATAAATCAGAAAACGATTCTGTTCAGGGCAATTTTGTCATACAATGCAAATTTACATCCAAACAAAATTACAACCTGAAATTATCTGATCTAAGCGAAGAATTGCCTAAAGCAGAATTACTGGTAAATAAAGGAATTTGTGATATTTATATCATTATGACAAATGCAGGAATTTCGGGACGAGTTGCAGAAAAAATTCAAACAGAATTTAAAGCTTTTGGTTCAAAACATGTTTATGTATTTGGCGGTGATTGGATATCAAGTCAAATTAAAGAAAATCCGAGACTAAGGAGAATGGTTCCAAGGGTTTATGGCTTAGGTGACCTATCGCAGATTTTAGATGCACGGGTTTATTCACAAGGAGCTGCTTTGCTTGAATATCTAAAAGAAGACTTGGCAAAAGTTGTAATTACTACTGCATATGATAGAGCGGCAAAATCAATTGAAGAACATAATTTTGTTTTATTAGTTGGAGAACCAGCTGCTGGTAAAACAACAATTGCATCGTTGCTTGCGATGGGGGCACTTGATCAATGGAAAGCTATGACATTTAAATTGGATACTGCAGAACAAGTGATAAAACATTGGAACCCTGAGGAACCCGGGCAATTCTTTTGGATTGATGATGCTTTTGGAGTAACACAATATGAGTCAACACTTAGTGGCAGATGGAATCATGCTATGCCTTCAATAAAAACTATGTTGAATAAGGGCGCTAAAATTGTGATGACTTCTAGAGATTATATTTACAATGCTGCGAGAAAGGATTTAAAGGTAGGAGCTTTTCCATTATTAAATGAGAGCCAAGTTGTTATTGATGTCCATAACCTTACGCTAAATGAGAAAAGACAAATGCTCTACAATCATATTAAGATGGGGAGACAACCGATAAAATTTCGTAGTGAAATAAAAAATTATCTTGAACAGATAGCAACTCATGAAAGATTCATACCTGAGATTGCACGAAGAATAGCCGACCCTTTTTTTACCAAAAATTTAGAAATCAAAAAATATTCTTTAGATGAATTTGTTCATAAACAGGAAAGCTTTCTGTTAGATATTTTAAATGATTTGGACAAAGATAGTCAAGCAGCTTTGGCTTTGATTTACATGAATAGTGAAAAATTAAAATTACCACTCGACTTAAATGAAATTGAACATAATGCGATTTCACGACTAGGAAGCTCACTTTCTGGTTGTATTGATGCACTTGAAGCGATGAAAGGAAATATGGTTCAGTCCGTCATTATAGAAGATGAAATGTTTTGGAAATATAAACACCCTACAATTGGTGATGCATACGCTAAATTCATTGTTAGTTCTTCAGATATGCTTATCATTTACCTTTATGGGAGTTCTGTGGACATGTTGCTTGGTCAAATTACTTGCGGAAATGTTAATTTAGAAAATGCTGTTATAGTACCTAAAAATTTATTTCCAACAGTATTAAAAAAATTAAAAGCTTATCGAACTACAAAACAATATAAAACTGACTTTCTTTCTGAATGGGGAGCTAAAAGAAACTTATATACTTTTTTATCACGCAGATGTTCTGTGAAATTTTTAAAAATATATATTGAAGAGAATCCAGACATATTGGAGCTTATATCACATCCCAATGTGAATTTGGATTATTCCCCAGAAGTTGAGCTTGTTTACACTTTATTCTCTTCAGGTTTATTCCCCGAAAATTTTAGGAAAAAATTTATTGATATAGTATCAATTTATGCAATTGAAGGTCATACCCTCTATGCTTTAAGGTCAGACGATATAAAAGAAATGATTAATGTTGATGAATTTGAAGAACTTTTAGAGAGAATTAAAGCTGAACTAATACCAAAAATTTCAAATTTAAAGGAAACATACAAGTCCAATTATAGACAAGATGAAGATGCGGAATATCACATGTCTTCTCTAAAAGATGATTTAGAAATTATTGAACTAGAATTTTCTGATGAGCCACAAATAGTATTTACTGTTAATAGAGAGATTACTGAAATTGAAGAGTGGGTTATTGAAAATACATCAGTAGAAAAAATCATTAAAAGGGAAAAACTAAGCACTAAAAGTGATGAAAACCAAGACAAAGAAAGAAGTATATTTGATGATATTGATAAATAAATTTTATCGTTTTTAATTGAGAACGCCTCGCAAGATGACATAAAGTATCCGTCTTGTAGATTGAAAGGGATTTATTTGTAGCTGTAATTCTAAAAAAAACTTCAACTTGTTAAAAGTGTCAATTTTGTGTCAAGGGGGGGGCTTTAGTATGACTATGTTTAAAGGCAGATTTTTTTATATAAATATATAATGTAAATCAAAGAAAGATGAAGCTAATAAAATTTAATTCTAACACAAGAGATGAAGTTCTTTTAATGTTTTATCAAAGTAAAATATTAAAAGAACTACAGACTATTAAACCTAAATGGGCATATGGCCCAAATATTAAAGAGGCTTTGCAAGATTTCAATGACGATTATGAGATATTTCTAGTAAAATCTGTGGATCTTATTTTCAACGCCGAAATGTATGAAGTTAGTACAGAAATAGTTTTTACTGGAGCTGATATTAATGATCGAAGAATTACGAGAATTTTACATCGTTGGGATAATGGTAAATTTATCGATCCTCCAACAATTAGTTTATCTAATGTAGATTCAAATAGAATTTCATTTTCAGACGGAAGTCATAGAGCAAAGTTGGCATATTTTTTAGAATACTTTCAAATTCCAGTTTTAGTTTACAAACCTGATATTGATGCTATAAGTAAAATACTAAAGCTTACTTTACCATAAATTTTATTTGTCGTCTTAAGATGAATAAATCTATAACTAATATTTAGTTACCTTTGTCCTTCAAAAGAGTCGGCTAAAAGCTTCAAATCTTCTAGTAAAAGGTTCGAATTCTGTCCAATTAAGTTCACAAATGGCTATAATTAGCTAAAAAGCAAAGTGCACATACAGGTCGTAAGACCAAGTATAGTGCGCTTTTTTTGTTTTTTAACCAATTTTTAATAGCCAGATGAATCATACTTCAGATAGGATTTTTGACATACTCGTTGACACAAACAAAATCTATGTGTCAATGAAAGATAAATTTAGCATCCGAGCATATAAAAATGCAGACGGAAAATCACCAATCAGTTTACATCTTTCAGGTGATTATAAGCGAGAACGAATCTCACTTAATATATATGTGAATGCGAAAGAGTGGGATTTGAAAAAGGAACGACCGATTCCTGTATCCAAAGAAAATCAAGATATCAATTTGATTCTTGACAACATTAAATCTAAACTTACCACAATTAAGACCTCGTATCGTCTCGCAGATAGAGTTCTTACACCCGAAAACTTAAAGAAAGAATTTCTCATCGGAATGCCACGCATCCGATTTACAGCTTTTTACGACATGATGCTGGAGGAGGAGAAGGTATTGATGGAAATAGGTTCTTATAATAGATATAAATCAGTACTTCGGAAATTGATTATCTATGATAATGATGTTACGTTTATGAATATCGACCAAAGTTGGTTGGATAAATTCCGTAAATATTTACGTGGATTAGGTAATGAAAGTACCACGGTAGCAGGAAATATTGATGCGGTAAGAAAGTTTCTTGGCATTGCCAAAAAAGCGGGGATTAAATTAAGCCTTAATCTGGATGACATTGAAGCAGGAAGCACCAAAGGTAATAGAACCAGTTTATCAGTTCATGAACTGAAAAGATGTGCGGGGTATTATTTCAGTGATTATATCAGTGATTCTTATCGATTGATTTTAGGATATTTTTAATTTAGCTGCATGACTGGTTTACGTATTTCAGATGTTCAAAAATTGAAGCGCAGTAATTTTATGGACAACTACGTTTCTTTTGTTGCCAAAAAATCGAAAAAGGATCAGTCGATTGCTATGAATTTGAAAACCCGTGAAATAGTTAATCACGAGCCTTTATTATTCGAAAAGAAATTTGCAGACCAACACATCAATGATGAGTTGAGGAAGATAATGAAAATTTTTAAAAATTCAAAAAAAAGTTACCTTTCACGTTCCACGCCACACTTTTGCAACCAGTTTTTTAAGAGCAGGAGGTCAAGTTGAAAAACTTCAACTTTTATTGGGACATAGCGACATAAAACAAACGATGATTTATGTACACATTGTTCAAGCTGATGCCAATGCTGAGATTTTCTTGCTAGATAACTTATTCTAATCCCTCCGTTTCAATTTTCACTTCATACTGATTGGGTTTGATTTCGGTTATATTGATTGTTTTAATAATATGAAATCTTTTGTAGGCAAAGATTTTAGTCTTTGCCTACATGTTTAACAATTGCTCGTTCCATGCTTTGAATGACCACGAAAAACAATGTGAATTAATGCGAAAATTGAACCATTCCTTCCAATATTGCAAATGCACTGCTGGTAATAAATAGTTGTCTATTGGTTGTGCCAAATTATTTCCATTATAAAGGCCTGAATAAGGCACTAGAAAAACCTTTGAATCATTCGATTCTAGAGCATAAGCGGTTTGAGCATTTTTCCGAGTGAGTAAAGGCAATGGCAAGGCGTTTATTTCGATTGGCGTTGTCTTTTCGTTCGTGATATAATTAGAATTTAAAACCGATTCCTTAGAGTGAAATACGGGAAGAAACTTGTAATCCTTATTGTCTATATCTGCAAATTTTAAAAGAAAAGAAGTGCCCTGACTAAATTTTATAAGTGGATTTTTGACCTCAGTAAATTGCAAATCAATTGTGTTTTGATAATTTATCTCGGCGTCGATAGGCTTAAATGATCTTTATTAGGAACTCATATAGGAAGAAGAACATTTGTTTTGCATTATCAGTAGCCATTCCTGTGCAATTAATTATGAAATGCACAGGACGACATTCTGACTATAAAGCTATGAAGCCATAAACTGATGTTCAGGTTAGTATTAAGGTAAGCGCAATGAGTAAATTAAATGAAACATAATATTATTTATTTCTTATTCAGCGTTTTTAAATTTGTCTTTAGCTATTTTTTTGAAGAATTACTTCAACATAAAGTTCATCTTTATCAATCTTATAATTTTTTTTCTTGACAAAGAATAAATGCTTGATAACCCCCAATTCGGGTTTGTTTTCTAAATAATTAATTGTTTTTAAACAATTAATAAACGTTCCTTCTAACGAGAAAATATAACTCGTAGTAGTGTCATTTTTATCATTTAGATTTTGGTGTGGGGCTTTAAAATCAGTTATTTTTACATGAGTCTGATTGGTGTAAAAGGTTAACTGTTTTAATAGTTCATTTTGAAAAGAAGCTTTTGTTTTGATCTCGTGTGACATTAAATACTTATCCAATTGTTTTTCTTTGTATTTTAACTGAGGAATAAGTACAGGGAGTTCAATGGAATTTTCAATGAGAGCTTCTTTGGATTTAAGAGCTTGGTAATAGTTTATTGTATTGCTGATAGCGAATGAATAGCAAAGGTATAGCATTACACCAAAACTCAATAAGAGTATTTTATTTTTTCGATTGAATGTCATGTTACTTTAGATTGATTTTTACACTAAATTCAGTTTCGTTATTGTCGTTTTTTCCAAAGTGTATAATGACTACTTTTGAAGTCCAATACTTTTTTTCGATAGCTTCAATCCAATTGGTAAAAGCGGTATTGTCTTTAGAAATACCACTAATTAAAATAGTTCTATCGATGTAACGAACCGACTCTTCATTCTTTACCTTTTTTTCAAGTGGATTAAATTCTAATTCAGATAAGAGTATTGAAGGTGGGACCATTTGAGCAATATCATTGCAATAAAAACTACTTTGGGATCCTTTTTTCTCGAAAACATTTTGAACGATACTTTCTTTGTTTTTTACTCTTTGTTTAATAGAAGCTAAGTTTTGAAGATCTACTTGATGAATGGCAATCTTTTCAGAAGCTTCTTGATCGGCTTTAAAGTAATGGGAGAAGCTAAGGAAATTGATAAGCAGAAGTGCAAGTAATACTCCAAGAATTATTTTTGAACCTTTGGAAAAAAAGCGTTGTTGAAGATACTCTTCTTTTTTTAAGCTACTTAGTGTAATGATAGACCCGGAGTTAGATGTAAAATTAGATACTAATCTAATAGTCCCAGAAAAAGCAAGCAGTTGCGCATTAGGAATTGCAAGATTGTTAATGTCGAAGCTTACTGAAGGTAATTCTTCTGCGGAAGCACTCATTATAGTCTCTTGCTCATTATTAGTAATAATTTGATGATTTGTGCGTAATTCATCATAAGTGCTATATTTTCTTAAATCAGCAATAGCGCAAGTACCAATACTAATACCTGTTATACCAATCTGCTGATTTTTGAATTTTTGAATTAGCTCATCCAAATAATTTTTACGGGTTATAGCAACAATAGTTTTTGATTTTAATCGCCATATTTCGTAATAAAAAGTTTCCCAATTGGTGTTTGGGAAAGCTTTGTTTACTAATTTTTCATCAGAAGGGTCCATATAAAGTACTTCTTTTTGGAGGACTTGATTGGTGTTTAATACTAAAAAATAGGGTAGAGATTTGTCCCATTTTTCGGCAATCTCTCCTTTGTAGTGAACTTTATCTTTTTTTTCTATTAGTAATCCTTCTTTCTTTTTCGTTACCTCGACAAGTGCAATTTTGTTTATATTATTACAAGAATAAAGTTCAATACTGATGTATCGATTCCCCATTAATAGCGTATCTATTTGCGGTATTTTCATTAGTAGATTACTATTGGCTTTATTAAAACGGATAGTTTTTTCTTTGATTCTTCTTTTTTTCTGGAGCTAAATAACCATTTTAGTATTGGGATTCTGGAAAGCAGAGGAACACCACTACCAGAGTCATTTTTAACTGATTCTTCTAGACCTCCTAAAACTATTATATCTTGATCTTTGACTCTAATTATAGAGGTAAATTCTCTGGAATTTATTCCTGGAGGAGCATCTTTGTCTACTTTTTGACCGTTGAAACTAGATTGAATAACTTTAATATCCATAGTAATTTGACCATCACCAGATACTAAAGGCATTATGGTCACCGATAATTCAGCGTCTATAGGTTGGTAGTTTTTTATTTCAGAAGCTTGCGGTATTTGTGATCCATAAAAACTTTGATTGGTTACCACATAATAAGTGGTTTCTCCAATTGATAAAAACGCTTTGTGTCCATTTAAGGTCGATAACCTAGGTGAGGAGCGTATTTTTAAATTCCCGTTACTTTCCATAGCTTTTAAACTCAAATAAAAGTTAGGAACTACTTTTCCAATATTCAAAGAACCGAAACCGTTAAAGCCGTCAATAATTTTATTTATTGTTTGTGCCCCTAATTTTATATCTGCTGTCGGATAAATAGTACCTGCTGTTGTACTGGGCTTATCGCCAATTCCGGCATTAATACCTGTCTCTATAGTTGTGTTTTTATTGATCTCTAATAGCATCACTTCAATTAGTATAACTGGAACTGGTTTATCAATGTACTTAATAAAATTTTCAAATCTTTCAATATTTATCGCAGGTCCTGAAACAACAAAGCTATTTAGTTCTTTATCAACTTTTATATCGAGTTCTTTAGTAATTTCTTCAGGTACTATCGATAAAATAGATTCTGACTTTTTATAACTTGAATTTGTGTTAGAATCATCTGGTGAATTAAAATTGTTATTTTGTTGCTGCAAATCATTATTGATTCTATTATTAGAATTAAAATTTGAAAAGTTATTCGTGCTTGCTATTCTACCGGCACTTCTTCCTTCTTTTGAGGGGTCCCCTAATATGTCTATTGAACGATGCATTAAGGGTATCGTTTTGATATTTCTTACTACTAATTGGTTTTTGGTACCAAAAAAGTACATGTTTCCATTTCTTTTATAGGTGTATCCTTCAGTTGGTGTTGAAATATTGTTTTCTGTTGGATTAAATTGGTTTGGTTGATTGTTTGGTGTTGATTTAGTTTCTTGTTTAATTTCGAAAAGTTTATTTAGTAATTGATCAAAAGTGATGCTTTTTGATTTTACTGTGGCAATACCAATATTATTCATAGGGCTGGAAACGAATAGGTCGATGTCTAGTGCATTACCGATATCAAAAATCACATTAGCAATAGGCATATTTTCAAAATCAACTTCTAATAGTTTTTTATCAGCATCGAGGATGTTAAAAAAGAAATTGCCTTTTCTATTTTTATTTGTTTTGGTTTTACCCATCCCATTATCAGTAGTACTTCCTAAATCATAGCTTTCAAAAATATAAAAATTATCTTTTGACTTTGTAACATTGAGATTACTGGCCAAAGCTAATTTATCTAGTGCAGCATCAAAGGGCATATTGATAATAAATGAAGTGAGTAACTTGTTTTCAAGACCTGGGGTAAAAACAAGATTTTTATTACTGACCTCGGTTATTTTTTTAAAAACATCATATAGTTTATCTTCTTTTACATTTAAGGAAAGCAAATCGTTGTTGTAACTAACGTCAATTGTTTTCGGGATTTCTCTTTCTATTGGTTTTTCATAACTTTTTATAGCTAGTATAGTACCTGAGAATTCTATAGACAGATTGTATTCTTTGGCTAAGAATACCAACAAATCACCTACAATTACATCAGTAAAATTATTGACAATAGTAATTTGGGCTAGATTTGGTGCTACGCTTATATTGAGTTTGTGGACTTCGGCTATGGCGATTAAAAAACTAGCTAACGACGCTTCTTTAATATTGATATTTATTTTTTCTGAAAGTCCCGGTTCAGAGGTGCTTATAGCTTCAATATTATTTTTAATTTGTTGAATTCTATTCTCTTGTCCTAAGAATAATTGTGTAGTTAAAAGTAAAAATAAAGATAATATTGTTTTCATGTGTATATGTTGGTTCTATTGGCGAATATAAATTAAATTATAATAGTAAAGAAAAAACTTCTTCTACAGAAGTAGTTCCCTCTTGTATTAATTGGATAGCATTACTTTTAAGGGTATTGATTTTGTTTTCTTCCAGGTAGCTATCAATAGAAAGTTGATTGTTTTTTATTTTCTCTGATAAAATGGCGTCGATAGGAAGTAGTTCATAGATAGCTTTTCTACCTGCATACCCAGTATGGTGACATCTATCACATCCTACGGCTTTATGATGTTTGCTTAGAGTAGTAGGTACTTTAAATCCTATAGGGAATACACTATTTTGAATTATATCTTCGGTCTTGCAATAGGCACATAGTTTACGGATCAGTCGCTGGGCGACGCTTATGTTTAGGGTACTCGCAATTAAAAAGGGAGGAATCCCCATATCAATTAGTCTGGATACAGTAGCCCAAGCAGAATTAGTATGTATAGTAGAAAGCACAAGGTGTCCTGTAAGAGCTGCTCGAATAGCCATATTGGCGGTGTTCACGTCCCTGATTTCACCCACCATAATAATATCTGGATCTTGTCTTAAAAAAGTTTTCAATGTCGTTGCAAAGTCAAGCCCGATGTTTTCTCTAAGCTGTACTTGGTTGATACCTTCGAGTGTATATTCTATGGGATCTTCAACGGTAAGTATATTGGTATTAGGGACATTTAATTTTTTTAAAGTAGCGTATAAAGTGGTAGTCTTACCAGAACCTGTAGGCCCTGAAATTAAAATAATTCCATTTGGTTTTCGAATGTTTTCTTGGTACAGAGTTAATTCATTTTCAGTAAAACCTAAGGCATTGATGTCTATATGACTGGTGTCCTTGCTAAGGATACGAAGCACCGCTTTCTCTCCATGGAGGGTGGGAAGGATGGATACACGAATATCAAAATCTTCTGAGTTGGTTTGCACAGTGATACGGCCATCTTGTGGTAATCTTTTTTCAGAGATATCCAATTGTGCTCGAATCTTGATTTTATTAATTAGAATTGGGTACTCATCAATAGCAATATTGAACTGTTCTTTTAGCTTTCCATCGAGTCTATAGCGAACTCTTGCATTCTTTTCATAAGGTTCAAAATGAATATCACTACTCCCAATTTCCTTGGCATTAAGCACGATTTTTTCCAAAAAATCAGCAGTATAATGGATTTCGCTGATACTATCAGATTGGGTTTGTCTGTAATTCGTACTCAAATAACGATTGATGTTTTCAGTAGAATCAGATACTAGTTCGATAGCAGTGTTCCATAAAATCGTCAATTCCATTTGCATTTGTTGCAATTCCAGGTGATCCGTTTTTAGCACTGTCACTCCTTGTTGTTGCGCGATAGGAATAATACGGTAATGGAAGGCTTGTTCTGGAGTGACCAGTTGTTGTATAGAAAAGGGGAGGTTGAAATCATTCATAATTAATAAGCATACAAGGAATAATCCTTAGTAATAAAGAGGACCGCATACACTATTCCAAAAAACAACGCCATGTGACCTGCCAAAGGTACTGTCGCAACATTTTTTTTAGGATTTAGGAATAAATGAATAGCTAAGGAAAAAAGTAAAGAAAATACAAAAAGTATAAAAAATGAAATAGGAGCAAAAGCAAAAGACATTGCAATAAAGAAAAGAACGTCTCCAAGACCTATGGACTCATTAATTAATGGTTTTTGGAATCGAATTTTCGAATATAGAGCGGCAAAAAGCAATAAGACACATATGAAAATTAGATTGCTCAAGCTGTTTAAAAGCACAGTGTAAATAGGATTTTGTATCATGTGAATACTCAATACTAACAAGCCTACCAACGCATATAAAAACCAGTAGACACTTCTATCTTTATAATCCTGAATAGTAATCAATGCGAGGGTAATCCAATTTAATATGAGTAAAATAACCATTAGTCGCTAGTAGTTTGTTTTGGGCTACCATTTTGATCTATTTCCCAAACATTAAAAACTCCGTTTCCATTAAAGTCTGTCAAAGCAGTGGCTCTTACCTTAAAGTCACTTGTATTGGCTTGAATGATTTCGTAAGTATAATTTGCACTACCATTTTCTTTGACTGTTTTGGGGATTTCAAAGTCAATTTCAGTCAAGTTAGAACTGTACTTAGAATACATAAAAAAATATTGTTTCTCAGCGTTGTATATGGCTTTGAGTTGTACTTGTGCTTCTACACTTTTTGCTTTGGTAATGAGCGGCATTAAGTTAGGTAGGGCAATAAGCAATAATATACCTATGATAGCCAAAACGATTAGCATTTCTTGAAGATTGAAGGAGTCGATTTTTGATTTAAAAAGTTTATTCATAGAAATAAATTGAAATATAAAACAAATATAAGAATTAATATGTAAGTATTATTTTAGTTTTTATATTGTTAAATTAATATTTTATTTGTACCATTGTCACGAAAATCTGTAAGAATATTAAATATGAAAAAAATCCCGTTGTATCTGGCATCGTTTGCTGTTTTGTTAAGCATTGTAAGTTTTTATTTTATGAAAACTAGTTCAAATTTAGTTTACGTAGATGTAAATAAATTAATTGAAGGGTATAGTAGAACAAAAATAGCCAAAGCAGAATTTGATAAAAAAGCTACTTTGATGAAATCTAATGTTGATTCCTTAATAGGAAATTGGCAAAAAGAATTAAAAGCGTACGAAAAAGAAAGAAGTACTCTGTCTTCAAAAGAACTACAACTAAAACAGGAGCTGCTAGGTAATAAGCAACAACAAATAAACGGCTACCAGGAGGCAATACAAAAAAAAATTCAAGAAGAAGATAAAAAAGTAACCCAAACAGTCATTAATGATATTAATGATTACATAAAAGATTACGGTAAGAAGAAAGGCTATAAAATAATATTTGGCGCTAGTGGTGGAGGAAATATTATGTATGCCGACGAATCATCTGATTTAACCCAAGAAGTATTAAACGGTTTAAATGCTGAATATGACAAAAAATAGTCTTTCTTTAATAATACTGTTTGTACTAATTTCATCTTGTAATAAAAGCTTCGATACTAAGGATAAGATGAATACTTACATCCAAGATGAAGAAAATGGCTATACCAAAAGTAAAAAAATTAACGGTATTGACGTAAGTTTAACCTTTAAGCCTTCAAATCTTGTTTCTTGGCAAGAATTCTCAAATTATAAGTATTCTAAAACGAAAAAGGATTCATTAAATAAGGTGTACAGCAAATACCTCTATTTTGTTTTGAGTTTAAGCAAAAATAGCAATGAAATCTTTTCTACATTTCCAAAAAGTAGAGAAGAATTAAACGCTATACAAAATACGTTAACTTTTGAAATGAATAAAAAAGTATCCTTAACAAATAGTAACAAAGATACTATTCCATTAATTGATTTTAATTCGCCTCGTACATATGGTATGGCTAAATCAACTAATGTCTTGTTAATTTTTAAAAAAAATGAATTAATAGAAAATAGTGACGAATTTTACTTTAATATGTCCGATATCGGCTTAGGTATTGGCGATGTGAAATTTAAATATGATGAAACTATTAAAAAACAGATATGTATTAATTTTTAATTATTATTTAAATCATTATCCCTCATGAATAAAATTTTACGCTCTAAAATAATTGCTGTTTTTTTCTTAGTAATAATAGTGCCTAGTATTTTTCCGATAAGTCCTATTTATGCTTCAAATAACGGCCCTAATGCACCAGAATCTTCTGGTTTTGAATCCATTAATGCAACAGATATGGTTAATCTTAGCAGTGGTGATATGTCTTATGTATTACCATTGATGGACGTAGGAGGAATGCCTGTTTCTTTGTCTTACCATGGTGGAATTCCTTTAGATCTCGAATCTACTTGGACAGGTTTAGGATGGAATCTCAATACAGGAGCTATCAACAGAGGGTTAAATGCAACTCCTGATGACTTGAACGGAGGGAATTCATTAGATTTTATTAGATATCAAGATGCAGAGACAGTATATACGGTTAACGTAGGTGTAGGTATAGCTACTGCAGCAGAAGTTGGAGTTGGTGCTTCTTGGGGTTCTAACAAAAGTTTATCGGGATCAGTATTTGCAAGTGTATCTATAGGTGCAGTTGGAGCCTCAGCTAGTATTGATACAAACGGAAACTATTCTCTTGGTGTAGGAGGAGGTTTCGGATTTGGAGCGAAAGATGGTAGTGGAGGTAGTAGCTTTGGCGGTGGTGTAAGTATGTCTGGAAATGTAAGTGGAGGTAAAACTAATTTTGGAGCAGGTGTAGGTGTGCGAACTGCTGGGGGAATGACAGCAGGTCTAGGGGCTAGTTTAGATGGAGGCGTATCTGCGTCATTAGGATATTCAAATCAATCAGGTAGCGGAATTAAGCAGGCTGGAGAGTCTGCTGGAGGATCAATTTCAGTAAATAGTTTTTCATCGGGTGATTGGGATATTAGTAGTAAAGGATGGTATGTACCTATTAGCATAGGAATTTTTTCTTTTGGTTTTGGGAAACAAAAAATAACCTCTAGCCTTGCAAAAGCATACAAGAAAAAAGGCTTTGGAGTGCTATACTCAAATTTGGATAATACAAGCTATGATGCAGTAGAAAATGATAATGGCATAGATACTCAATTTGCTGATTATCAAAATAGATATCGTTATATGGATGCGTATGAACAAACTTTACCTCAAACAGAAATAGATTTTGTAGCAGATAGTGATGCAGATAGAGAAAAAATAAATTTTTCATTTGCAGCATATGATTCCTTTGATGTAAATGCAACAGGAATTTCAGGTGTAATGAAACCAAGAATTTTACAAAATGCAACTATTTTCGGATTAGGATATAAAGGAAACAATCCTGCCAGTTCAGATGGTGGAAAAATGAGAATATATAATCACAACACACTAGCTACAGATAAAACATTTGGAAAAAACACATTAAACGATATTGAATTTTATTTTAATGGTCAATTTACTCAAAATAAAGCAATTCCTAGCTTAACAGCTTTGTCAAATAGCAATACTACTTTACAAGGAATTTTAAGTACCAGACAAGCCCTAGATAATCAAAGATTAAGACAAGGTAATTATGTAGAAGTTTTTACTAACGCTCAAATAAAAAATAATCAAGCGCAAGGACTATTGTCTCCAATGAGCCCAACAGCTGACGGACTGAGTATAGTTGCATTAAATAGAAACGCTTCTGAATATAAAAATGAGGGGATTGGAGGGTATAAAATTACTGCGCCAGATGGAAAAGTATATCATTTTTCTCAACCCGTTTACCATTTTGAACAAGTAGAAAGGACAATACTAAAAGATGTTTCAGAGGATAATGTTAGCGAAAAGCGTCAATATACTTCCTATGCTACTCACTGGTTATTAACTGCAATAACTGGACCTGATTTTATTGATACAAATAATAATAATATTGCTGATGCAACTGATTATGGATACTGGGTTAGAATGGATTATGGTAAATGGTCTGATGGATTTGTATGGCGCAATCCTACTGATAAAAATCTTAAAGACTACAATTCTAATTTAGAAGGTGATATCGGAAAAAATGAATATGGTACCTACCAATTTGGAAGAAAACAGTTGTATTACTTAGATC
Organism: Flavobacterium frigidum; assembly: GCF_048286795.2. NCBI lineage: Bacteria > Pseudomonadati > Bacteroidota > Flavobacteriia > Flavobacteriales > Flavobacteriaceae > Flavobacterium > Flavobacterium frigidum. Next base: position 210,763 of record NZ_JBLVPT020000002.1, read on the forward strand.
GAATTGTATCTTCTACTCACACTGCTTATTTTGTCAAAGATCTTAGATATGATTCTGTTGGTAGTGATTTAACTTATAAATTTAACCCGTCAGTTACTATGACAAACGATGGTACGTCAACAACTCCATCTATTAGTGGAGAAAATATAAATCCTAATGAACCGAATATTACCTATAAAAGGCAAATGCAATTAATGCTAAAAAAAATTATTTTAGTAAAAAACGAAAATGCTTCAATTTCAAAAGGAAACATAGCAGACAATCTCAAATTAAATTATCCAAGTTCTAATGATCTGCTTACAATTTACCAACCTGGATTTAACTCAAACGGAGGGTTTTACCAAGAAAACGGAGCTAATCCATCAATAACTATCAATAACGAAAGTGGAGTTTATGACTCTAAAGATTTCATCAACTTCAATTACAACAATGCGATTAAAGTTGTCAATTTAGATTACAATTACAATCTAGCAGTAAAAGATCATACAAATACTGCTCCAAGTCCAACTTCAGGAAAATCAAACGGTAGTCCCGGAACAATCTTTTGTTCTGAAAATCCTAATGCAGGTAAATTATGTCTTAAAAGTGTAACTTTTTTAGGGAAAAACAATTTCAATTATATGCCTCCCTATCAATTTCAATACAAAGGTGAATATCTTGGGCCTCAATCCAGCTATATTATGTATCCTGCAAATGCCCTTGTTCAAAAAACTAATAATGGTATGTCAGCATTCAATTACAGTGGGAAATATATTAGTTATGGCAGTGGTACTGGAATCCCAATTGCCAATATTAGAGCAAAAGACGAATGGGGATTTCTTAAAAATATTCCTGGTCAGGAATATGAAGTTAGAGCTGCAGCCTGGACAATGAATAAGATTATTACTCCCACAGGTTCTTCGATAGACTTTGAACACGAAGAAGATGATTTTGATCAAGAGGCTTTTTCTAGAAGGTATTGGAATAATAATTTAAAATTTAAAACCTCAAACTTAACTAATGATATACTGATTGAAATACAAAATCAGAATGGACTCTTAGCTGGTTTGAACGTTGATTTTAGAGACTATTTCAGGACTGGACAAAGAGTTTTTCTTGATTTATGGTTAGCTAGGGCTAGAGGAGGTAGTTCATCATCCTCAGGAGCTGTTGATGTTCGTTCTGATACCTACTGTTCTGTTTCAGAAGTAAACTCAAACTATGTTAAAATTTTAGCTAAGAAAACTAGTGTTACTTCAGATTTTTATGAAACTGGTCAATATTCTCAATCAGGCGCACCTTTATACGAATTTAAGTCTACCTATCCAGCAACTTATTCAGGAAACCGTCCAGATTATGTCCAAAATTGTTTTTTTAGTATTGGCGCTAATGAATGCGGCTCCAATGTTTATTATTCTCTACCAAGAGGAGAGACACCTCATGTAAGTAATTGTCCCTTTAATAGAAATTGTCCTGATCATTGGACAATTAAATATAAATTGCTCGCTAATAAAGTACCTACAGCTAGAAGCGGTGGTGGACTGCGTGTAAAATCAATTACTTTAAATGACGAGAACAACCATAGATACAAAACAAATTATTATTATAATAAACTAGGTTCTGCTAAAGACAAAAGATCAACTGGCTATATCTCGTCTGGAATTACTTCCTATAGCCCCGTAAGAGGAACTAAGTTTGTTCCTTATCAGTCTGAATTACCAAGTCCAGGAGTCATGTATGAAAATGTCACAATGGAACCACAAAGTGAAACTGGTGAAACATTAGGAGAAACTAGATATGAATTTTATGTACTCAAACCAATACTAAATATTTTTGCCGAAAATTTAGAAATGAAAGATGTAGATGGAACAACAATTTTTAAAGCAACTGTTAGCCAAACAAATACGAGTGACGGTTATTTAAATACAGCTAAAAAAATAAAAGCAAAAACAATTAAACTAGATATAAATACATCCTTGATTGGACAATTTAAATCAATATCAGAATTTAATAACAAAGGTCAATTACTATCTAAGGTTGAAAAAAAATATAAAAGTGGTTTCGCACTAAAACAAGCAAATATTAACAGAGGTAGTATTTTGGAATCTTTTCAATCAATGAAATCAGTGTTTACAACTGATGCTAATGATGCAAATCCTGTCTTAAAAAATAGATTCCTTTCTATTTCAAGCAAAGAAGAATATTCAAGTGTTCTAGAAAGTATTATCAGCACAGGCCCACATGGTAAAAATATCGAACAATACAGCAATACTGATAAAGAAACAGGGGCTTTCCTAACGGTTGATAAAATAATGTCTAATGGTATAAAAACACGTGTAGAAAGAGTTCCTGCCTATAATAAGTATCCTGACATGGGGAGCAAAGTAGATAATGTTAATAATAAAAATATGTTGTCTCAAACTGCCGTTGATTATTCACTTATTCTTGATAACGGGGAATGGAAGAAAACTGGGGTAGGAATTACAACCTGGAATAATGAATGGAAGTATCAAGATGTATCAGGAAATACTTCTTCTCCATCCATAACCAACCAAAAAATATGGCGAAAACATAAGACCTTTGTCTGGAATGGATTAAGAGATTCTAACGGAATTTTCTTGAACTATGGTGCTAATGACGATAATTTTAACTGGAACCTGCCAAATGGTATAGGAATAGACGTGACGCAACTCCTACAGTGGAAGCAAACTTCTGAAATAAGACTTTATAATTATTTTTCAAATCCATTGGAGATAAAAGATATTAATAACAATTATGCTTCTACTAAAATGGGAGATAATGATAATAAGGTAATCGCTACAGGAAATGCAGGTTACAACGAAATATTCTTTACTGGTGCTGAAAACACGCCTATTTCTGGTTTTCTTGAACCTGAGATAAATATGATAAATGCCGCGAGAAATACAACTTATTTTCATACCGGTAAACAATCAGTTGCCGCTACTTCAAGTTCACAATTTGGTGTAGCTATGAAAAGCAATCAACATAGAGCCGGTAAGTACAAAGTATCGGTATGGGTAGAAAGAACAAATGAAGCAAAAGCCAGAATCAACTTCAATGGAGCTATTATCAATTTCACAGAAACATACGGTGCAGGACTTTGGAGACTTAAGTCTGGATATGTTAATGTACCTGAAGGTGCATGTTCAATCTATGTAACTTCTGCAGATGCTTCAACTGTTTATTTTGACGACTTAATGATTAGACCTATATCAAGCGCTATTAATGGGTATGTATACAATGAATATGATGAATTAACATATATGATTGCCAATAATGGATTAGCAACTAAATATGAATATGATGCCGCTGGTAGATTGACTAAAACTCACATGGAAGTACTTAATGATGATTTTTATGAATTTGGAGAATTTTCCCCTCATTTTGGAGGATTTACATTAATAAAGACAAATACGTATAACAATAGATTTGTTAAATAAAATATAGTACTATGAAAAATAAGTATGTAAAAATCTTTCTTTTATTGTTTTTTATCTTCGTTAATATAAGCGTTAATGCACAAGAAGAACCTTATTTAGATCCCGCTATTGATGATCCAAATTGCCCACCTGAATATCAACAATTATATTATTACGATAATGATTCAGACGGATATGGTAGTGAAACTAATTATATACTTTCATGTTATGATCCTGGTGCTTATTACGTAAGTAATGGTTTAGATTGTGATGATTCTAATCCAAACATTAACATTATCAATTGGTACTACGATGCTGATGGTGATGGGTTCGGAAATCCAGAATATTACACCTATGCATGTACAAAACCTGCTGGTTTTGTAAGTAACGGAAATGATTGCAACGATAGTGATGCTAATATCAATCCAGATGCAAAATGGTATCTTGACACTAATAATGATGGCGTAATATCAGAGCTTGATTCAAGTATGCCCATCACACAATGTAATCCTCCTACTGGAAACTACATAAATAAAACCGATTTAAATTACCACTGGATTCATAATGTTACTTTCGATTTAATTGGTAACATAACAAGCGCTTCACGGACTTTTTTTAATGATCTGGGAAAACCAAATGTGACTTTGTCCAAAGATTACCTAAAGAATATAGTTTGGGGTACGGAACAACTCTATGATAACTTTAACAGAGTAAATAGAGCAACCTTTATAGCACCATCACCCAACACTAATTTCACTAAAGTAAACTTCTTTAATTCAGCTAATCTCACTAATTATTACAGTGATAGTAATGTTTTAGAGCCCTATCAGGATATCGCAGCACAGCCTTATATTCAAACTAATTACGACCTTCTTAATCCTGGGAATATAATTAATACTGTAGGAGGAAATAAAATAAATGATGAGTGGAAAACAGGATATTCGTACAAGGTGCCTGCGGCACAGGAGATGTACTATGTATACGGTTCTGATTATTATGACGGTGCAATTACGTCTGGCAAAGAAGAGGTAATTACTAAATTCTTTAAATCGGTAGCTGTTGATGCTAACGGCATAGAAAATGTAGCTTTCACAGATGGTGAAGGAAAGACACTAGCCATAGCAAAATCTGGTGGACCTAATTCCTACCCTGTGGTCTCTCTTATAGGAACACAAGGATTTGTTGATGTTCATATTCCTAGTGGAATTGCAACTTCTCAAATTTCTTTAATAGGAAGTTCTTTTCAGTACAAAATATATAATCTTAAAACTGGACTATTGGTAAGTACTGCTTTAGAAGGTGGAAATGCCTATCGAATTGAAGCAATTACTCCTCCTACCATTGACCCATTAACTTATATCGTTGGTGGAGTGCCTACTTATGATTCCGGATCTTTAGGAATCAACTATTATGTAAATTACTATGACTATGCGGTAAACGTATATAACAAAACGGGGCAATTGATAAAATCAGTTCAACCCAATGGTTTTATACTAAATAATCCTATCGTAGCTCAGCCAATATATATGTCTGCATCAGCTTCCAATTTTATTTCAACTTATACCTACAATGATCAAGGACAACTTAAACAAGTGGTAAGTCCCGATGAAGGAACTAGCAAATTCCTATACAGACAAGATGGACAAATTCGATATTCCCAAAGCGCCTTGCAAGCTGATACTAAAGTATCTTATACTAATTATGACAGTTATGCGAGACCAATTGAAAGTGGGGTAATTACAAATAACTGGGCAGCAGCTTCTACTAATCCTGATGGAGTACTAATCTCAGGTACTGCAAGCGAACAAACAATAACAATTTATGATCATGAAGACAACAACCAAAGTACTGTAACAATTCCGGCTAATCTTTCCTTAGCTAACTTACTTACTACTGCAGGAATGAACTCTTATGCAGTTTACACCCAAAATAATCTTTCTGGTAATGTTGCTATTACGTTTACAAAACCTGGAGCAAATATTACTGCAATTTCTTGGTATAGCTATGATCTTTATGGAAGAACCCAATGGGTGGCGCAGTACAATGAAGGTATTGGCCTCAAAACTGTTCATTACTACTATGATTACAAAGGAAATGTAAACAATGTGATTTTTCAAAAAGATAAAGCTTTAGAGCGTTTTGAACACCGCTATTCCTATGATAGTAATGGTGTTTTAACTAAGGTAGAAACAGGAACTAACGGAATCAATTACCAAACTGACGCAGATTATTCCTATTACTTGACTGGCGAACTAAAAAGAGTAAATATCGCACAAGGTGCACAAGGATTGGATTATGTGTATACTTTAGGAGGACAACTCAAAAGTATTAATCACCCGAGTCTGGAAGCAACTAAAGACCCGGGAGGTGACGCCAATGATGTTTTTGGGATTACATTAGATTATTACAGTGGCGATTACCTTCGTACAGGAAGAAACATTACTAGCTCTCCTACTGCGGGAGCGGATTATAACGGAAACATTAAAGCGGCTCGATGGACAAATAAAGGAATAGCTGCTGATTATACAGGCGGTATTGCGAACCAAAAAGGATATTTGTATAACTACGACCGAAACAATTGGTTGACTGGAGCCACTTTTGGAAATACCAATGCTAGTACTGCTGCTATTACCCCAACAGCCAATTATAACGAATCGGGACTTAGTTTTGATGCAAATGGAAACATAAAATCATTGAAACGTTCTGATCATGCGGGTACAATAGTAGATGACTTGACCTATAACTATACCAATACAGGAAAAAATCAGTTAAATAATCTTACTGAGTCAGCAGCTGTAACAAGCGATCCAACGGATATTGAGACACAGTCCGCAGGCAATTATGTATATGATGCAATTGGGCAGATTACCCGTAATGTTAAAGAAGATCTATATTACTTCTATAACACGCAAGGCTTAGTAACCCAGGTGAATAGGGGAGCTAATGCAGTAGTAAGATTTTTTTACAACGAGCGTGGGCAGCGCACCAAGAAAGAAAGTTATAACACCGCTTCACCTTACTCCTTATCCAGTACTGATTACTATATAGTAGATTTATCGGGTAACGTTATGTCTATTTACAACCAACCCAACAACGGTGCCATTGTTCAAAAAGATTTACCTATATTTGGCCTTAGCAGGTTGGGGGTATACAATAGAGCAAGTGCCACGAGTGCATACGAAATTGCGGATCATTTAGGTAATGTAAGAGCGGTTGTAAGCAAGCCAAGTGGCAGCCTGATGATTAATTCATTTGCAGATTATTACCCTTTTGGGGAGCTGTTGCCTAATAGAAATTCTAATAGTGGTAATTATCGTTATGCCTTTCAGGGGCAGGAGCTTGACCCAGAAACAGGAATGGAAGCTTTTCAGTTAAGACTCTGGGATGGTAGGATTGGGAGGTGGCTTTCGCCTGACCCTTATGGAGAATTTCATAGTCCATACTTGGGGATGGGGAATAATCCTGTTAGTACTATTGACCCTGATGGTGGTTGTACAAAATGTCCAAATGGTGCTAAAGCAGGAGATTCTTTTAATGACGTAGGAGGACACGGGAATGTCACCTTTGATGGTAGTAATTGGATAACCAGTAGTGGTTCAATTGCAATGAATGATGTAGTAATTGTGGGTTCTCCTAAAAGTAGTAGTGGTTTAAGTACTGCTGGAGATATTGCACTAGGTTTTGTGCCAGGTTCTGATATGATAGGAATGTATCAAGGTGCTAGAGATGGCAACTGGGGACAATTTGCAATGTCAACTGCCTTTTTTGCTTTTGATGTGGCAACTTTGGGTACTGGCTCACTTGTTAAAGGAGGATTAAAAGCCGCTATAAAAGTTGGAGCTAAAGAATTAGCTGAAGAAAGTGCAGAACAGATATTAAAATCTAGTATCAAATCTGCAAGACGAAGAGCTGTAAGACAAGCTTGGAAACAAGAGAAGAATTTAGTTAAAAGAATAGGTCAGGGTACCAGGGATTGGACAGAATCTGAAACAAAAGAATTATTAACAAATGGTAAAGTTAAAGATTTTGTTGGGCATCATATTAATAATGTGAAACACCATCCTGAACTTGCTGGAAATCCTGCAAATATTGAATTTGTTACAAAAGCACAACATTTAGCTAAGCATGGTGGTAATTTTAAAAACAAAACAATAGGAGAATTAATTAACAGATAATATTTATTAAATGAATTATTTTGAACAAATAAAGAAAGAATTATATAAGTTTGAAAATTTAGGAATAGAGACCTCTTTAAATGGAGCCATATTAATCGGTAAAGCCCCTCACGTAGCAGAATTTGCTTGGCTTAATAGTATTTATCCTGTTCTTGATGAACAAAATATACTTCAATTAGAAACAGAATTAAAAACAAGTATTCCAGCTGATTATAAATCATTCTTACTGAATTACTGTAATGGTTTAGGGATTTTTGTTTCTAAGTTTTCTTTATATGGTTTACGAAAAGAATTGGGAAGAACTATTGAAGCCAGTAGACAACCCTTTTCAATAATCACGCCTAACACTATTGAAAAACCAAAAAATTCTAAGGAAAGTTATTTTTTTATAGGTAGTTATAAATGGGATGGTTCAAAATTGTATCTAGATAAAGAGACAAATAAAGTTCATTATTGTGACAGATGGGATGCTACTTCGTTATATGAATGGAATTCATTTGAAGAAATGATAGTTTCAGAAGTAAGAAGAATAACGAATTTGTTTGATGACAGAGGCATTATTTTAAATGAAAACATGCACACAACTCCAGTTGAAATATTAAAGTAACAATATAGTCACGATAGTTTAGATATATTTCCGTGACCGAAAGTTTTGTAAATCATTGTCACAACGAGGAGCCATATAACTAATTATAAAAGCAAAAAACTGCAACTGGAATTCATTTTCTAGTTGCAGTTTTTTTGTTTAAATGCTCTTGATAAAGCTTTCGGACACATAACAGGCTTCTGGATTCTGCTTATCATGTATTTTCAAAACCTTATCCCGCTCTCCGAAGAGTCCCTTAAAAGTTAAACGTTATTAAAACTAGAGCCGTGCTGTGGCGAATGTCTCCGACTTCGCACTAGTTCCAATAACCTACTATATGACTTGTCATATTCATTTAATTGATACTGCTTTTGATGGGAAGTTGCAAAATGTGAAACGGGATTTTAAAAAGTATTCCTCTAAAAAATTAATTGAAGCAATCGAGGAATATTCCGATGGCTCAGCGATCACATGAATTTCTTCAGTTGGATAGGGCGGGTTTTTAATTCGTGCTCACAAAGTAAGGTCATACGATAAATAAAAAAACTACAATTAGAATTCATTTTCTAGTTGTAGTTTTTTATTGCGTATTAAAAATAAGCACTCTCAGTGTCAGCAAAATTAAATACAACTGCAAACTAGATTTTTGTTGATCTTGTTACAAAGTTATCTTGAGCAAATTTGCACAAGAAATAAGTGAATTGACGAAGCAATTCGTTTCAACAATGTTTAATACGTAAAACGTTTGCTTTGTAAAAGTATCAATACTGAAGTTAAAATTTTACATAATTTTATTAAGAAAAGGAATTCTTTTATTTATTTTTACCCGAAATCAATTACTGAATGAAATGAATTTTAGGAATGCTTTTTTTGGTGCTCTCGTTTAACGACTTGGTAAAAAAATCAGCGAATATTTTGTATTTTGGTGTAATTATTTAAAACAACAGCTTCCATCAGATGATTATTGGTATATCATTCAGCTTGAAGTTGGCAGGGTTTTGAAAGGACATTTTGCATTAAAACGATAATATAAAATAAAATGAAGGAAATTAATTATATTTGTGTAAATCAAAAATAAATGAGGAATTTTATATCTGTACTTATTATAGCGACTTGTATTTCGTGTACGTCTACGCGAATTAAGAATGAGTCCTACGCTGTTTCGAATACAGCACCAGAGCTTGGAAGTGTTGGTTTTTCTGAGCTTGGGGGAATAAGAAGTACTAAATTTGAGGTAAGAAGCATACCAAAATTAGAGTCGCCAATTAGATTGTCAATTGAAGTGGTACCTTTCAATAAGAGACTTCACAATATTTACAAGTCTAAATCAAAATACAATCAAGATCAATCCCAAGTTACTTATGTAGACAGTTTGCCTAGAAAACCAGAGTTAGTAACTATTCGTGTTTTGGATGTAATGAAACTGGTTAGCGAGATAAATGGAGAACACAATCAAGAACTAGTTCGTTTTCTCAGGGATACTGAAGAGTCAAAAATGGTAACCAGTTTAGCATGTTATTTTTCTCAGGATGATCTTGAAAAAATTAAACAATCAGATGCGTATTATATTACTCAATTTCAAGATAGTAAATACGCTGTTTCGTTATATAAAATTGGAAAAAAAACTGACATTCTCTTTGTTAATTCAGTGAATATTTTGGCCTACAAGTTAAGTAAGTTTTGCTGGGGTGTTACTGAAAGAAATAAATGGTATGTTTCAGATATCATCAATTTGAATACAAGTTGCAAAGGGAAAACAGAAAGGCAAATAGTAGAAAAAAAACACGAAAACAACTTATTTGACTTGTAAATAGTTGTTTTTTTATGTCATAACTTGAATAAATCCAAATGAACAAATCCTTATACGCTCTATTTTTTTTATGCTGTTTTATACTATGCACATCTTGTGATGCTATACTTTTTGAGGAAGACATATCAACAGCAAAGATAGTTTTGGTTGCGCCAAGCGATCAAGCAGAATTTTTTACAACAGGTATAACTTTTTCTTGGGAGAAAGTTTCAGAAGCTACAACGTATCAACTACAAATTGCTAAACCTGATTTTTCTAATCCGACACAATTAGTATTGGATACAATTATCAAAACGAGTTCATTTATTAAGCAGCTTCCGTTAGCAAGTTATGAGTGGCGTGTGAAAGCGTTAAATACATCTTATAGTACGGCATATGTTTCCAGAAAGTTTACTGTTTGGAGCGATAAAGATTTTGCAAGTAATACCGTGGTTCTAGATAATCCTGCTAATAACATTGTATCAAAAACAGCACTACAAAGATTGACTTGGCAGCCTATTATTGGAGCAAAAAAGTATCAAATTCAAATATATGATTCTAATTCGGTTCTTGTAAAAGAGGAGACAGTTACTACAACTTCTTTTGAGTTTTCATTTGCAGAAGGTGCTTTTTCGTGGCGTGTTAAGGCAATTAATGGCGATATGAATACGCTTTATACCTCTCGAGCTATTTCTGTAGACACAAAGGCTCCGGCTGTAGCGCAACAATTGGCACCTTTAGACAAAAGTGAGACCGCAGTAAAAGAAATAAGTTTTCAATGGAGTAGAGTAGCTGTTGCAGGTACGGTAGAGGTAGACAGTATTTATGTTTATACCGACTTAGCTTTGAAAAATGTAAAACTAAAAAATGGAGCGACTAGCCCTTTTACAACTACTTTAGAAGCTGGGGTTTATTATTGGTACATAAAATCTTTTGACAAGGCGGGAAATACTAGTAAGAGTGCCATTTTTAGTCTTAAAATTTTATAGTTTACTAATGAAAAATAAACGAGCTATTTATATTTTACTTCCGGTGGTATTTGGCATATGGGGTTTGGTGCTTTATGAATTTGTTTCTTTTGGTACAGCAGAAGAAATAGTTCCAGAATTTCCTAGCAATTCGGTAATACAACCGCTCACTTATAAAGAACCGCAAAAAATAATTATAGAAACTAACTATAGAGATCCTTTTTTAGGCACACCATATGTTCCTGTTACACCAGTGACCCAACCAAAAAATTACAAGAAACCTGTAAAAGTTAAAACAATCCCAGAACTGGTTTGGCCTCCAATTCAGTATAAAGGAGTTCTATCAGATGTAAAGGAAAAGAAAAAAACATTCCTACTAATCATCAATGGTAAGAATTATTTTATGAGTATTGGGGATACGGCTAATGGAATATTTTTAAAGGCAGGAGATAAAGAATCGGTTTATGTTATATACCAAGGCGAATTGAATCTAATCATGTTAGCCGAATAAGTATGCTTAAAAAATTGCGCTCAGGTGCGCTTCAATTTACCGTGTTTATAGGACTACTGATTGCTTTACTGCTGGGAGCTTTAGTCTTGTATGCTTATACTTTTTATTATATGAAAGAGCAAGCCAAAGGCACTGTAGCGATGATACAACTCTCTAATTTTGGGATTGATTATGTAACGACTTCACCTATAGTTTCTTCTGATACGGTTTTTGTTCCACTACAAGAAGAAGCAAATAAAAGTATACAAGTGCAGCTCGCTCCATGGGGTGTTTTTGAAAAGGCGTACAGCAAAGCACATTTTAGAAACAAGCATTTTGTAAAAACGGCTATTATTAGCGGACAATTTTCTACTGAAACTACTCCGGTACTTTATTTACAAGAGACACAAAATGCCCTTTCTTTGGTTGGAAATACTGTGATAAAAGGAGCGGTTTTTTTGCCATTACAAGGAGTAAAAACTGGCTACATTGCAGGAAATAGTTTTTATGGGGCAAGGCTGATAGATGGCGTAATAGAAAAAAGTAAAACAAGTTTACCGCCTTTGTCTAAAATCGTTTTAGCATCTTTAGATGAACTTTTAAAATTAGATTTATCAGAACAGCGAGAGGCTGAAGTTGTGAATCCAGCAAAATCTTCGGTACATTCTTTTGAAGCAACCACAAAGTATTGGGTCTCAAAAAAACCAATAGTGTTAGAAAACGTTTCAATTACAGGGAATATGATTATCAAATCAGCACAACAAATAATAGTAAAATCATCAGCTCATCTGAAGGATGTTATTCTTGTAGCTCCAATCGTTATTATTGAAGAAGGAACCAAAGGGGTATTTCAAGTACTGGCTTCGAAACAAATCACAGTGCAAAAAAATTGTGAGTTAAATTACCCCTCATCTTTGGTGTTGTATCAAGAAGAATGGGATACTAGTCAAAGAAATACGTCAGATAGTGTCATCAATCAAATTTTTATTGATACTGGTACCCTAATTAAAGGTGTGGTGTTGTATTACAACAAAAAAGAAGTGAATAATTTTGAAACGGCAATCAAAATAGAGAGCGGAGTTACCGTAAAAGGACAAGTGTACTGCAACGGAAACATCGACTTGCAAGGAACCGTTTCTGGATCAGTATTAACCAAACAGTTTGTAGCCAATCAAGCGGGGTCTATTTATGTAAATCATATTTACAATGGAAAAATTTACAATGATGATTTACCAACTACTTATGGTGGATTACTTTTTGAACAACAACCCAAAACAATTATGAAATGGCTTTATTAAAAAAAGTAAGCTCAGCTACCTTAATAGAAGTATTGGTCGCTACCGTTTTAGTAGTTATACTATTCATGATTGCGAGTTTGATATTAAATAACCTTATTTTAAATACTTACAAGCAAAATACACATGCTATTGAAACAAGATTGAATCGATTAGAATATTCAATCCATCATCACACGATTGAATTGCCTTATGAAGAAAAGTTTGGAGACTGGCTAATCAATATTGAGCTAACAGATATCAAGGCTAAGAATTTGGTGATTTTGAAAGCAACTAATGAGAATGGTAAAAAGGAAATGTATAGGGAAGTAATAAAAGAAACCGATGTTGATACCAGTTTTAAATAAAAACAATGGAGCAAAATAAAAATAAACTGCCTTCCTTTACCTTGTCGGAGCTGTTAGTGGTGCTAATTATCACAGCCATCGTTATTGGTATGGCATTTAGTGTCTTGCGATTAGTACAGCGAGAAATTCATGCTATTCAAACCAATTATGATAAAACTAGCAGTTTAGTTCTTTTTGAGCAACGTCTTTGGAAAGAGGTCAATCAATTGCATGATATCACCTATACCGCTGCTAATGAAACGGTAACAATGGTTTCAGAGACAGATACGGTGTTTTATTCCTTTAAAGGGAATTATGTTTTGCGTAATGCGGATACTATAGCGTTAAAATTGAAGCCTATTCAATTTTTATTTGAAGGCAAAACGATAACCGAAGGAAAAGTTGATGGAATTTATATCTCAGCAGATGCAGAAGTAAAAGGCTATGAGCTTTTTATTTCAAAAAAGAATGATCTAACCTATAGCATGAATCAATAATATGGCTTTCCAACTCGATACACCATCTAATACACCTATTCATTCAAAGAAAGATGCTACTTTAGAATCCCTACTGAAGCAAGAAATTGTCTTGTTTGGTGAACGCTTTGGTTCAAAGAAAAAGCAACAATTGTATCATGAACTGGCAGTATTATTACGAGCTGGAATTACACTTAAAGAGGCCTTGGGATTGATTATAGACTCGCAAAAAAAGAACGCTGATAAAGCCTTGTTCGAATCCATACTCCAGCAAGTGATTAATGGGAAGTCCTTTTCTCAAGCTTTGATAGAGGCAAAAGTATTTTCGGAATATGAGTTTTATTCGTTGCAAATAGGGGAGGAAACAGGAACTACCGCACAGGTTTGTCATGAATTGGGAGAATTTTATAAACGTAAAAACGAACAGAAACGAATAATTATAGGAGCCTTGACGTATCCTGCAATCGTTATGTTTACAGCTATTTTGGTAGTAGTTTTTATGTTGACTTATGTTGTTCCTATGTTTCAAGATATTTTCAGACAAAATCAAGTGGAATTGCCCTTATTAACCAAGATAATTGTAAGATTATCAGATTTTACCCGAGCTTATTCGCTCTATGGAATTTTTGTTATACTTATCATTGCTGTTTTTTTTAGAATTTTTAAAGACAATGCCAAACTCCAGCGTGTGATGGATTATAGCCTCTTGAAGATTCCGGTTTTAGGTTCTTTTTTGGTGAAAATCTATTTGGCGCAATTCACACAAGCTATAGCTTTACTAACCACCGCCAAAGTTCCCTTGTTGAACAGCATACAAATGGTAAAGAAAATGATTCAATTTGCTCCGTTGCAAGAATCGTTGACTGCAGTAGAACATAATATCTTAAAGGGACATAGTTTAAGCGAAAGTCTAAAAGCGAATTCCTTGTTTGATAATCGCATCATTTCTATGGTAAAAGTAGCAGAAGAAACCAACCAAACGGAATACGTTTTTAAGCAATTAAGCGAGCAATACAGTCAAGAAGTAGTGCAACAGTCCAAAGTTTTAACTACTGTTTTGGAACCGTTTATTATTTTGTTTGTTGGTGTTTTAGTAGCGGTATTGCTTGTGGCGATGTATTTACCAATGTTTCAGTTGAGTAGTGTGATAAATTAGAAAAAAAAGTTGTTTTGCGTTTTTTCTGTTTATTTTAATTATTTGTAATATTATTTTGTAATTTTTCATAATTATTTGTAATATTGTTCCTTAATAATTGTTTTAACTTTTAATTAAATTGATTCAAAAAATACGTTATAAATAATTAAGCTAACTACTTATGTGATACAAAGTGTAAAGCTGATTATTTTGAATAATTTATAAATATGGTACTGTAGACCTTGACCCATATGAAAACGGAGTTTTTAAAAGTAAATATCCTTGATTTAGTCTAGTTCGTTATAATGATCGTGCAATAAGGAAAAACAAACTAAAAATTAAAAAATGAAAAAAAACACGCTTTTTTATCTATTATTAATGCTTGCATTTTTAAATGCAAATTCACAAAATTATAATTCAACACCACCAGTTCAATATCCTATGCCTTCATCTGTTTGGGACTTCGTTAAATATGGTACCGTTCCTGTTAATGAATATAGAGGGTTAGTTAATCTAAGTATTCCACTGTACAATATAGAAGTTGATAATGTAAAAATTCCATTACAGTTAACTTATTACAGCGGTGGTATTAAGGTTACTGAAGAAGCTGGTATCGTTGGGTTAGGTTGGAATTTTAATTTGCCAACAATTATACAGCAAGTAAAAGATAAACCAGACTTTTATAAAAATGTGGTACATCACAGATTACCTCCATTTCAAGGAAATCCTGCATATGCTCAATCGGGTTATTTTCTTATGCCTAATCCTTATTCAGGTTATGGAGAAAATTTGTTTGATGTAGTTTATTCATTACCTGAAATCAACGAAATTCCCTTTCTTACAAACGTTGTTAATAATAGAATACTTGATCATCATGGTAGTTATGATTTGAGGAGTAGTATTGGTCTATATGCTCAAATTTTCGAACCAAGTTATAAAACCGTCGATACTGAACCAGATATTTTTAGTGTCACAATAAATGGGGAAGAATTAAAGTTTTGTACCGAACCAAGTACAAGAGAACAAACCCGATATAACGATGTTACCACATTTGAAATTTTACCTGTTGCGATAATCAATGGAAGAACAGATTATAAAGTTGAAACTATTGTTTCTGATGTGCAATTTAATACATATGAAGTATCTGCTGTAAGTGGTTTTAAGATTACAGATCCGAACGGAGCTCAGTATTTTTTTGAAAAAATTGAAATGGCAAGAACTTCTAATATTCATCAACTTTTATATATAAATTATCAAAAATAGTTTCGAATCAAAATAAAGAATTGACTTTTAATTATTTACCTTCTGTTAATGTTATTGAACCAGGTTTAATAGAGTCCCGGTATGCAAGGTTTACCTCAAATGTTTCAGTAGCTGACAATCATTCATTGGGTGGCGCATTTTATACGTCGATGGGCCAAAGGAGTGTAATTGCTTGTGGAACTGGTTCTTCAGTAGATTCTTATTGTGAAATTTCTGGATTTAACAATTTATATCAAAATATTTATTATTTAAATTCAATAACTACACCTAATGAAACAATATACTTATCTAATGAGAGTAGATTGGATAACATTTCTAAAATGAAATTAAAAGAGTTGGAAGTTAAAAACATTTTTAATCAAAGAGTTAAACATTTTTCTTTTGACTATGATTACTTCTTAAGTGGATCGGGCAATACAAAACGATTAAAGTTAACTTCAATTACAGAGGAAGGAAACAACCCTTATCTTTTTGATTATAATGCTGGTCAATTGCCAGATAAAAATTCATATTCTATTGACTATTGGGGTTTTTATAATGGACATCCTAATACTAGCTTTAAACCCGATTTGACCGACTTGGGATATCCCGAATATAAAGAAAATGTAAATAATGATTTTAATAGTAAAATAAATTTTACCAAAGCAGGAAGTTTAGAAAGAGTTATTTATCCTACTAAGGGATATACTCTTTTTGAGTATGAAACACATCAGTTTGATAATTTATTGTATAGTGCAGGTGGTAATCCTACAATTATTAATACCGGAGGTGGGCTGAGAATAAAAAATGTAACCAATTTTAACTTTGACAATACTATTTCCGAAAAGACAAATTATGAATATTTTGGAGGAAAAAGTATATCGAAAAAATTGTTAGCAAAGGGCGTTTCAGAAAGTGTTTTTACTGGCTCTGGACCGACAAATACTTATTATTCATCGGCAATAATATCTAATTTAAATAATTATATAAGTTACACTTCTAGTTCAGAACCAGACTACATAGGATATGATAAAGTAGTGGTAAAAAAAATAGGAGCAACTAATAATGGGAAAGTAGAAAAACAGTATAGTAACTATGAAAATAGTGTAATTAATCCTGAAAATGGCTTTAATTATAATGCTTTCAGTTATTCCAAAACCAGTAATATTGAAAATGGAAAAGTTTTAGAAGAAAAAATAGTAAATAGTGATGATGTTTTACAAAACAAAACGGTTTTTACCTATTTTAATAAAATTTTTAATGAGGGTTTTTATGGCATGGCTAAACAAAGCAATGGTGTTGGGATTACAGATTATGTTGGTCATGGTACTGGTCAATACGTATACAACTATTATCCTAGAACTTTAGCAATATTTTATGCTATTAGGGGTAGAACCACATTTTTAGAATCGGAGGTAAAAACAGAGTATTTTAATAGTAATACCAAAACTATTACCACAAATTACAAGTATAATAACAATATGCTTACATCAGTTGCTAACCAAGAATTTAATGCCAATTTCCAAGAAATTAATGTTTCAGAGAATCATACTTCTTACTCTTTTTACAATAGGCCGGTTTATAAAAGTAGTGCAATTAATAATACCTTGACAAATGTTCAAAGGTTCAGCTACGATAAAATAACGGACTATAATTTTCAATTAAAAAAGCTAGAATCTTTTCCAAATGGAAATTTTAGTATAAATAAAGATATAATGTATTATGATTTGTACGATGATAAAAACAACCTAAAACAGTTTCATCAGGAAAACGGATATAATACTTGTGTAGTTTGGGGTTACAATAAGACCTTACCCATAGCTAAAATAGAAAATGTTACATATTCGCAAATACAGCCTTATGTAGATGCTATACAAGCAGCTTCAAATACTAACAACGAAAATGGCTTACTTGCGGCTCTATCTACATTTAGGAATACATTGGGATCGTTGTTTCAAGATGTAATGGTAACTACTTATACGCATATTCCGCTGGTTGGAACAAGTACCATTACTGACCCCAAGGGAGAAACTACTAGTTATTCCTATGATAGCTTTAGAAGACTACAATTTGTAAAAGACAAAAAAGGAAATATTTTATCTGAAAACGAATACCATTATAAAAACTAAAAGCTCATGAATAAACTAATTCCATTTTTTGTAGTTGTATTTTTTTATGCTACCACAACAATCAAGGCACAAGTTCCTTCAACCAATAATATAATAACATACCCATCACCAGATCAAAACTATGTTAAAATAACTACTTATAAAGAACCCTCTATAACTAGTATTAAAAATCCAACCATCGCTCAAGCCCAACAAAATATGACTTATTTTGATGGATTAGGTCGTCCAATTCAGCAAATTGCCCACCAGCAATCAGGAACAGGAAAGGACATTGTAACTCCTATTGAATATGACAGTATTGGCCGTAAGGTAATTGATTACTTACCCTATGTGCCCGATGCTTTATCTTCACTCGAATACAAACCCAATGCATTGAACGATGTTTTGAGTTTTGGGCAATACTCTGGACAAAATCCGTTTAGCAAAAAACAATTAGAGAATTCACCACTAAATCGAGTACTCAAACAGGCTGCCCCTGGTTTAGACTGGGCCTTAGGGAGTAATCACGAAGTTAAATTTGAATACAATTTAAATACAAGTTCTGATGAGGTAATCAATTTTAGTGTTTTACCTAGTGGGGAATTAATTCATTATGGTTATTATAAACCAAATTTGCTGTATAAATTTGTAACAAAAAATGAAAATTGGCAAACATTAGATGGTAACGACAACACAACACAAGAGTTTAAAGATAATTTTGGTAGAATAATTTTAAAAAGGACATTCAATAATAATCAGGCTTACAATACTTATTATGCTTATGATAGAAAAGGTAATTTGTGTTATGTATTGCCTCCTAGTTTTTTTGATTCTTTCCTTCTATCCATTAATAATAGCTCGAGCATTTGTAATTATACTAAAACCATTCCTTTTCAAAGTATTTTTACGTCTTGTTATTACGATGGTTACAACATTCAAGGTGGTGGATCTGCTGAGGTAAAAATCATTAATGATAATATTACAGTTTCTATATCGGCTGGTTTTGAAAAGAGTAGGATTAATGAAAGTGCAGCTATAGTGATAGTTGACAATTCCTCTCAGTGCAGTTTACCAGATATGATTATTGGATATATTACGCTAGGGACTAACAAAAAACAGTTTTTAGTATATATCGAAAATAACAGATTGAGAATTGTTAAAAAAGTAAGTACGGATGAGAATACTTGTTTAGAATCTGTTAATGCAACAGTTTCTGCTACAATTAATAGAACAACCACCCCTACCATTGTTGCTAATAATAATCTTATTGACGATTTAGGGTATCAGTATAAATATGACGAATACAACCGTTTAATAGAAAAGAAACTACCTGGTAAACAATGGGAGTATATAGTATACGACAAATTAGATAGAGTAGTTGCAACAGGTCCTGCTTTAGCACCATTCAATAATCTTGGACAAGTAAATGGTTGGATGATCACCAAGTACGATTCATTTAATCGTCCCGTGCTTACCGCCTGGATGCAAGCAGCTGTCTCCTCAGCTGATAGAGCAGCCTTGCTAAACAGTCAAAATGCCATCACTAC
Source organism: Flavobacterium frigidum (assembly GCF_048286795.2). NCBI lineage: Bacteria > Pseudomonadati > Bacteroidota > Flavobacteriia > Flavobacteriales > Flavobacteriaceae > Flavobacterium > Flavobacterium frigidum. The sequence continues at coordinate 230,319 of NZ_JBLVPT020000002.1, forward strand.
TACTTTTAGCGAAACCAAAAATGCGACCGCAGATACTATGATCAATGGTGTAGCTTTTAGATATAGCAATGTTGCTTGGCCAACAGCAGGGTATCATGTGCTTACGGTTAATTATTTTGATGATTACAATTACCCTAATGCCCCAGCTATACCGGCAACTATTGAGACGCAAGCCGTTTATTATAACAATGCAGTAAAACCCAAAGGCCTGCCAACGGGTTCTTGGACACGTGTACTACAACAGAGTACACAATATGCCAATGAGTTGGCGTATTCTTTGTATGATTTAAAAGGCAGACCTATCCGAAGCTATACGAGCAACTTTTTAGGAGGCTATACCTATATCGATAGTAAGCTTGATTTTATAGGTAAGCCAGAATATACTACGACTTATCATAAAAGGCTTTCCAGTGATAGTGAATTGAGTACAAAAGAAGTCTTTACCTATTCGCCACAAGGCAGGTTGTTGTCTCAAACCCATCAAATTGGCACAGCAGTCCCTGAGTTGATAGTTAGCAATGTATACGACGAATTGGGGCAACTCAAAGCAAAAGAAGTAGGAGCAAAAACCCAAAGAATAGACTATAGTTATAACATCCGTGGATGGTTGACAGAGATCAACAAGGTTGCGGCCTTGCAGCAAGGAACTGATCCGAAAGATTTATTTGCTCTTAAGATCAATTACAATACCCTATCCAGCGGAATTGCCGGGGTAAGTGCACTTTATAACGGAAACATAGCCGAAACCCATTGGACTACAAGTACTGATCACGTATTGAGAACTTACGGATATAAATACGACGCTATTAACCGTTTGAGCGAAGCTTTGTATAATAAAGGGAGTGTGTTGAATGCTTATGACGAAAAGCTTACCTATGATGCCAATGGCAATATAAAAACACTTTTACGTTATGGAAGTTTAAATGATGCTAAAGCAGTTTTAATTGATGACCTTACCTATGCATATAAGTCTACTTCAAGTAATCAATTGATGAAAGTTACAGACGTACAAGTGAACAATGGTAGTTTTATAAATGAGTTTAAAGACAGTGCTTCAAATACTGTAGATGATTATGACTATGATGCCAATGGTAATATGATCAAGGACAACAATAAAAACATAACAGCAATAACCTACAACCACCTGAACTTACCAACCAAAATTACATTTAGCACTACTGGTTCTCCAAATATTAATTACATTTACAATTCAATTGGAAAAAAATTACAAAAAACAATACGCACTTATAATTCAAAAAATCAAACCACAACAACTGTAGATACTTATTATCTAGATGGCTTTCAATATAAGACTACAAGTTCAACTTCACCACTTATAAGAACTATTCCTTTGACAGTTTTAGAGTTTTTTCCAACCGCTGAAGGCTATGTAGAACCCGTTGGAAGTTCTTACAAATATGTGTACCAGTACAAGGATCACCTTGGTAATGTTCGCCTGAGCTATGACAAAACCTTAGCCATACAAGAGGAAAATAATTATTATCCTTTTGGATTAAAGCACGCAGGCTATGCTAATACAATATCTTCTACTAATAGTGCGTTAAAGTATAAGTACAACGGCAAAGAATATCAGGATGAGTTGGGGCTGAACTTTTACGACTATGGGGCGAGGAATTACGACCCAGCTTTGGGGCGTTGGATGAATATGGATCCACTAGCAGAAAAAATGCGTAGATTTTCTCCTTACAATTATTGTTTTAATAATCCGTTGAGATTTACTGACCCTGATGGAATGGAAGGAAAAAGCGTTATACCTCCAGATGAGTATGTTTTTAGACAAAACGGAACATTTAAAGAGAAAATAGTAAAACCAGGAGAAGATTATATTACAATTGAAGGAAGTAGTATGAAGATTAAATTTGCAGACCCTGTGAATGATCCAAAGGCAATAGATGATAAAACGATAACAAATTTAAAAGTTATTCCCAACTATGTTATAAATAATGAATTAAAAAAATCAGGAGTTTATGATGAGAAAAATCAGGATAACAAATATACTTATATAAAGAATGAAAGTAATGCGTCTTCAATGGAAGGAACAGGTAAAATGGATTATGTAACACATGATTTGGATTTAATGACAAATATGGATAAAAGGAAAAATTTAATTTCACCAATGAGTCCTTCAACTTTATTTGTAACCATGACAGAATATGGAAATGTTGCACATAATAATTATAATTTCGGCAATTTTTTATGGGGAGCAGGAGCAAATGCTTTAGGAATCCCTGAAACTATAGGTAGGGCCGGTGCTCATTATAATAATTTTTTCAATGACCAGAATCACAAGCATACATTCGATTCAAAAGATGATCAATTTTCAATCCATTTAGGATATCAATGGAAAAAATAAAGCAAAATGAGAATTAAATCAAAAATATTTTTTTTGTTATTATTAGGTCTGATAATTGGCTGTAGAGATATGTCATTATCGCAAGAAACACAATTTGAAAAAGCTAAAGAATTTTCTAAAAAATTCAATAACTTGCCATATGATAAATTTATAAATTGGGATATTTCTCAACGACAGGACTCGCTGTTTATTTTGGATTATTATAAAGAAAATAAATATATCGGAGGATTTTTAATCAAAGAGGAAAATGGTCATTTGATAAAGAGGAAGTCTAGTGAATCGAATGCTGATGTTTTTGTCAAATTTGAAGATTATCCTGAAATCAAGTTTTCTGAAATAGGAATAACTAAAAATGAAGTTTTAGAAATCGTTAATCTTTTAAAAAAAATAAAAGCTTCAAGGGTTTCATATGTCAATTCTTTTGACGGTGTGTTAATTGAAAAACAAAATTTTAGTATAATATATCTTCTTTCGAATAAATTGTCAAATAAACTTCCGAAATCTTATAAGTATATTGGTATGAATTGGTACTATTTATCTTCCTACTAACCCTGATGGCTCGGATATGTCGGCAACGATAGCGCATTCTATGATAAAAAACAAGTGATAATCTAAAAATTAACAGGCAAATTTATATGTGTTTATGTTTGGAGTTTGTCTGTTAATTACAGAAAAAACGCGACCAATAATTTTACATTTTTCTTTGTTTAAAACTAGCATCGCATTTTTACCTTCTCCTTTTTTTCGTTCATAATACCTCCGCTACCCGAAGTGTTTTTATTTAAAAATAAATTTCTTGTGTGTGCTGCTCGAACGTCTCTGACTTCGAGCTATTTTAGACCGTGTTGTAAGCTGTAAACGAGATAAAAGTACGCTATTTTTTTGTTCAAAAATATTTTAAGATTACAAATTACCTCCCAAAGAATATTATTTAAAGGATCTTAGAAGCAACTAAAAGCAAGCGGTTATAGATGTTAAAAATGAAGGTTATCTTCAAGTAGATGAAACTAAAATAAAAGCAAGTTTTGGCATTGCAACTGCCTTATAGTGCTTTACAGAATGGGCATACTAACATAATTTACAGAGAAAGTTAAGAGTTAAATTTAATATTTTTTAAATTTTATAATATTTAAAATACATCACTCAAAAGTTTCAAATCCTCTAATAAAAGGTTCGAATTTTGTACCATAAGGTTCACCTGTTGGGACTGTAGTTACAGTCTGGTTAAAAGATATATTTTATAAGTAGAAATAAGGCCGGTGTGTTTAGTATTTAACTAAATTTATACAGTTTTGAAGATTTAATTTTGTTAATCCTATTGACTTCTTCTACAAACATTTTGGCTTTATCTAACATATCTCTCCTGTCATAAATGTGTACACTTGAAGAACTGCTTTTTTTCGCTGGATGTGTAACATAGCTTATGACATTCTCCGAGAGTCTTAGTAATGATAGATTACTAACAAAAGAACTTCGTAAGTTATGAGTGCTGAACAAATGGCTATTTTCAATTTCAACTGATTTTAGTACTTTTCTGATGTTATTATTGAGATTGGTTAATGCAATATTGGAAAAATCAGGAAAAGTATCGTCGTTTTTTTGAATAATTTTTAATGCTGTTGAGAATAAAGGGGTATAGCATTCCGTTCCGGTTTTAGCTTGTATAGTATGTATGTAGTTAAATTTTTTTTTGTTCTCATTACATATTTGAAACGTTCGACCTTTCGCTTCTTGCATTGACTGTAGACGCATGCCAGTTTGGCTAGCTATGAGTATATAGTTTTTTGCTAATTCTAAATATTTTGAAGTAGGTACATATTCTATTATTTTAAGAATATCATTTTCTTTGAGAAATGCTTCCGTTTTTTCAGACTTGTTTTTTTCTGCTACATTAATTAGATTGGTGTCTGTCAAATCCAATGGAATTTTAATGCCCTGTTTTTTAGCAATTTTGCAAAGTTTAATAAAATATGTTTGGTATGCTTTTAGGGTGTTTGTTGCAAATGCTTTTTTTGGATTTTGGTGGTAGCTTTCTATTTTAATTTTACCAATCCTAATATCATTTATTACTTCCCAAATTTCTCGATAAAGTTCTTCACTGAGTTTTTCAAATGTTAATTTAATTTTTTTTGCTTCTTGATATCGTTTTATTATTGGAATTAGATTTCGATAAGAGTTGATCGTAGTGTCTTTAACTTCATCTTTACGACTACTGCCTATAAGATTTTCCAGATGGGTAATATGACTATTTATAAAATTTATGACTGCAAAAGTTTCCTCTGGTTTTCTTTTATCTCTACCGCTAATAGAAAGTAAATAGTTTTTAACTTCTTCAGCTGTTGGTTCTTGATTTTTAAAATGTGTTGCAGCTGTTTCTATATTCGATTCAAAATCGGTTATTTTATTTCTAAATAATTTATTATACTTTTCATTTGCTTTAACTGTGGCTGCATCATAAACAAAATTAAATACACCTCTTTTTTCGTGTACAATTCCGAAGTATTTTGGTAAAACTGATACTTCTAAAGAGTACTGAAATTTTTTGTATTTGACTATACCATCTACTTTATTAGCAAATGCTCCGCTGATTTCTGCCAATACCAATTCTGCGCTAGTGCGTACATCCAAAGATTTACTTTTAGCTTTGAGTTTATATCTGTAGGTCAGTGCTTTCATAATAGCAAAGTTACAAATTTAAATTCAATGGGTCTCTAATTAGGTCTCTAATTTTATGATAAAAGATGAAATATACTGATAAATAATGATTGATTTATTTTTTTATTTTTAACCTTACGCCTTGTTTTTCAGTGGTTAAGGCTGTTTTTAGTGAGTTTGCAGAGTATGAGATATATTTTCTACAGAAAGGTAATTCACTTTGTAAGATATGAGTTATAAATTGAAAGCTATGCATGCGTTACGAAACATAACTTTTTTGCAAAAGTAATTCATTTACATCAAGTTTCAAGTTTTTGTAGTTTAAGTAATGTCAAAACTAAAAAAGGAGTCTGTTTTTTTGGAGCGAAAGAGTTGGTTTTGGCTATTTTTCCTACTGTCATTCCAAATGAAATTCACTTAACTTCGATATAAATAGTAACTGTCTTAAGTGTTTTTTTTATTTTTAAAGAAAGAACATAAAGGTTGTTCCCTTAATCGGGGCACAGGAGAAGTAGGTTTTTGTGTTTTTAAACTTTGAACCTTTGCGTCTTTAAATCTTAAAATATATCTTTGAAAAATGCAACTATCCGTCATTATCCTCAATTACAACGTCCGATATTTTCTGGAACAATGTGTTTTAAGTGTTCAAAACGCATTAGAAACTATTGACGGCGAAATCATTGTAATTGATAATAATTCTCCCGATGACAGTTGCGCAATGATGGAAAAGCGTTTTCCAAACGTTAAACTCATCCGAAACCAGGATAATGTTGGTTTTCCAAAAGGAAATAATATCGGAGTTGGGCAGGCAAAAGGAGAATATATTTGCATCCTCAACCCTGATACCGTCGTTGCCGAAGATACGTTCATTAAAATTTTAAATTTTGTCACTTCAGAGGCAGTCGAGAAGAATGGTTTAGGAATCGTGGGATGCAAACTCATTGATGGAACTGGAAATTTTCTTCCAGAAAGTAAGCGTGGCGTTCCAACTCCTTGGGTTGCATTTACAAAAGTTGTAGGTCTTTATAAAGTACCACTTAAATCTAGATTAGTTGGAAAATATTATGCCCAACATATAAGCGATAATCAAACAGGAAAAGTCGATATTTTGGTAGGTGCATTTATGTTTATGAAAAGAGATTTGTACCTTGACGTAGGCGGTTTTGATGAAGCTTGTTTCATGTATTCAGATGATATTGATTTGTCGTATCGTATTTTGAAACTAGGGAAATCCAATTATTATTTTCATGAAACGACTGTAATTCATTATAAAGGAGAAAGTACCATTAAGGATGAAACATACATGCAACATTTTCAAGAGGCGATGAATTTCTTTTATAAAAAGCATTTTAGCGTGCCATTTGTATTTTCGATTTTTATGAAAATAGGAATTGTCATTTTCTCATTAATAAAAATGATTCAAGGAAAATCAAGAATTAAAATCGCTCCAAAATCATATCTATTGTATTCCGGTAACGAAAAATTAGTTGAAAAACTCCATTTAGTTTTGCAAAAAAAAATCCTGTTTCATGATTTGAAAACAGAAAAAATGGTAAATTCGTCATCTATTAATGATAAACTAGGAACTGAAATCATTTTGGACAATGAATTCATTTCTTTTAAGAACTGTATTGCATTTCTGGAGTCTTCAATAAATAAAGGCTTTACATTTAAAATCATTCCCAGTAAAGCTAATTTCTTAATAGGAAGTAACAATAGTAATGAGAGAGGTGACGTTATAAAAATAGAGTAAAAAATTACATTTAATGTAATTTATATTTGAAATATTTAGTAATTTCGCAAACTGAAAATCAAAATCACCTTTTAGGTTAATAATATGGCAAGATTTGAATTAAAACTTCCAAAAATGGGAGAAAGCGTTGCAGAAGCAACCATTACAAATTGGTTAAAAGAAGTTGGAGACAAAATTGAAGCCGACGAAGCTGTACTTGAAATTGCTACTGATAAAGTAGACAGTGAAGTGCCAAGTGAGGTTTCGGGAATCTTGGTAGAACAATTGTTCGGTAAAGACGACCTAGTTCAAGTGGGTCAGACTATAGCGATTATTGAAACCGAAGGTGGAGAGCTTGTATCAATTGTTAAAGAAGCAGTGGCTCCTGAGGTTATTGCTGAAGTGACAAAAACAGTGGATGCCGCAAAAGAAGCGGTTGCTGCTCCAGTTGATTTTTCTGATTCTGAAAAATTCTTATCGCCTTTGGTAAAAAATATTGCCAAAGAAGAAGGTGTTTCTGTAGCTGAATTAGCATCGATTTCTGGAACAGGAAAAGAAGGTAGAGTTACTAAAAATGATATTCTAGAGTATGTAAAAAATAGACCAAATCAACCAGTAGTTTCGGCTCCAGTTGTACCTGTTCAAAAACCAGTTGCAGCTCCAGTAGCTCAAAAAGCAGCTCCGGTATCTGTAAGTGGTGGCGATGAAATCATAGAAATGGACAGAATGCGCAAGTTAATTGCGGGTTATATGGTCGCTTCGGTACAAACATCAGCTCACGTGCAATCGTTCATCGAAGTAGATGTAACGAATATTGTAAAATGGAGAGAGAAAAATAAAAATACGTTTGAAAAGAGAGAAGGGGAGAAATTAACCTACACACCTATTTTCATGGAAGCGGTCGCCAAAGCGCTGAAAGATTTTCCTGGAATGAATATTTCTGTTGATGGTGATTACATCATCAAAAAGAAAAACATCAACCTAGGAATGGCGGCTTCGTTACCCAACGGAAATTTGATTGTTCCTGTTATTAAAAATGCAGATCAATTGAATTTAGTAGGAATGGCAAAAGCAGTTAACGACTTAGGAGGTCGCGCAAAAGCAGGCAAACTAAAACCAGACGACACGCAAGGAGGAACCTACACTGTTACCAATGTAGGTACTTTTGGAAGTGTTTTTGGTACGCCAATTATCAATCAGCCACAAGTGGGAATTTTAGCCCTTGGAGCCATCCGTAAAATGCCAGCAGTGATTGAAACTCCCGAAGGAGACTTTATTGGAATTCGCCAGAAAATGTTTTTATCTCACAGCTATGACCACAGGGTAGTTGATGGAGCATTAGGAGGTAGTTTTGTAAAAAGAGTCGCTGAATACTTAGAGGCATTTGATGTAAACAGAGATGTTTAGACCTATATAATTGCAATTTAGACCCGACCGATTTTTAAAAATCAGTCGGGTTTTTATTTTATTGTACGATTTGTAACTCAAAATTAGACAAGAATTCTTGAAGAAATTACTTGAGGATAATGCGTTAAATTCGGGTTTAACCTATATATTTGTAACCACACAAAAATTAAAAATGGAACTCAAACTCAATAAACCAATTTGCTTTTTCGATCTTGAAACCACAGGAATCGACATTGGAAAAGATAGAATTGTAGAAATATCAATTTTGAAAGTTTTTCCGAATGGAAATAAAGAAAGTAAAACTTGGTTGGTCAATCCAACAATCCCAATTCCGCCACAAACAACTGCTGTACATGGTATCACAGATGATAAAGTGGCAAATGAACCTACATTCAAAGAATTGGCTGCGCAAGTGTATAATATGATCAAAGACAGTGATTTGGCTGGATTTAACTCTGATCGTTTTGATATACCGTTATTAGCAGAGGAAATGTTGCGTGCTGGAGTAGATTTTGACATGAAAAATAGGGTTTCTGTAGATGTGCAAACAGTTTTTCATAAAATGGAAGAGCGAACTTTAAGTGCGGCTCACAAGTTTTATTGCGGGAAAATACTCGAAAATGCACATTCAGCAGAAGCGGATACCATAGCGACTTACGAAATATTAAAAGCGCAATTAGACCGTTATCCAGAACTAGAAAACGATATGAAATCACTATCAGAATTTACTACAAGAAAGAAAATTGCTGATTTTGCAGGAATGATCGCTTTTGATAAGGATGATGAAGAGATTTTTACTTTTGGAAAACACAAAGGAGTAAAAGTGGATAAAATTTTGGAAACAGAACCGGGTTATTTCAGTTGGATTCAAAATGCAGATTTCCCGTTGTACACAAAGAAAGTTTTGACGGCCATTAAACTCAGAAAACTAAATAATAAATTGAGCTAATTTTTGAATCTTTCAATCATAAATTTTTTAATCAATAAGAAATGAAAATCATCTGTATCGGTAGAAATTACACCAATCACATAGAGGAGCTAAAGAACGAAAGACCCACAGAACCCGTTGTTTTTATGAAGCCGGATTCGGCCGTTTTATTGAAACAGCATCCATTTGTTATTCCAGAATTTTCGGAAGATGTACATCATGAAATTGAAATTATTGTCAAAATTAGCAAAGTAGGTAAATACATAGAGCCTAAATTTGCACATAAATATTATGATGAAATTAGTGTAGGAATAGATTTTACAGCCCGTGATTTACAAGAAAAATTAAAAGCAAAAGGCTTGCCATGGGAAAAAGCAAAAGCATTTGATGGCTCTGCGGTAGTAGGTGAATTTTTGCCAAAAAGTAAGTTTGGTTCACTAGAAAATATTACTTTTGAATTAACGAATAATAACAAAACGGTTCAAAAGGGGAATTCCAGTCACATGCTCTGGAAAATTGACGAACTCATTTTCTATGTTTCTCAATTTTTTACCTTAAAAATTGGAGATATTATTTTTACAGGAACTCCAGAAGGAGTAGCTGCTGTAAACCCAGATGACGTTTTAGAAGGATTTTTAGAAGGACAACAACTATTTAGAATACAAGTAAAATAATGGCTATAAACTACAACCTTTCAAAAGTGTACGCACTTTCAGATAACGATGCAGAATTCGTAAACGAAATTTTGACCTTATTTGTCACCGAAGTTCCAGATGATTTAATGCAAATTAAAGAAGGAATAAAAAAGAAAGACCACAAGCATGCTTATGCTTATGCGCACAAGATCAAACCAACGCTCGATCTAATGGGTTTGAACGTCGCTTTTGAAGAGATTCTTCAAATAGAAGCTTGGACCAAAGCCGAGGGTAAAAAGAAAGACATCAAAGAAACTTTCAAAAGCGTAAAAAACCAAGTAAATGATGCTGTCAAAGAAATCAAGAAAGATTTCGATTTGTAATATTTGGGCGTGACCCACTGAAAAAGTGGGTCGGGCTTTCCGTTTCAATCTTTTTATTACCATCGTTATCACTCTATGGTAATAAAAAGGATTTTCACTTCTATCCCTCACGCAAAATTAAGAGTGTGCTACTTCGTACATTGTTATATTAAAGTCCCACAAAAAAAATTGAACTACAAAATGAAAGCAACCATAGTTACTATCGGTGACGAAATTTTAATAGGTCAGATTGTCGACACAAACTCAGGATTTATTGCCAAATCGCTAGATAAAATTGGTGTAGAAATCAATGAAATGATTTCGATAAGAGACGATAAAACACATATTTTAGAAACGTTTGAAAAGCTCCAAAACACGGTTGATTTAGTTATTATTACCGGAGGTTTAGGGCCCACAAAAGATGATATTACTAAAAAAACATTTTGTGATTATTTTGATGATGTCCTCATTGTTGATGAAAAAGTGGAGCGCCATGTAATTGATTTGATTCAGAAGGTAATGAACCGTACCGCATCTCAAATAAATAAAGATCAAGCATTGGTTCCATCAAAATGTACGGTGCTTCATAATCAAGTGGGTACTGCACCAGGAATGTGGATGAAAAAGGAAAATACGGTGTTTATTTCACTACCCGGAGTTCCCTACGAAATGAAGTATTTAGTCGAGCATGAAATCATACCAAAAGTGGTTCGAGAATATGAGCGTCCTTACATTATTCATCAGACAATTTTGACGTACGGCCAAGGCGAAAGTGTTGTGGCAGAACGTATAGAAGACTGGGAAAATAATCTTCCGGAGTGTATCAAATTAGCGTATTTGCCAGCGCCAGGTAGAGTTCGTTTGCGTCTTTCGGCGCGTGGCACAGATAAAGAAAAATTAGAAACTACTCTTGAAAAAAGCGTAAACTCATTAAGTGCTATCATTCACGATATCATCGTAGGTTTTGACGAAGATGAAAACATTGAGGTTGTGGTGGGTAAAATGCTTACCAAGCAAAACAAAACAATTGCAACTGCTGAAAGTTGTACAGGAGGAAAAATAGCACAGCTATTAACTTCAGCAGCTGGAGCGTCAGCTTATTTTAAAGGAAGTGTTGTTTCGTATGCTACATCAGCTAAAATAGATGTTTTGGGAGTTTCTGAAGGTCTTATTAACGAGCATTCCGTAGTGAGTCGAGAGGTAGTTTCGGCGATGGCATTGAATGTAAAATCGATGATGAAAACAGATTATGCAATTGCTACTTCGGGTAATGCAGGACCTTCAAAAGGAGATGCAAATGCGGATCTTGGAACTGTTTTTATTGCATTGGCCACTCCAAAAGAAATAATCGTAGAAGAATTTAATTTTGGTCAACCCCGTGAAAAAGTGATAGATAGAGCGGTATTTAAAAGTTTAGAACTATTACAGAAAGAAATTTTGAAAAATGTGCAATAAATATGTTGCTTAATAGGTTTATTTTTCTTTTCTTTGCACCCTGATTTTGAATAACGATAAAAGATAAGTATAATGTCAAGAGTTTGTGACCTTACAGGTAAAAGAGCGATGGTAGGAAATAACGTTTCTCACGCTATGAACAAAACTAAGAGAAAATTTTCTGTAAACTTAGTTAAGAAGCGTTTTTATCTTCCAGAAGAAGATAGATGGATTACTCTAAGAGTAGCTGCATCTACGATAAAAACAATTAATAAAAATGGAATCGCTGCAGTTTTGAAAAAAGCGCAGTCAGAAGGATTTATTAAATAATCCATTCCAAAATAAAAAAATAGCAAGATGGCAAAGAAAGGTAATAGAATCCAAGTAATTTTAGAATGTACTGAGCACAAGACTTCAGGTGTTGCAGGAACTTCAAGATACATTACAACTAAGAACAAAAAAAATACACCAGATAGATTAGAGATTAAGAAATTTAATCCAGTTTTGAAACGTGTAACTGTTCACAAAGAAATTAAGTAATAATTAGAGATTTTGATAAAATTTTCAAAACAATGCTTTTGTAGATTTTATTTAAATTTAAATAACATTTGAATCATGGCAAAGAAAACCGTAGCATCGTTACAAACATCTTCTAAGAGATTATCAAAAGCCATCAAAATGGTGAAATCTCCAAAAACAGGTGCATATACATTCGTAGAATCTATTATGGCTCCTGAAGCTGTTGATGAATTCTTGAAAAAGAATTAATTAACAATCACATTATACAGAAAAGCTACTTTCATTCGGAAGTAGCTTTTTTATTTTCTATATTTACCGTTAGAAAATTGTATTGGTTCTATGGACTTAAATACTTCATTCTTAATACTATCTTACAATGAGTTTTTTTAAAAAAATATTTTCATCAGAGAAAAAAGACCCTAGTTTTAGCGAACAAGCAAAGGAAACTTTAGATAAAGGTCTAGAAAAATCAAAAACAAATTTCTTTTCGAAGCTTACAAAAGCCGTTGCAGGAAAGTCGAAAGTTGATGAGGAAGTCTTAGATAATTTGGAGGAGATTCTTGTTGCTTCAGATGTGGGTGTGAATACTACCTTAAAAATAATTACCAGAATTGAGAATCGTGTTGCTGCTGATAAATATGTTGGTACTGACGAACTGAATCAAATTCTTAGGGATGAGATCGCAGCTTTACTATCAGAAACTAACACAGGTGAATCTACTCAATTTGTTATACCTACACAAACTAAACCCTATGTTCTAATGGTAGTGGGAGTAAATGGTGTTGGCAAAACAACTACTATTGGTAAATTAGCCTATCAGTTTAAAAAAGCCGGTTATAATGTTGTACTTGGTGCAGCTGATACGTTTCGTGCCGCAGCAATTGATCAATTGCAAATTTGGGCGGATCGAGTAGGGGTTCCTATTGTGCGTCAAGAAATGGGGAGTGATCCAGCATCGGTAGCATTTGATACGTTGCAATCTGCAGTTGCGCAAAATGCTGATGTAGTTATTATTGATACCGCAGGTCGTTTGCATAATAAAATTAACCTGATGAATGAGTTGACCAAAGTGAAACGAGTAATGCAAAAAGTAGTTGCTGATGCACCACATGATGTAATGCTAGTTTTAGATGGTTCTACTGGTCAGAATGCTTTTGAACAAGCAAAACAGTTTACTGCAGCTACCGAAGTTAGTTGTTTAGCGGTTACCAAACTTGATGGTACTGCCAAAGGTGGCGTTGTGATTGGGATCTCTGATCAATTTCAAATCCCTGTTAAATACATTGGTGTTGGTGAGGGAATTGAGGATCTTCAGGTGTTTAATAAGTATGAATTTGTAGACAGTTTTTTTAAATAATAGTTAGAATGAATTTTTCTTCTTTAAAAAATACGCCACCAATGTACCTTTATTTGGTGAGTATAATTTCTTTTGTATTGGCAAATGTGATTCGGGATAAAAGTCTTGGCTTCTATTATTTTTTGTTACTAGTAGGTTTTATTTTCTTTATTCTGGGTTTTATTAGACGCATGAAAGCAAAATAAATTACTGATACAAAGCACTAATTTTTTGCCATAAAACGCTGTCAAAATCAGATAATGCAAAAGTTGGATTATCAGTATTAGCCACATCTCCCATTCGGATTACGACCATTTTTTTGCTAGGAATGATGTATATTTTTTGATCATTTTTCCCTAATGCCATAAACAGATCTGCTGGTGCAGTTGGGATTAAGCTTCCGTTGAATTGCAGCTGGCTTTGTGGTAAATGATAACTGGATTTGCCATTCAACCACCATAAATAGCCATAACTAAGATTTATATTTTGTGATGTAGTAGTTGCTTGGGTAAAGTAATTTTCATTCAAAACCACATTGGTTTCCCATTTCCCTTTGTTTAAAATTAATAATCCAAAACGAGCCATAGAGCGAGAATTACTTCCATAAACGGAATTGTTTCCCAGTTGAAACCAAGTACCTTCCATCCCTATCTTGTCTTTTAGGCGGGTATTGAAATAGGTATTCCAAGTTTGACCGCTAGCTTGTGCCACAACATCTTGTAATTTTACATATACATTGTGATACGCCCAGCGTGTTCCTGCATCGACTTTGTAGGTGAGGTTAGCCGGTGTGACATCATCTGTGCTGTCATCTAATCCCGATGTCATGTTGAGTAAGTGCCTGTTGGTAATCAAGTTTTCTTTGGCTATAGGTAAGCTAGTCCAACCCGTTCCTATATATTGTGAAACTTTTGCATTGATGTCGATGAGATTTTCTTGTTGTGCAATGCCAGTTACGGTTGACGTTAATGTTTTTCCGGCACTTGCCCAGTACCAAAAAGCATTGGCATCATGGCCATTAAAATAATTTTCTAAAACGATTCTTCCATTAACAAGAATGATGAAAGATTTGGTGTTTTTGAGTTGTAAATAATCTAATAACGGTTGCACAGCGGATTGTTTCCATCCTAAACTTGCAATTGAATTGGTTTCCCAAGTAGTTCTATTAATTGGTGGAAAGTATGGTGTTTCGGTTGAAATTGGACTCGGAGTTGTTTCAACAGAATCAGAATTGCAGCTTATAAAAAATAGTAGAATGAGTACGATATAAATTAATTTTGACATCTTTCTTATTATTAGTTACTAATTCCTTTAAGACCAAAAATATAGAAAATAGTTTAATGTGTTTCTACTATTTTTGTTTTCTTTGAATTTAATAAGAGTAACTTTGTATTTATAAAAAACGCGTTATAAAAGAAATTCCCTAGCCCTGATTGTAGTGAAAATCCTTTTTTGACGCCTTTTTTGGCGGATAAAAAGATTGTAGCGAAAAGCAGGAAATGGCTTCTAAAAATAATAATTATATGAAAAACACATGTAGCATTTTACTAATAGCTTTTCTTTTTGTGGCGTGTCAGCAAAAGATAAAACCTGAAGATGTTTCAAAAATTAATGGCTATTGGGAAGTAGAAAAAGTTGTATTTGATTCTATTGATGATAAAGACTACAGCATGAATGAAGTATATGATTATTTTGAAATAAAAAATAATAAGGGAATTCGGAAGAAAGTTAGACCGCAATTGGACGGTACTTTTTTAGTGAATGATGCGTTTGAAAACGTAACTGTTCGTTTTGCAGATGATAAGGTTTTCTTAGATTATACAACACCTTTTATGAAGTGGAGTGAGGAAGTGATTTCGCTTTCAGCGGAAGAGTTTGTGCTGTTAAATAAGGATAAAATGGAGTATCACTACAAGAAAGCAACGGCAATAAATGTACTAGGCAATGGCAAAACGACTAAATAATCAAAGCACGATCGGGGATGTTTTGAAGCAAATAATTCAAGTCAATAAACTGCAACCCGGAATGGATCAGATTGATGTAAAAGATGCGTGGAAAAATCTTATGGGCAATGGCGTAAACAGTTATACAAATAATGTGGTTTTGAAAGGAAGTACGTTGTATGTTGAGTTAACTTCGTCTGTATTGCGAGAAGAATTAAGCCACGGGAAGTCTAAAATAGTGGCGATGATTAATGAAGAATTAAGACGTGATGTAGTGAAAGATGTCGTTTTGAGATAATGATTTTAGATTGTTGATTAACGATTTTAGATTTCAGATTTTTGGTATAAAAAAATCCCATTTCAATTTTGAAATGGGATTTTCTTTTTAGTGTTCAGAGTACTATGTCACTGAACACTAAAAACTGAGTTCTGAATACTAGAACTGCTCTCTTCCAGCAAAATGGAAAGCACCTTCGATAGCTGCATTTTCATCGCTATCAGAACCGTGAACTGCATTTTCTCCAATAGAAGTTGCGTATGCTTTACGGATAGTTCCTTCAGCAGCTTCAGCAGGATTTGTAGCACCAATTAAAGTTCTGAAATCTTCAACTGCATTGTCTTTTTCTAAAATAGCAGCAACAATTGGTCCTCTTGACATGAATTCAACTAATTCACCATAGAAAGGTCTTGCAGCATGTACTTCGTAAAAAGCTTGAGCATCAGCAACAGTTAATTGTGTTAATTTTAAAGAAACGATTTTGAAACCTGCAGTTGTAATCATTGCAAGTATGTTTCCGATGTGTCCGTTTGCAACAGCATCAGGCTTAATCATTGTAAATGTTCTATTAGTAGCCATCTTTTATTTTTTTAATTTTGTGCAAAAATAAGATTTTTTTATTGATTATTATTACAATTTCAACATTCAAATTGTCATTTTCTTATTAAAGTACAATAGTGTTAAATGTGTGCTCTAATGGCTTTAGTTGCTTTACTAAAGTTGGAATCAGGTTTTCTCCATATTCCAAATAAAATTCAGAAAAATTAGTCTGGCGTTCTTGCAAACTATGATTGGGGAACAACTCGTTTTGTAGGTTAGTAATGCGTTCTAAAGCGTCATTTAATTTTCTTTTTTGAGCTTTTAGCAAACGTTTTTCTAGATTTTCTAAACCTTTGAATTGTTTAGTCTCTTGTGATTTTAAAGCGCCTAAGAAAGAATTATCGGTTTTATGGGCAATGGCGTACAACGATTCAAATTGCACACGCAGTTGCTCTTTTAATAGATCTAAATCGAGCGGAAAGTTTGAAAGTTCTTTTGTTTTTGTATTGATTAAACTACTTTGTTTTGAAAATAGATCGTTCCAAGTTAACAATAATTTGTCTGCTTTTTTAGCTTGTTTTTCAGTTGCTAATACAACTGAATTTCGCAGTAAAAGCATAGGAAAGGTTACCTGAGCAGATTCAAAAAAGGATTTTAGTTCTAACCAATACGCTATTTCTCCGCCTCCGCCAATATAACACAAGTTGGGGAGTATGACTTCCTGATATAGTGGACGCAGAATCACATTAGGGCTAAATTTCTCTGGATGATTTTCTAAAAGTGTTAGAATTTCCGATTCAGAAAATTCGATTTTAGTATGGTTTACTTTGTATTTTCCATCTTCAAAAAGAATGCGTTCGCGCAAGTTGTCCTCTATATAGAATAAGTTGATTTCACGTGGATTGACCTGAATTGTATACTCATTTAGTTTTTCGGCAGTTTCTAAAACTAGTTTGTGTGATGATTGATGAAGTAATTCTTCTTTTACGTAAGGGATGAAGATGCGTTTTAAATCGGTATTATCTGCATCAAGAATAACCAAACCATAGTCGCTGAAAAGTGCATTAGCTAAAAACCGAGTCGCATCGGCGAGGTTGCTATGTGATACATAAGCATTTTCAAATAATTTTTTTAATGTTTCAGAATTTGTACTAGAACCTAATTCTAGTTTATAAACGTCGAGAAAATCAGCTAAACCATCGGTAGACAATCTTCCAACGGGACCAGTACTTTCTTTGTTCCATCTGAATTTTTTACCTTTAAAATTGAAGTAATTAATTTCTTCAAAATCATGATCTTCGGTTGCCATCCAATAAATGGGAACGAAATTATATGTGGGATATTTCGCTTTTAATTCGGTTGTTAAATTAATGGTTGAAATGATTTTGTAAAGAAAATAAAGTGGTCCACTAAAGAGATTTAATTGATGACCCGTTGTTACAGTGAATGTATTTGAATTATTCAAAGCTTCAATATTTTGTTGGGTCAAAACGGAAGTTTCAACGTTTAAATATTGTTTTTGTAAAACAGCAACTAAAGTTTCTCGTTTAATATTGTCAAAGTTATTTTTCTTTTCGAGGATATAATCTTCAAAGTTTTCAAGTTTTGGAAATCGGTTATATAAAGGAGTTAAAGTTGCTTTTTGATTTAAATAATCATTCATCAAAGTAGAGAAATATCCAGAATCCTGATAGCTGATACAGTCGGTTGGCATAGTAAAGTTTTATATGATGCTAAAATACCATTATTAATTGGAATTATTTATTTGTTACTTTCGAAAAATAGTTTCATTTTTATAATTAATATAGTAACAGTTTTATGAAAGATTATTCTAGTACCAACAGTAAAAATTCAGTTAAACATGTTCTTTTTGGCAGTTTAATAGGGACAACGATTGAGTTTTTTGATTTTTATATTTACGCCAACGCAGCAGTTTTGGTATTTCCGCAGTTGTTTTTTCCAAGCTCAGATGGAGCAATGGCTACTTTGCAATCCTTAGCCACCTTCTCCATTGCATTTTTATCGCGACCTCTTGGCTCAGCCTTTTTTGGACACTATGGAGATAAAATAGGGCGAAAATTTACTTTGGTTGCAGCGTTATTGACTATGGGAATTTCGACCGTAACTATTGGCTTTTTACCCAGTTATGCAAGTATTGGTATTGCAGCTCCTTTGTTGTTAATGTTGTGCCGTTTTGGTCAAGGTATTGGTTTAGGAGGCGAATGGGGAGGCGCGGTACTGTTAGCAATTGAAAATGCACCGCCAAATAAAAGAGCTTGGTACGGTATGTTTCCACAATTAGGAGCTCCAATTGGTTTGTTGCTATCAGGAGGAACTTTTTTAGTTTTAACGGACCTAATGAGTAATGAAGATTTTATGAATTACGGTTGGAGAATACCTTTTATTGCGAGTTCACTTTTAGTAGTAGTTGGGTTTTATATCCGATTGAAAATTACAGAAACCCCGTCTTTTGAAAATGCTAAAAGAGAACAGCAAGAAGTTAAGATTCCTTTTTTCACATTATTGAAATCCCATAAAAATCAATTAATTTTTGGAACATTTGCTGCTGTTACCGCTTTTTTGGTTTTTTATCTTATGACTGTGTTTACATTAAGCTGGGCAACTAGTGATTTGGGATATTCTAAAAGAGACTTTTTATTGATGCAGTTGTTTGCTGTACTCTTTTTTGCCTTTTGTATTCCGATTTCGGCATTGATAGCAGACAAAATAGGGCGCCGAAAAACGTTGGTTTATGTTACTATTGCAATCGGTTTCTTCGGATTTTTCTTTTCTTATTTTCTAAATTCAGGCAGTGAAAGTATGGTTGCTTTCTTTTTATGCACAGGTATGGCTTTGATGGGATTTACATATGGACCGCTGGGTACATTCTTATCGGAATTATTTCCTACTTCAGTGCGGTATTCAGGTGCGTCATTAACGTTTAATTTAGCAGGAATTCTAGGTGCGGCTTTTGCTCCAATGATTGCAATTTGGTTAGCAAGTACTTATGGTTTGATGTATGTTGGATTTTATTTAACTGTAGCAGCTTGTATTTCGTTGTTTGCGTTAGTAGTGATTAGCAAAGAGGAGCATGCGTTTTAAATAAACAATTATTGAAAGAGAAATATCGGCTGAAATTATTCAGAAGACCTTTTTGAGCCACAATAAAACATTCAATTAGAATTTTGCTAGCTTAAAAAAACCTATGTAATCGTATTCAAAATTCTCCAGCTTTAGATAAGCGAAAAAAAATAATATAAACCTAGACTTCCTCTGTGTTTATTATTTTCTATAAATTTCCTTACTGTAATTATAAATTCGGGAAAACAACATAATTATCCCTTATTTTTGCACAAAACTTTTCCTCTTGAAAACCAAATTATTCGCAATCACGCCCCCTTTCACCCAACTCAATACACCGTATCCAGCAACCGCTTATATCAAAGGGTTTCTGAATACCAAAAATATCGAGTCTGTTCAGGCGGATTTGGGTATCGAAGTGATTTTGGAATTGTTATCGAAAGAAGGATTGCAAAATTTGTTTACGGTTGCAAGTTTTAAGTTTGAAGTTTCAAATAATACTATTTCGGATAACTCGAAACGTATTTATGCATTGCAAGACGAGTACTTAAAAACAATCAATCCCGTAATTACTTTTCTACAAGGGAAAAACCCAACATTGGCGCTTCAAATATGTCAGGAAGATTTTTTACCAGAGGCTTCTCGATTTGCACAATTGGAAGAACTCGATTGGGCTTTTGGTACTATGGGAACGCAGGACAAAGCAAAGCATTTGGCGACTTTGTATCTCGAAGATATATCCGATTTTATTGTGGAATGTGTTGATGCTAATTTTGGTTTCAGCCGTTATGCCGAACGTTTGGGAAGATCTGCCAATTCTTTTGACGAATTATATGAAGCGCTCCAACAAGAGTCAACATACATTGATACCATTCTTCTTTCGATTCTAAAAGAAAAAATAGAAGACATTCAACCTACACTATTCTTAATTTCAGTTCCGTTTCCAGGAAACTTATATTCGGCTTTTCGTTCGGCACAATGGGTAAAAAAGTATCATCCAAATATCAAGATTTCGATGGGTGGCGGTTTTCCAAATACGGAATTACGTTCACTCTCGGATGCGCGTGTTTTTGAATTCTTTGATTTTATTACTTTGGATGATGGAGAAATGCCAATTGAAGAACTTATAAATGCGGTCACTTCGAGCGCAGTTGAGAAGCAATATAAACGAACCTTTCTTTTGGAAAACGGAAAAGTTGTATACAAAAATAATTCTACCAAACCGGATTACAAACAATCGCAAGTGGGAACGCCTGATTATTCGGATTTGTTATTGGATAAATACATTTCGGTTATCGAAATTGTGAACCCTATGCACCGCATGTGGAGCGATGGTCGCTGGAATAAACTTACCATGGCCCACGGTTGCTATTGGGGAAAATGTACGTTTTGTGATATTTCTTTGGATTACATTAAAATCTATGAACCTGTTGCCGCCAATTTATTGTGCGATCGAATGGAGGAAATGATTGCTCAAACAGGCGAGAACGGATTTCATTTTGTTGATGAAGCGGCTCCTCCGGCTTTGATGCGTGCTCTAGCTTTAGAAATCCTGCGTAGGAAATTAGCAGTGACGTGGTGGACAAACATTCGGTTCGAAAAAAGTTTCACTAGAGATTTGTGCTTACTTCTAAAAGCTTCTGGTTGTATCGCCGTTTCGGGTGGACTCGAAGTCGCTTCGGATCGCTTATTGAAACTAATTGATAAAGGCGTAACGGTCGAGCAAGTAGCTAAAGTTACCCGCAATTTCACCGAAGCTGGTGTTATGGTACATGCGTATTTAATGTACGGATATCCTACCCAAACCATTCAGGAAACGGTGGACAGTCTGGAAATGGTGCGCCAATTATTTGAAGTTGGTGTATTGCAATCCGGATTTTGGCATCAATTTGCCATGACTGCGCACAGTCCTGTAGGTTTGTATCCTGAGAAGTTTGGTGTGGTAAAGGAAACTGAAGCGATTGGAACTTTCGCCAATAACGATATTAATTATACTGATTCAACAGGAATTGATCATGATAAATTCAGTTTTGGACTCAAGAAATCTTTATTCAATTTCATGCACGGCATCTGTTTTGATTACCAATTGCAAGATTGGTTTGACTTTAAAATCCCAAAGACGAAAATTGCACCCGATTTTATTTTTGATGCTTTACAAGAAGAAGAGGATTTCAATAGTAAACCGACTGCAAAAATTATTTGGTTGGGCGGTAAGCCTTCGATAGAAATTTTTACGAAATCTAAAAAAGGAAATTCGTGGGAATTAATGACACTTACTTTTCATGATAAAAAAGAAAGTTTCAGCATTCAAACCAGTAAAGAGGAGGGAGCATGGTTGGTGGAAATGCTTTTAAAAATTGCAGTGTCAAATACTAAAACGCATACTTACCAAGAAGTCAAAGCTGATTTCGAAACCCATTTGGAAGATTTTGAATTGTTTTGGTTCTCCAAACCGATTAAAACACTGCGAGAATTCGGATTATTAGTGTTGTAAATTTATTTACTTACCAATACTGTTTTAGCATAAAACTTAATTTTTGGTTTACGAAAACGTTTTCTTTTACTTATTTTTACGATTCAAACAAAGAAACAAATGAGTATGGGTTATAAAGTTAACGTAAACGACACCTTTCATTTTGATATGGAAACGGAAAGTGTTTCGCATCTAGATATAGTAAGTATCGCAACAGATAAGTTCCATATTTTGAATGAGAACATTCCGTATCAAGCGGAAATTATCACTTCTGATTTTCTTCAAAAAAGCTATACTGTCAAGGTAAACAACAACACCTATACTGTTGCGATTTCAAACCCATTGGATATTCTGATTAAAGAAATGGGATTCGAAACGGGAATTACTAAACAAGTCAATTTCATTAAAGCACCTATGCCGGGATTGATTCTTGAAATCAGTGTTGTGGTGGGGCAAGAAGTAAAAGAAAACGACAATTTAATTATTCTGGGAGCGATGAAAATGGAAAATAGTTTCCTATCTCCACGCGATGGTATTATCAAATCGATTTCGGTTGCTACAGGAGATGCTGTTGATAAAGGTCAGTTGTTAATTGAATTCGAATAAAACACCACTACTTCGCTAATAAAAAATAAAACATACATCATTTAATACAAATGAATGTAAGAGAATTAAAATTAGCAAAACTGCGGTTAAAAAATAAAAAATGAAAAAAATATTAGTTGCCAATAGAGGGGAAATTGCCAACAGGGTGATGAAAACAGCTCAAAAAATGGGTATTAAAACTGTTGCGGTATATTCTATAGTAGATCGAGATGCACCACATGTAAAATTTGCTGATGAAGCTGTTTGCATTGGTGAAGCCCCTTCGAGTCAATCCTATTTACTAGGAAGTAAAATCATCGAGGTTGCGAAATCTTTAAATGTTGATGCGATTCATCCCGGTTATGGTTTCCTGAGTGAAAATGCTGATTTTGCTGAAGAATGCGAAAAAAATGATATCATTTTTATTGGACCAAAGTCGAAAGCAATTAAGATTATGGGAAGTAAACTGGCGGCCAAAGATGCCGTTAAGCGCTTCAATATTCCAATGGTCCCAGGATACGATCAGGCAATAACGGATGTCGAAAAAGCAAAAGTTATTGCTAAGGAAGTTGGTTTCCCAATACTTATTAAAGCTTCTGCCGGTGGTGGAGGAAAAGGAATGCGTGTAGTAGAAAGCGAAGCTGATTTCGAATCTCAAATGGATCGCGCCATCAGTGAAGCAATTGCTGCTTTTGGAGATGGCTCTGTTTTTATCGAAAAATATGTGGGTTCGCCAAGACATATCGAAATTCAAGTTATGGCAGACAGTTATGGGAATGTGCTGTATTTATTCGAAAGAGAATGCAGCATCCAGCGTCGTCACCAAAAAGTAATTGAAGAAGCGCCTTCTTCGGTTTTAACACCAGAACTGCGAAAAAAAATGGGTGAAGCAGCCGTTTTGGTAGCTAAATCTTGTGATTATTTAGGAGCTGGAACTGTAGAGTTTTTATTGGACGAAAATAATAATTTCTACTTCTTGGAGATGAATACGCGTTTGCAAGTGGAACATCCCGTTACGGAATGGATAACTGGAACCGATTTGGTCGAACTACAAATCAGAGTAGCACGAGGTGAAGAACTAGCTATCAAGCAAGAAGATTTAAAAATAAAAGGACATGCGATGGAATTGCGTGTGTATGCCGAAGATCCTATGAATGATTTCTTGCCAAGTGTGGGTCATTTAGATGTCTATCAATTGCCGGTTGGCGAAGGAATTCGTGTGGATAACGGTTTTGAACAAGGCATGGATATTCCTATTTATTACGATCCGATGTTGGCCAAATTAATCACTTATGGAGAAACTCGTGAAGAAGCCATTCAAATTATGATTAAGGCCATTGAAGAGTATCAAGTAGAAGGCGTTCAGACAACATTGCCTTTTGGGAAATTTGTTTTTGAACATGAGGCGTTTCGTTCCGGGAAATTTGACACGCATTTCGTTAAGAATTATTACAATGCCGATGTGTTGAAAAAACAAATGGCTAAAGAAGCCGAAATTGCAGCTCTTGTGGCAATGAGACAATATTTTGAAGATCAAAAAATCGTACGGGTACCGAATTAAAATATTTTTTTACCATTAAGAAAAAGTAAGTACTGTTTTTTCCAAATGAGACTTAATCTCTAAATGGGTTTAAAATATAATTAGCGAATTGGCGGTCAAAAAAAATAAATATGAAAGACAAAGTAAACACATTAAACGATAAAATTGCCGAAGCTCATTTGGGTGGCGGTAAAAAACGTATCGAAAAACAACATTCGAATAAAAAACTAACCGCAAGAGAGCGCGTCAATTATTTGATGGACGAAGGTTCCTTTGAAGAAATAGGGATGTTGGTGACACACCGCACGACTGATTTTGGAATGGAAAAAGAACAGTATTATGGCGATGGAGTCATCACAGGATACGGGACCATTAACGGAAGATTGGTTTATATTTTTGCTCAGGATTTTACAGTTTTTGGAGGTTCTTTATCCGAAACTCATGCTGAGAAAATCTGCAAAGTCATGGATATGGCCGTTAAAATGGGAGCGCCTATGATTGGACTAAATGATTCTGGTGGAGCGCGTATTCAGGAAGGAGTTCGTTCTTTGGGTGGTTATGCCGATATTTTTTATAGAAACGTACAAGCGTCAGGAGTTATTCCACAAATTTCTGCAATTATGGGACCCTGCGCCGGCGGAGCTGTGTATTCTCCTGCAATGACTGATTTTACGATGATGGTTGAAGATACCAGTTACATGTTCGTAACGGGTTCGAATGTTGTGAAAACCGTAACCAATGAAACCGTAACTTCTGAGGAATTGGGTGGTGCAAGTACGCATGCTACTAAATCTGGTGTAGCGCACATTACTTCTACCAATGATGTAGAATGTCTGGAGGACTTGAAACGGTTACTAAGTTATTTACCACAAAGCAATAAAGAGAAAGCACACAACTTACCCTACGACCTGAATGATGAAGTGCGTACTAAATTAGCGACCATTATTCCAGATAATCCCAACAAGCCGTATGATATGCACGAGGTTATTGGTGGAATTATTGACGAGGATTCTTTTTTTGAAGTTCATAAAAATTATGCCGAAAATATCTTGGTAGGTTTTGCTCGGTTGGGAGGAAAAAGTATTGGGATTATTGCCAATCAACCCATGATCTTAGCGGGTTGTCTCGATGTGAATAGTTCAAAAAAAGCGGCTCGATTTACCCGTTTTTGTGATTGTTTTAATATTCCGTTATTGGTTTTGGTGGATGTACCTGGATTTTTACCGGGAACGGATCAAGAATGGAACGGGATTATCGTTCACGGTGCGAAATTGCTTTATGCCTTAAGCGAAGCAACTGTGCCGAGAGTAACTGTAATCACCCGTAAAGCCTATGGTGGCGCCTATGATGTGATGAACTCGAAACACATTGGTGCCGATATGAATTTTGCTTGGCCAACTGCCGAAATTGCCGTGATGGGAGCCAAAGGTGCCTCGGAAATTATCTTTAAAAAAGAAATTAACGAAGCCAATGATCATGAAGCAAAGCTTTTGGAGAAAGAAGCAGAATATGCGGAGTTGTTTGCGAATCCGTATACTGCCGCGCAACGTGGTTTTGTAGATGAGGTAATTTTGCCGCAAAATACCCGACGCAAATTGATAAAAGCGTTTAGCATGCTCGAAAATAAAGTAAGCATAACACCTGATAGAAAACACGGTAATATTCCCTTGTAGTTTGCAATGGCCGCAGTAAAAACCATCATTTAAGATGGTTTTTTTGTTTTAATGAAGTTTTTATTTACAATCAAATTCTACATAAAAATATTTTGTTTCCTATTTTTTTTTGATACGATTAGTTGGTAATATTAAAAGTAAACGTTTTAGCAATTCAATTTGTGTTTTTAAATTTCCGTTCAAAAAAACACTAGCAAAGTGAATAATTAAGGCGTTATTTAACCGGATTTGAAACATTTCTAAAAGTATTGTGTTGATAGGTAAACTGTTATTAAAATTAATGTTATCAAAATTTTTGGTTATCTTTTTTTTTCTAGCAAAAAAACTTAACTTGCGCCATCAAAAAAAAGTGATATATCTTACAAAACTATGGGTAAGATTTTTAATTTCCTTTTTATTGTTTGACATTCCATGAAAAGATTACTTAATTTAAATACGTACTCTAAATTACTATTGTTGATAATTTCAACGAGTATTTTCTTTTTGATCATTTATATTTCTCTTTACTTGTATACTATTAAAGAAGAAGAACATTTCTATAAAACTACTTACGATCAATACGATAAAGAGGTGAAGTCTCTTTTTAGACTTAACTCAAAAACTTCATTGGCCACTGTTATTGATGTTACCTATTGGGACGAGTTGGTCAATTATACTAAAACAAAAGAAGTAAAATGGTATAATAAATACATTGAAAGTGAATTTGATTCCTATGAAGTAGATTATATTGGAGTGTATGGTTTGGATAAAAAAATAATCAACAAGACCGTCTCTACTAAGCTCAAAAGCATTGATTTCATTCCAAAAGAGATGATGGCAGTATTGCATAAATCAAAACTAAAACGGTTTTATGTAAAAATTCCTGAAGGAATTGTTGAGGTTTTTGGTGCAACAATTCATGCATCAAATGATCCTAAAAAGAACAAAACGGAACCTGCTGGTTATTTTTTTATGGCAAGACTTTTAGAAGAGTCTTTTTTTAATGCTGTAGGTAATATTAGTAGTTCAAAAGTAAGTTTGGCTTCTAGTGAATATGTAATTGCACATGAAGATAATTTTGTAGTTGTAGGGATTGATTTGAAGGATTGGAAAAATGAAGTGGTGGCAAAAGTACTTTTTAAAAGACGGTTCAATTTAAATTACACTAATACAAAAGAGATTCTTTTTATTGTTATTCTGGTTTCTTTGCTAAGTATTTTTGTGTACGCGTACCACACAAAGCGATGGGTTTACAATCCACTAAAATTAATCAAGAATATTCTTGAAACAGGAAATAGTAATGCTATCGAAAGTTTAAAAAAGTCCGATGGGGAGTTTGGATATATTGGAAACTTATTTGAAGAAAATAACAATCAACGGAAGCAATTAGAAATAGCTAAGAAAAAAGCTGAAGAAAGTGATCGATTAAAATCATCTTTTTTGGCTAATTTGTCTCATGAAATTAGAACACCCATGAATGCTATTATGGGATTTAGTGATTTGCTTCAGGATCCAAATTTGGATAATAAAGAGCGAATTGAATATTTAAAAATTATAAAAAATAGTGGAAACAGTTTGGTATCTATTATTGAAGACCTTATAGAAATGTCTAAAATTGATGCCAAGCAAATTATGCCTAATTATAAAGGATTAGACATAGAAAATTGTATTGTCGAATTGTATAATGCTATAAAAGTTACGATTCCTAAGGATAAAGACATTCAGTTTTATATTCTTGAAAACCCAAATAAAATTCTTGAAAATATTAATACTGATGAAACAAAACTAAAACAGATTATCGTTAACCTAATTACAAATGCGTTGAAATTTACCGATAGAGGTTTTGTTGCTTTTGGCTATTCTGTTAATAAAGAAAAAGGATGTTTAGAGTTTAAAGTAGAGGATTCGGGTATGGGTATAAGTGAAAATTATTTGAAAGTAATTTTTGAGAGGTTCAGAAGGATAGAAGGCGATGCAACTCACGATTTATCAGGATTAGGTCTCGGTTTGTCAATAACCAAAGCGTATGTCGAACTGTTAGGTGGAGAGATCAAAGTAGCGTCTACCCTTGGATTGGGATCTGTATTTACATTTACCATTCCATTAGATATAGATCAAACGGCTAAAGTAGTCCAACCCACAAAAGTAAAATCGGTTGCCAAGAATTTTGGAAAAGAAATTGTTTTAATTGCAGAGGATGACTGTATAAATTTCATGCTTTTGCAAAAAATTATACAATCCAAAAACCATACAGTTATTAGGGCCAAAAATGGGCAAGAAGCAGTGGATATATGTGTAAATAATCCAAACATATCTGTAGTGTTTATGGATATAAGAATGCCAGTATTAAATGGTTTTGAAGCCTACGAAAAGATTAAAGTATATAGGCCAGAACTTCCCGTCATCGCACAAACTGCCTATTCCTCATTTGAAGATAAAGAAAAAATCATGAAAATGGGTTTTGTAGATTGCATTACAAAACCATTGGATAAGGAAAAAGTATATGAGGTATTGGATGCTATTTTTGTTGAAATTTATAAATAAAACGCAGTAAATTTAACTTACACAAACAATTTGCATTGCACTGTTTTATTTAATTGTGCAATTTCATCCAATTTTTCAAAATCAGATTTGCTTCATTTCTCTTTATGTTTTTTCATTAATCGCCCAAAGTTCGATGATTTTCGGCAGTGCCTTAGTTTTATTTCTAGCATATTTTAAAATTTAATTACAAACACATGATTTTTAAATCAATAGATCCGTATTCACAACTTTTAATAGAAGAACATGAAGTTCTAACAGAGTCCCAATTGAATAAAAAATTGCAGTTGACTGAGCGAGCTTTCAAAAACTGGAAGCAAACTACATTTGAATAAAGAGCATTACTGATGAAAAAATTAGCTGACATTCTTAGAAAAAACAAAGAAGTGCTCGGTTTTTTGATTACAAAAGAAATGGGAAAAGCACTATTTGAAAGTATTTCTGAAGTTGAAAAATCAGCTGCAAACTGCGATTTCTATGCTGAGAATGCGGAAATAATATGAAAGACGAGTATTATGACACATCTTTCAAAAGCATGTCAGTTTATGATCCAATGGGGGCTGTTTTTGCAATAATACCTTGGAATTATCCATTTTGGCAAGTATTACGATATGCGGCTCTGGTAATTATGTCGGGCAATGTGACTCTTTTAAGGCATGCACCCAACGTTATTGGTTGTGCAAAAGCTATCGAAAATGCGTTTTTGGAAGCCGGTTTTCCTGAAGGAGTTTTTCAACAAATTACAATAGATATTCCTCTGGTATAAAATGTCATTGCGTCAAATATAGTTCAGGGCATTACTTTAACGGGAAGTGAAATGGCAGGATCCGCAGTGGCTTCATTGGCAGGGAAGCATATTAAAAAAACAGTTCTAGAATTAGGGGGTTCTGATGCGTTTATAATTTTAAATAGTGCAAATCTTGAAAAGGCTGTAACAGTTGCCACTCAATCGCGAATGCTCAACGCTGGCCAAGCATGTATTTGTGCCAAGCGTTTTATAGTCGTCGATGAAGTAGCAGATGAATTTATAACGCTGTTTACCAATAAAATTAATTTGCTCAAGCAAGGAGATCCAATGATGGAAGGGATTAATTTGGGGCCTCTTGCTCGATTGGATTTAGCAGAAAAATTAGAAAATCAATTACAAAAATCAGTACAACAGGGCGCGAAGATAATAGTAGGAGGAGCACGAGAAAATTGCAATTTTCAACCCACATTAATCGAGTGTTTCGATTCAGATTCCATAGCTTTTCAGGAAGAAACTTTTGGACCGCTAGCAACTGTCATTAGGGTCAAAGACGAGAATCAAGCAATCGCTATTGCCAATAATCACCGATATGGTTTGGCCGCCTCAATATGGACAACGGATCGTGAGCATGCTTACCACTTGTCAAGAAAAATAGAAGCAGGAAGTGTTTTTGTGAATTCCTTAGTTCGCTCTGATTCTAGAGTTCCTTTTGGTGGAATAAAAAAATCAGGATATGGCAGAGAACTAGGTGCAATAGGGATTAAGGAATTTATGAATGCCAAATCATTAATTATTGAATAATAGATTTTCGCAGTTATTTAATAGAAGAATCGGGAATAGCAATTGTGTTTTACGCAAATTCGTTCTCGATTTAAATAGACTTTAATTCTATTTTATAGCCTATCGAGCTACAAATTGATACTTTATATACTTATTCATAGGTATAGATCGCAGCTTTTAAATCCTTTGGTTTATTAGAAAGAATAACAATAAACGGAGCTCCATTTTGGGCAGCATTTTGTTTTAATCGCTTTTTACCATTTTCAGTAAACGATAGCGGAGATTCTCCTTTTGTTACCAAATAAAAGGAAGTAATTATTCCAGACTCTTTCAGTCCTAAAGTTTGGTGTTTTTGTAATACAACAACTTTATTATAATCGGATTTTCCATTCAATTGAATTTTTTCAGAGACAATAAAAGGAGTGGTTTTTGATTTTTCACTCAATTTTGCCACAGCATATTTACTGATGGATTGTTCTTCTAAACTTTGGGAAAAAGTATAATACACTAAATTATTTTCTATTTTAGTTAAGTTGTTGTCAGCTGTTATGCTATCGTGTTTGATCATTTGATGCGTTTAAGTAATTAATGAAGCGGTGAATAAAATAAAGATTGTTAGTACTGAAATTTTCATATCTGTAGCTATTTCTGTTTGAAAATGTTCTTATTTGTAATTAGAATCTTTACAATTACTATTTATAAATAAGGAGATTAAATCTTTTCTGATGGCGATATAAATTTTTATGTCTAATTCTTTGGATAAAAATAAATCGACTAAAAGAATACTTCTGCTGTTTATTAAATAAAAATTTTAAACGCTTAAAATAGATTTTTGGTCCAAATTGAATCCCATAATTAAATTACAAAAAAAGGAATTAATAGACCAAAATAATAACTTGATATTGCGGCATATACTTTTTATTTTTTTCTTCAAATTTTTGATGTATATGCTTGCTGAATTTTTTGTAAATCATATATTAACTTGATAAAAATTTTGAGTTTTAATTATTTATTTGCGAAAAAATTAAAAACTATTTAAAATTATATTTACAATAAATCTCTATTTTTAATGGGGTATCTTTTTTATTTTTATTAAAATATGTACTTAAATCCCATATTTTAAATATTAATTCTTATAAATTAATAAAATTCATGGGGTGTGTCTAAATTTTTTAATTATTGAATTTTCAAAATTATCTCTTTAAAATATAGAATAGCTATTATTTTTTGATGATTTTTTGGTATTGATAATTCTTTGTGTATCAAGTTAAAAAACTAGAAAATAGTAATTCAACTGAGATAAAAGTTAATAAATTCGCTCTATAAATCTAAAAAAATTAAATTTTCAAAAGCGTATTTAAATGCCTTATTTGAGCCATTTCAATTTGATTTTTAAAATATGCTACAGTAACAAACAAAGCAAACTACTAACTAAAACTACCCAACATGAAAAACCAACTATCCTTTATTGCATTAGTGCTAACAACATCTTTTACTTTTGCTCAAAGCGCTCCAGCATCGGCATCAACAACATTTGCAGGATCTGCTGATGCGTATTATAAATATGATTTTTCCGGTATAGACAACAGTCTAACTAGTTTTACGAATTCTCACAATTCATTTGAATTAGGAATGGCGTCTATTGAAGCTTCACATAAAATGGATAAAGCCTCTGTTTTTGTTGATTTAGGATTTGGAAACAGAGCTGCCCAATTTACATATAATGATGACGCATCAACTTTTATGATTAAACAATTAAATTTCACTTACGAGTTTTCAGATGCATTGAAAGTGATTTTAGGAAGCTTTAGCACTCATCTCGGATATGAGCTGGTTGATGCAGTAGATAATAAAAATTACAGTATGTCGTATGCCTTTACTTATGGTCCATTTTTTAATACAGGAGTAAAAGCGCAATATACTTCTGGTAAATTCAGCTTTATGGCTGGAGTAACCAACCCAACAGATTTTAAGACAACACTTGAAGCAGGTTCCACCCAAAAAACGTTTATTGGTCAGTTAGGGTATTTGGGAGATACGGGAAGTGCGTATTTTAATGTTACTTCAGGAAGTAGTAATCCTGTTTCTGACGAAAACAAAACTCAATTTGATTTTGTAGGGTCAAAAAAAGTAAGTGATTCTTTTTCACTAGGATTCAACGGTACCTATGCAATGACTAAAAATGATTTTGATAGCACACTAGATGGCGAATGGTTTGCTTTGGTTGGGTATGCAAACTTTACATTAAAAGAAACGTTGAGTTTAGCCTACAGACTGGAGTATTTCGATGCTAAAGATGCTACGGCTGGTTTTGGACTACTAGCTGGGACAAGTGTGGTTGGCAATACTTTATCATTAAATTATAAAGTAGGGAACTTGACTATTATTCCGGAATTCCGCTTAGATACTGCTTCTGAGGATATTTTTGCAAACAGTGCTGCAGCTTCAAAAGGTTCAACAGCGTATGCTCTACTGGCAACAACCTATAGTTTTTAATCTCCCCACTATTTTTTTTGACTGCCAAAATACTTTATAAATTTTGGCAGTTTTTTTGTGCTTTGACTTTCAGTAATACATTAGTTTGAGTTGTCATTCAAAATTGTAGTTGTATAAAATAAAAATTGTTTTTTGAAAGAATCAAAAAACAATTTTTATTGGTATTAGCAATCTATATATCTGCTTATTGTTTTTTATAAATAGAATAAATAGTGTTTATTGTTTTTTCATCTAAAATTGCATTGACTTCTGTTTGAATATAATGCAGTTTAAAAGCGGTTATTGCTGCTGGCAGGTTTTTGGTATCATATCCTATAATACGCAATCCTTGTTCAACATTAAAATCAGTTGGAGCAGTTTCTAAAAACTCATCGTACCAGATACCAAAACCATTTTCGGCTAATATTTTCCAGGGAAACAATTGACTTGGATCTTTCTTTCGTGTAGGTGCAATATCAGCATGACCGATAATGTTTTGAGCGGGGATATTATAATCTTTCTTTAGCTTTGTCAAAAGTGCTAATAAGCTATTGATCTGTAATTCAGAGAAAACTTCTGTTCCATTATTGTCTAATTCTATACCAATAGATGTAGAGTTAATATCTGTGTTTTTCCCCCAAGTTCCAGCACCTGCATGCCAGGCTCGTAAATAGTCGTTCAACATTTGAACTACTTTGCCATCATCAGAAATTAAGTAATGTGAACTTACCTGAGATTCTATTTTAGTAAACGTTTTTAATGTTTGCTGCAAAGAGTCCTGAGCGGTATGGTGAATAATAATAAAATTGGGCTTTCTTAAATTAAAATTCACAGTTCCTATCCACTCGGTATTGATTCCGTTTTGTAAAGGAGTAGGGCCCATCTTAAAAAGAGTGTCCTTGTACGTATGCAGTTGTTTAGTGTATAAAGTGTCGATATTTATCTCTAAGTGCGGTATAATTGGTAAAGGCTGAGAATTTTTGTTCGAAATTGTTTGCTTTAATGATTTGAGCTTTGAATCGTAAATTTTCTCACTTTTTTTGTAAGGATTCGTAGCGCAAGACAAAGCTATAACAGTTATTAAAAGGAAAGAGACTATTTTTTTCATACGAGCTTATACTTTTGCAACAGAGTGGAATCGATTAATTAGATTTTTTTTTGGCTTTCGATTTTTTAGGATTTTTGGCTTCTTCTTGAAGAACGGTATATTTTTCCTTTTGGTCTTTATTTAACATTTCGATTATTTTCCTGTCTGTTGTTTCAGAGAGAACGGTGATGTTTTTTATTTTCTCTTCTTGACTAACTTCCGCTTTTATAAGCATACCTTGAGATTTGATACTTTCGGTCAGGATGTTAGAAATTGCTATTACTTGAAGTTCGTCAAGAATAAGGTCTGGTTTTAGTCTTTCCATGATCTTTCCGACTGTTACTTCAACAGGAACTTCATTCGGTTTTTGAGGCGTTCTGGTTTGATCCATTGTGTTGTTCATTCTACCATTACCACCGTAACCATTTCCATAGCCGTTTCCATACCCACCATTTCCAAATTGTGCAAAAGATGTATTAGCAAAAAAAACAATAAAGCCTATTAGTAGGTAAGAATTAAAGGATTGCATCTTCATGTTGTGGTAAGAATTAAAATCAATTAGAAAAATTATACTGGTTCTCCGTACAAATCAAATTCTGTTGCTTCAATAATTTTGATCATTACAAATTCACCCGTTTTCACGTAATGTTTTGAAGCATCAATCAAGACTTCATTGTCAACATCGGGACTATCAAATTCTGTACGTCCTACAAAATGAGCGCCTTCTTTTCTGTCAATAATACATTTAAATGTTTGTCCTACTTTTTCTTGGTTTAAATCCCAAGATATCTGTGATTGTAGTTCCATAATTTCGTTTGCACGGTCTTGTTTTACGGTGTCAGGCACATCATCTTCCAATAAGTAGGCATGTGTATTTTCTTCGTGAGAATAGGCAAAACAACCCATTCGGTCAAATTTCATTTCTTGAACAAAATCTTTCAAGATATTGAAATCTTCCTGAGTTTCTCCAGGATATCCTACTATTAAAGTAGTTCGAATAGCCATGCCAGGAACAGCTGCACGGAATTCTTTTAACAATTTTGTTGTTTTTGCTTGAGTAGTTCCTCGTCGCATGGATTTTAAAATAGAATCTGAAATGTGTTGCAACGGAATATCTAAATAATTACATATTTTAGGCTCGCGCTTCATAATTTCTAACACATCCATTGGGAAACCAGTAGGGAAGGCGTAATGCAAACGAATCCATTCAATTCCTTCAACTTTTACAAGTGCTTCTAGTAATTCTCCTAGGGCTCTTTTCTTGTAAATATCTAATCCGTAATAGGTTAAATCTTGGGCAATTAAAATTAATTCTTTCACTCCATTTTTAGCCAAGCCTTCCGATTCTTTTACCAATTTTTCAATGGTTTGCGAAACGTTTTTTCCTCGCATCAATGGAATGGCACAAAAACTGCATGGTCTATCACAGCCTTCAGAAATCTTTAAGTAAGCATAATTTTTAGGCGTAGTCGTTAAGCGTTCTCCTAATAATTCGTGCTTGTAATCAGCGCCCAAAGCTTTCAATAGTTGTGGTAATTCTGTTGTACCAAAAAACTGATCTACATTTGGTATTTCTTTTTCTAAATCAGGACGGTATCGTTCAGATAAGCATCCGGTAACAAATACTTTGTCTACCAATCCTCTTTCTTTCTTATCAGCATATTCCAGAATCATATTTACGGATTCCGCTTTAGCGTTATCAATAAAGCCACACGTATTTATTACAATAATATTTCCCTCTTCAGCCTCAGGTGCTTCGTGTGTAACGTCTTTTCCGCTGGCGCGAAGTTGACCCATTAGCACTTCACTGTCATATACATTTTTTGAACACCCAAGAGTGATCACGTTGATTTTATTCTTTTTTAAAGACTTCGTTCTCATAGCGGTAGAATCCCGATAATTTGGGAATTTTGCAAAATTACAATTTTTTATTCAATCTGAACTTTTTTCAAAGTGTTTTCAGATTATTAGGAGCTATTTCCTGCTGTGCGCTGCAAACAAAATTCACTTAACTCCTATAAAAATAAGAGCTAGGTGAAGCAATTTCTCGAAAAAAAAGGGAGGGTTTCTCCCGACGCTTCGGGACCACAAGGACTAAAAAAATCCGTCTTGTTTGAATAACGAGACGGATCACTATTTTAATTCATAATGCGTTTACAATTCAAATAATAACGTTACTGAAACCGTGTTGTTTATCGCATCAATGCTGGCGCCATCCGTAAATCCTTGACTAAAAAATCCTTGTTGCGAATTTCTTTTGGCATACGAATACGCTAAATCTACTTTGGTTGAACCAAAATTATACCCTAAACCTGCCGAATATCCAGTTAAGTCTCCTATTGTTGTTTTGTTTTTATAAGGACTTTGCTCAAAACGGTATCCACCTCTTAAGCTTAATGCGTCTATTTTATATTCGGCACCAATTCGTAGTTCTCCTGTAGTATCCAAAATAGAATTCATATTGCTGTTTAGAGCACTAAAATAGGTATCGTTTTCGGGTTTAAATTTAGTATTTCGGTAACCTTTCATTGCATAATCTATACTTATTAGCCCTGATTTTCCAAAAACATAGGCAAAACTTCCAGTCAGTTTGCTTGGTGTTTGCAATTTGTACGGTTCATAAACATTTATAAACTGTGGATCTACCACATCAGGCTCGAGTTCTTCGCTAGTATTGGCACTTACTGCAACAAGTCTCTGTGATAATTCATCTGTCAGGGTATACCAAGTTGAGGATTCGTAGGCTAATCCTACGCGCACTTCATTTGTTAACTTTGCAATAGCGCCCAATTGAAACGAAAAACCAGTTCCATAAGTATTCAAATCATTATCAAACTGTATTCTTGAAACTGTAAAATCATTAGTAAGGGGTGCATTATTTTCTTCAGAAAAACGCGAGGATCGTATGTAATCCGTAAAATGGGAATTTAAGTTGATTCCTAAGTACAATTTATCTTTATAAGATGTAGCTGCGTTGAATGATAATTTTCCATTATATCCGGTGCTAGTTACACTATTTTTTTGATAATAATCAGCTCCAGCAGGCACATTAGATATAAAAGCAGAGTTAGGATCATTTTCATCAACGGGATTGATAATAAATCCTTGATAACCCAAAAAGGCTTGTTGTGCATCAAAACCACTCAATCTTGGAAATTGTGAGTTGGGCAAATTGCGACCTAAAAATGAATATAAATCAGCAATTGATTCTCCAGTTACTCTATTTACAAATTGTTGTGGTACTGGCGCTCCATTATTTCCAGTATTTGCATAATTCAAAAAATATTGATCTATAGAATTGTTTGAATTGGTTCCAGCAGAAAATTGGTTGTTATCAAAATTATTTGCGTTTTCGTAGTTGATTCCAAGTGAAACTTTTTTCCAATTACTGTTACCGTTATTATTGTTAAAAACAAAAACTGCTCCTGCTTGATTTAAATCAGATGAGTTAGAGGCGTCTTTAGTTGCGGTACCAAAGTAGTTCGCATTGTTTTTTACGTTATAATTACTCAACGTCAATCCCATTTGGTTATTAGAAAACACCGCAGAACCTGCTGGATTAACATTTAAAGAGGAAAGGTCGCCGCCCAGTGCACCAAAAGAACCACTCATAGCTCTATATCGAGCTGTACCAGTTAAATTGTCCTGTGCGTAACGCATAGCATCAGAGATGTCTTGTGATCTGGCATTGTTTATGGATAGCCCTAAAGCGAGTAGGAATATATATTTTTTCATATTTAATTGGTTTGTTTTAATTTAACATCAAAATTGAAAGTTAAGGCGGGTTGTTTATCCTCTTCCACCTCTTCCGCCACCGCCAGATGATCTTCCGCCACCACCATAATTACCAGAGCTGCTTGATCTGCTATTGGAACTAGGACTATAGGATCTAGAATTATTATCATTCCTTGTGCTCGGGGTGTAAGATCTCTCAGACCTATTGCTCTCGTTTCGTGTGGTGTTATAACTTCCTCTTCTAGTAGGATTGGTATTAGAATTATTTTGTGATTGACCTTGATTTCTAGAGAAATTTGGACTCGTTCTGTTCATTCGAGTAGCTGAATCTCTACCAAAATTAGTATTGGAGCCTCTATAATTAGAATCTACAGTTCGTCCAGCGGAGTAATTTCTTTGACCTCTAGAATAATTTGAAGTAGTACGATCTACAGCGTTATTGTTTGCATAAGCAGAGCCTCTTCTGCCGGAGTTATAAGCATAGTTTCTGTTGTAGTTATTGTTTGAATATCCCCAATTGTTCCAGCCCCAATTGTTGCCATACCAGTTATTCCATCCAAAACCGCCATTCCAACCCCAGTTGTTCCAGCCCCAATTATTTCCGTACCAATTGTTCCATCCAAAACCGCCATTCCAACCCCAATTGTTTCCGTACCAATTGTTGAAGCCATAGCCATAACCACCATTCCATCCCCAATTGTTACCGTACCAATTGTTCATGCCCCAATTATTGTCATAAACATTGATACTTACGCTTTGTGGGTTGCTTCCCCAGCCAGGATAATTATTGTTGTCTTGTAAAGAGTCGTTTTCGACGTTGTAATTGCCATAGTTGTCAACGTCTGTAAAAATTTCTACTGATTGATTGTTATTCTGTAAAGATCCAAAATAGTCTTTATATTGGTTCTTAGGAGCGCTTTGTGTTTCTTCTTGAACAGCGCTTCTGGGAGTGCTACCATATATTCCATCAGAATCATAGTAAGAGCTGTTTTGGTAAGAACCACAAGATGTCAACAGAATGCTCAAAACACCAACAAAGTAATAGCTTATTGGGTTTCGTAAGGGAAGAGTACTAGTTTTCATATATATGGAGTTTTTATTGTTGCACATTACAAAAATACTTAGTTTTGCTGAACTATTTATTTAAAAATATTAATGCAAAATTTGTGCCAAAACATTCAATATGAGTAAGAACTTAACTACACGAGCAGAAGATTATTCAAAATGGTATAACGAATTGGTTGTGAAAGCTGATTTAGCCGAAAATTCAGGAGTGAGAGGTTGTATGGTTATCAAACCTTACGGATATGCTATTTGGGAAAAAATGCAAGGGGAATTGGATCGAATGTTTAAAGAGACGGGGCATCAAAATGCTTACTTTCCGTTATTTGTTCCTAAAAGTATGTTTGAAGCTGAGGAAAAAAATGCGGAAGGATTTGCAAAAGAATGTGCCATTGTAACACACTATAGATTAAAAAATGATCCAGATAATCCCGGCAAGCTTATGGTGGATCCTAATGCAAAATTGGAAGAAGAATTAATTGTTCGTCCTACTAGTGAGGCTATTATTTGGTCTACATATAAGGGTTGGGTGCAATCGTACAGGGATTTACCTTTGTTAATTAATCAATGGGCAAATGTAGTGCGTTGGGAAATGAGAACGAGATTGTTTTTAAGAACCGCAGAATTTTTATGGCAAGAAGGGCATACTGCACATGCCACAAAAGCAGAGGCTGTGGAAGAGTCGGAAAAAATGATGAATGTGTACGCTGATTTCGCTGAAAATTTCATGGCAATTCCAGTAATAAAAGGGATAAAAACAGAATCCGAACGCTTTGCTGGGGCTGAAGAAACGTATTGTATCGAAGCTTTAATGCAAGATGGTAAAGCGCTACAGGCTGGTACGTCACACTTTTTAGGTCAGAATTTTGCAAAAGCTTTTGATGTGAAATTCGCCAATGCCGAAGGGAAGCAGGAATATGTATGGGGGACTTCTTGGGGGGTTTCGACTCGTTTGATGGGAGCATTGGTTATGACACATTCCGATGATCAGGGATTGGTACTTCCTCCGAGCTTAGCGCCAATACAAGTAGTGGTCGTTCCTATATACAAGACTGATGAGCAGTTGGAATCTATTTCTACTGAGGTAAATAGTTTGATTGCTACTTTACGGAAATTAAATATCTCTGTAAAATTTGATAACAGAACTACTCAAAAACCAGGTTTCAAATTTGCAGAATGGGAGCTGAAAGGAGTCCCTGTGAGGATTGCTGTAGGACCAAAAGATTTAGAAAATGGAACTTTTGAGGTTGCAAGAAGAGATACATTGACCAAAGAAGTAGTAGCTAAAGATAGTATTACATCATATGTGAGTGATTTATTAGAGCAGATTCAAAAGGAATTGTTTGAAAAAGCATTGGATTACAGAAATACGCATATTACGGAGGTAAATAGTTTTGATGAGTTTAAACAAGTTTTAGAAACTAAAGGTGGTTTTGTATCAGCCCATTGGGATGGAACTGCAACTACAGAAGAAAAGATCAAAGACCTAACGAAAGCGACCATTAGATGCATACCTTTAGATAGAGCTGAAGAGGCTGGAAGTTGCGTGTTTACTGGAGAAAAATCATTTGGGCGAGTGTTGTTTGCAAAGGCGTATTAAAAAAAAATATTTTTTTTTGCATGTCCTATTGTACGTTTCAAAAATAGTTGTATTTTTGCATCCGCATTAGAGAAGCAGGGCCCGTTCGTCTATCGGTTAGGACGCATGGTTTTCATCCATGTAAGAGCGGTTCGATTCCGCTACGGGCTACTATTTTTATTGCGTGTTACAGTTTTCCTGAACTTAGAAGGAAATATGGCCCGTTCGTCTATCGGTTAGGACGCATGGTTTTCATCCATGTAAGAGCGGTTCGATTCCGCTACGGGCTACAATTTCAGTATACTATATTGATAAAAACTTAGGGGATAATGGTCCGTTCGTCTAGGGGTTAGGACGCCAAGATTTCGTCTTGGTAACAGGGGTTCGATTCCCTTACGGACTACAAAATTAGTAAAAGATAAAAAAATTATAAAATGGCAAATCATAAATCAGCTTTAAAGAGAATTAGAAGCAACGAAAAGAGAAGAGTATTAAATAGATACCAACACAAAACTACTCGTAACGCTATCAAAGCATTGAGAATAGCTACTGACAAAACAGATGCTACGTCAAAATTATCAAGCGTAATTTCGATGATTGATAAATTAGCAAAAAAGAATATCATTCACGATAATAAAGCTTCTAATTTAAAGTCTAAATTAACTAAGCACGTTGCTAAATTGTAATTAGTACAATTATAAGATATTTAAAAAGCTCTCAATTTTTGAGAGCTTTTTTTTTGGTTTGGATTGTTTGGATTTTAATTTATTTTGTCTTTTAAATATTCAAGCATAGCTTGGGTTATCGGTTTGGATAAAAAATCAATCACCATTGGGTATTGTTTTGATTTTTCTAAATCTTCAGGGTCTATTGTAGACGATAGTACTACGACTTTTATATTTTTGAATTCTGCAAATTCTGGAGTGCTGAAATAATCTAAAAATTCCCATCCACCCATAACAGGCATGTTTAAATCTAAAAAAATTAATTGAGGTAGTGCTTTCGATTGGTTTTCTACTTCTTTTAAAGTCTTGAAGTATTGTAATGCTTCTTCGCCATTTTGCACTGTTATTATTTCATGAGAAAATGATGATTTGATTATTACTTTTTTACATAACATTAGTGTTATCGCGTCGTCATCTATGCATAAAATTATATCTAACATTAGTGTTTGTTTTTAAATGTTAATGTAAAGGTAGTTCCTATATTCACTTCACTATCGATTTCTATTGTACCTCCCATAGTTTCAACTTGCGATTTTACTAAATAAAGACCAAGTCCTTTGCTGTCTGGATAATTATGGAAACGCTGATAAAGTCCAAAAATTTTAGTCCTGTTTCTTTCTAAGTCTATACCGATTCCGTTGTCTTTAAAAATCATCACAACAGCATCTTCTTTTTTTTCAGTTGTAATTGTTATTCTAAGCTTTCTGTTTTCGGATTTGTATTTTATTGAATTGGACAAAAGATTGAGAAGAATGCTTTCTAGATAAGCTTTGTTAGTATCTAGAACTAAAACCTTCTCAAAATTGAGTTTAATTATTGGCTTGTGTAATTCGATTTGAGAAGTAAGTTGGCTGAAAACATTTTCAAAAATTTGGTTTATGAAAACCTTTTCTCTCTTAATTGAGGGATTATCCTTTATAATAATGACTTTTACCAAGTCATTGATAGTGTCATTTAATAAATGAGTAGACTTAGTAAAACCATTTAATATTTCTTTTAATTCTGGATTCTCAATTGTGATATCTTCTAGTAGGTTTAAAAGTCCAATAAGATTTGATAATGGTGCTCTGAGGTTATGGGATGTTATATAAGAAAATTGTTTTAAGTCTTTGTTGTTTTGAGTCAATTCTCTAATGAGTTGCTCTTTTTCTTTTTCTTGCCTTTTTTCTTCGGTAATATCTCTTTGTATTGAAATCCAATGAGAAAGTTCAGTATCAGAATTGTAAATGGGTATCATAGAAAAGCGTACCCAATACTCTTCTTTATTTTTTGTGAAGCTCGCCGTTTCTATCAAACATTCTTTTTTATTGTGTATAAAAGTTAGAAGCTTGTCACGTTCGCTCTTATCAGAATTAGGACTGTTAAATGGATTTGCTGGTTTTCCTTTAATTTCATCAAAACTGAATCCGGACATTATTGAAAAAGCAGGATTTACATATAAAATGTTTGGGAATGTTCCGTCTAATGCATTGGCTTCAGTAATGATTATAGAGTCTTTGGATTGCGTAAAAACAGTTTCTAGTAACTTAAGTCTTTGTTCTTCTTCTTTTTGTTTGGTAATGTCTTGTATTGCTCCAATCATTCTGATGGCTTTACCATTTTCATCTTTTAATAAAAAACCACGATCTAAAACGTATTTATAAGAATCATTCGCACATTTGAAACGGTATTGATCCTGCCAATTTTCAGTTTTTTGTTCTATAAAAGAGTAGAGTCTGATAGACATTTTAATACTGTCCTCGGGATGAATTTTGTCAAACCACCATTTTGAACTTTTTCCAACTTCTTCGTCAGAGTACCCAAAAACATTTTCTATTCCTCTGTTCCAAGAAAAGCTGTCTTCTTGCATTTTCCAATCCCAAATTGTATCGCTAGTGGCTTTTGCAACAATGTCGTATTTTTCATTTGACTCTTTGATTTCATCGTTCGTTTTTTTTAGCTTTTTTACGATAGAGATGTTTCGAGAATCGTTTTTGGATAAAATAGTTTTGAACATTATTCCAGTCAATATAATGAACAAAATATCTTTAATAAAAGTATAGAATTGATAATTAGGATCGGTGTTGTAATGGTATAAAAATTTATAACTAACAATGACTAAAAACACTGCAATTAGTATGTAGATGCTGATTACTTGATTGGTTTTGCTTTTCATTACTCAAATATAATTAATAATTACTTAGTTTGTAAGGAACAGGTATAACTTATTTTTTAGTTTTTCCTAAAGGTCTATTGTTGTGGTTAATGGGTTAAGAATATGTAAACAATTGTTTAAATATTTTTTATATCAAAATAAAGTGTACCTTTGCACCCATTAAAAATCACAGATGGAATCTATTAGAAACATTGCAATTATTGCCCACGTCGATCACGGTAAAACAACTTTGGTTGATAAAATTATGTATCACTGTCAGTTATTTCGTGATAACGAAAATACAGGTGACTTAATCCTTGATAACAACGACTTAGAGCGTGAAAGAGGTATTACCATTACTTCAAAGAATGTTTCTGTAGTTTACAAAGGAACAAAAATCAACATTATCGATACTCCTGGTCACGCTGATTTTGGTGGAGAGGTAGAGCGTGTGTTAAACATGGCCGATGGGGTTTGTCTACTTGTAGATGCCTTTGAAGGACCAATGCCACAAACCCGTTTTGTATTACAAAAAGCGATTGACCTAGGATTAAAGCCTTGTGTTGTAATTAACAAAGTTGATAAAGAAAACTGTACTCCAGAAGAAGTTCATGAGAAAGTTTTTGACTTAATGTTTGAATTAGGCGCCGAAGAATGGCAATTGGATTTCCCAACTGTTTATGGTTCTGCTAAAAATAACTGGATGTCGGATCATTGGGAGAACGTAACTGATAATGTGGAAGCATTGTTGGATATGGTTATCGAGAATGTACCAGCTCCTAAAGTTTCTGAAGGAACTCCACAAATGTTGATTACTTCATTAGACTTCTCTGCATTTACGGGTCGTATAGCTATTGGTCGTCTAGAACGAGGAGTGCTTAATGAAGGTATGCCAATCTCATTAGTAAAAAGAGACGGTACTATCACAAAATCACGTATTAAAGAATTACATACTTTTGAAGGACTTGGTCGTAAAAAAGTACAAGAAGTTATCGCAGGAGATATTTGCGCGATTATTGGAGTTGAAGGATTTGAAATTGGAGATACTATCGCTGATTTTGAAAACCCAGAAGCTTTAAAAACAATTGATATCGACGAGCCAACCATGAGCATGTTGTTTACAATAAATGATTCCCCTTTCTTCGGGAAAGAGGGTAAATTTGTAACTTCTCGTCATATTAGAGACCGTTTGACAAAAGAATTAGAGAAAAACCTAGCAATGAAATTGGGTGAAACTGATTCAGCTGATAAGTTTATGGTTTTTGGTCGAGGAGTACTTCACTTATCAGTTCTTATTGAAACAATGAGAAGAGAAGGGTATGAATTACAAATTGGTCAACCACAGGTTATTATCAAAGAAATTGATGGTAAAAAATGTGAGCCAATTGAAGAATTGACAATCGATTTACCAGAAACACTTTCTGGAAGAGCGGTAGAGTTTGTTACTATGCGTAAAGGTGAAATGTTGAGCATGGAAACTAAAGGAGAACGTATGATTGTAAAATTCAACATTCCATCTCGTGGAATTATTGGATTGCGTAACCAATTGTTGACTGCAACTGCTGGTGAGGCTATCATGGCGCACCGTTTTATAGGATATGAGCCTTTCAAAGGAGAAATTTCTGGACGTAATAAAGGTTCGTTGATTTCTATGGAAAAAGGAAAAGCTATTCCTTATTCTATTGATAAATTACAAGATCGTGGAAAGTTCTTTGTTGAACCAAATGCTGAAATTTACGAAGGTCAGGTTATTGGAGAAAATTCTCGTGGTGATGATATGTGTGTAAACGTAACGAAAGAGAAAAAACAATCTAACGTTCGTTCGTCTGGAAATGATGAGAAAGCAAGAATCATTCCTCCAATTATTTTCTCGCTTGAAGAAGCTTTAGAATACATTCAGAAAGATGAATATGTTGAGGTTACACCTAAATCGATTCGTTTAAGAAAAATATATTTGACAGAAACAGATAGAAAAAGATTTAAATTCTAATTCATTTGAGTTTTAATTAAAACCATCAGCGTAAGTTGATGGTTTTTTTTTGAACCTAATCCTGCTGTACACTATATCTTTTATACCACCCCAATAAAGGAGTGTTATAAAAGGATGCCGTTCCCATCAGTGGTATAAGAGAATCTACTTTTAAGAAGATAAATAGTGAGAAGAAACTTGAATTGTCTTTGAAATTCTTATTCTTTTTTATTTTGCCACTCGGTTTGTTTTGAATTTTTATGGAGTATGCTTTTATTTTCATGCAATCCCATCGCAAATCCAAGCATTATTGAAGTAACTATTACAATTATTTTCTTTTTTATTCCAGTAATTATTCTCATGCAAGTAGTTAGGCTACTTGTGTTTTTAAGTTTACGCATTTTTATTTCGTTTAATTAAACACCTTTTTATTTTTTTAA
The DNA here is from genome assembly GCF_048286795.2 of Flavobacterium frigidum. Classification (NCBI taxonomy): domain Bacteria; kingdom Pseudomonadati; phylum Bacteroidota; class Flavobacteriia; order Flavobacteriales; family Flavobacteriaceae; genus Flavobacterium; species Flavobacterium frigidum. Next base: position 275,067 of record NZ_JBLVPT020000002.1, read on the forward strand.
ATCACAAAAAAGATTTAAAAATAAATTTCAAACTAAGTTTGGAATTATAAGGTGTAATTAATGGAATCAAATAACGCTTTTAAATATAGTTTTTGATACAGAACAGGTTGTAATGTTTGAAACAATGCACTCTGTATTTTAAATTTTGTAAAACATAAAACATCAGCTAGATTAAGATATTTGGAATTAATATCTAGACTAATTTTAAAGCTTGATTTTACATCATGAATTGTGTCACAAATAAATTTTGTTCCTTTTAGATTTTCTGCTTCAGTACTTTTTTTGAGATTAAAGTCTTGATAGTAGGAAGTAGAGCTGATTTCAGAATTAGGGAAACACTCACTCGTCATTGATCCTAAAATCAATAGTAGCATTGCGAGATATTTGATATAATTCTTCATGTTTATTTTTTTATAACACCTTTTAAAGTAATAGATCGTATTTATATAAGTAGTTCTATTACTTTAAATAGTGAATAACTTGTAGTTAAAGCGTTTTAAGCATTCGTTCAATTACAATAAGCTAGGATAGATTCTACTGAAATAGCTTTATCATTTTTCAATCCTTTAGATGACTTACTTTATAATATTGTTTGTTATCAGTTTCAACCAGCCAAATTCCATTATCTGAAAAAATAGTATCAAAATATAATGTTTTATCAGCTGTTAATTTCTTAATATAATTCAAGTAATTTTGAGATAAATCTAATGCGATGATACTGTTTGTAGAAAATGTCATTTTTTTAAATTGCTTATCTTCAAAAGTATTGATTATAAACATTTTATCGCTATAATAGTGGGATGTATCCTCATTGAAAATGACTTTATTTGATTTTAGAATATTTCCCGATTTTTTATTTACAACAGCATAATGTAAATATTCACGCTTATCATTATATGTAGCAGAAAAGATTAAATTTCCATTAAATTCTTGTATCCCCACTTCTAATAAGACAAGTATGGCTTTGTTAAAATCTTCACTATCGTCAATACGATTTATAGATTCCCATATTTTTGTGCCGTTTTTATCGAATTTGAAAACATAATATCCATTTGGACTCTTCAGTCCTACATATTTTGTTGGCATATTGTCACTAAATAATCCATAAACATAAACGTCTCCATTTTTACGGTCTTCGTAATAATTGTTAACTGATAAATCGTCTAAAAATTCTAACGATGAAGGTATATAATTTCCAGATGAGGCATTACTTTGCTCGTATCTGCCTGCTTTGTTATTATAATACACAGAGGGTATATAATTTCCAGGTGAGGCAATACTTATCTCGTATCTGCCTGCTTTGTTATTAGAATACACAAAAAAGGAATTGTCTAAATGAGTATTAAAAGCGATTGTTTTTAATTTTTCGCCATTAAGTCCATAAGTTGTTTTGTAAAAAGTAGCTGTTTTATAATCAGTAGCTAAAGACTTCGTAATCATATCAAAAGATTCATTATCATTCACTCTACAATTAAATGATAAGTCATATTTAGATTTTACAAATTGACTTCCAATGAGTAAAGACAAGTCTGGTTTTTCTAATTTAACTCTATTTTTTAGTTTGGTACGAAGATCAAAAGTTTCCAAATACAGATCATCTTTTACAAAATTAATATCTGATTTTTCTTTTTGATTTGTAAAGCTTAGTTCATAAAAATCATTAAAAGAACTAGGAAAGTGTTTTTTCAAAAAATATGATCTGTAATCATTGTAATAATTAAGGTTATTATAAGTATCAAACATTCCAAAAGAGAAATCACCGTCTTTAATAAAACTACTCTTTTCAAAAATCTCCGACGAAACTCCATTTAAGAAATATTTAAACTTCAATTTGAAGTTACTATTACCGTCAAGTGCTTTAAAGGAATTTTCAGTTGAAGAAAATGTACAATTTACTAGATTTTCGTTTTCTACGATCTTCGTTTTAACTCCATTTTGATCGTAACTATTTATATTGTTTATAAAAGAAGTTAAAATCATAGCGCTTTTTATAGGTTTACCGTCCATTATTGCAATTTTATCTTTTTGTGGTAAATATTTATAATTTACGGGGACATTATCAGTAGTGAATTTTCCTTCTACAACAGTGGTTTGTGCATTGAGTAAAGTAATTAAAAATAATGTTAGGCCAACAAAGATTTTTTTCATGATGAAATAATTAATGTTTAAAATTATTGGTCAAACTTACGTATAATTATCACTAGTGTCCACTATAAATTAAAAAAAGTCCCGATAGCGGATTTGCAATCCATTCTATTTGGGTTATTATATAAGTTTGACTGTGCAAAACAGAAAACTTCTTGTAAACCGCCGCTCCGCAAAGTCTCCGTGCTTTGCGTTTTTTTTAAAGTTCTTAAAAACCGTAAACGTGTCAAACTCTCCCGACTTTTAATGCAAATGTCTTTATAATGATTGGCTTTTCAAAAAATAAAAAAGCTACAAAGTAACCGTTAGGCTATTTTGTAGTTTTTTTGTTTTTGTATGATTTGTTATTTGTTATGAAAACAAAACTTACTCGCATAGCCATTATGGAAGTGGCGTACTTACTAGGTAGGGTTCGCCCAGCAATATATAACGTATGGCGTGCCCACTCCTGTGGTGAGCAAAGAAGTGGTGCTTCTAGAAAAAAAAACTAATTTTATTGGTTTTAATCCACAACTTTTTTATTTGGTCAAATGTAATCTTCGATGCCTTGTTCAAAATCAAGAATACACTATTATTTTTATATAAAACATAAAAGTATCCGCTCTTTAGTTTGCCTTTTCCTAATAGGTGAAATTTATTTCGTTAGGGGTCTTATGTGGTATGCTTCGCTCGGTTCGCCTTTTATTTGTCGGTGTTTGTTTGCAACAAACCTGTTGTTAATGCCGATTTCATAATGCAAACGAATTTTTATTTTGTTACGTTGAAAAAATTATCTTTTCAACGCAAAATGACCTTTCATTTCTCGTCCATCCTCTAATTTTACGGTGTACCAATAATCGTCTGAAGGAAGCGGTTGACCTGTAAAAGTACCATCCCATCCTTGATCTGTTGGAATGATTTGTTTTAAAAGTTTTCCAAATCTATTGAAAATATAAATTACGGAGTTGCCATTAAAATTAGCACTTAATCCTTTAACATTCCAGTAATCATTATAACCATCACCATTTGGAGTAAAAAACTTTGGAACGCCCACAACAGCAATTGTTTTACTAACCGTTCCGCAACCATTTTTATCATTAACGTAAACTATATGAATATCAGCTGTAACATTGTCAAAGAAATTGGAGTCTTGAAAAGGTCCAAAAGGCGAATCAAGACTATATTCATAAATTCCTTTTCCTGATACATTAACGGTTACTGTGTTTGTATCTGCTAAATCAACTACATCAATGCTGGTAATACTGGCAATATCAGAAGCTGTAACTTTTATAGTTCGAATTCTAGAACATCCTAAAACCGTCGTTACTTCCACAGTATAGGTTCCTTCTTGATTTACATCTAAGGTGTAGTTGTTCTCATTTGGAAGAAGAACATTGTCTTTAAACCACTCATAGGTATAGTCAGTACTTGGGGATCCGTCTTGAATTCCAGCATTTAGTGTTACAAAAAAAGTAGGAAGATTAGAACATACCAATTCGTTTTCGGATCCATCAGCATTTAAGTTTATTGGGGGTAAACTATTTACTATGAAAGGTAAAGTAATTGAAGCTTTACAAGCTGGGTTAGCAGGATTCTCTACAACAGCTCTAATGTTTTGGGTGTTGCTAATGTAGGGATTTGGTAACGGACTAGATAGTGAAGCTCCATTTGCATCAAAATATTTTACAATCATCCCTGTTTGATTTCCTAAAATCGTATTCTGAAAAGTACTAGTATCAAACGCAAACTTGCCATCTTGTAAGAAAGGATCTAATTCATCATCACATACGGTTGTTAAATTTACAGGTACTTGGAAAGCTTCCGGAAGATCGTCAACTGTGAATGTTATCAAAGTCTCGTCAAAACATTTTAATGTTGAATTATTAGTCACAACTGCTTTTATCGTTTGTGTGCCTGTAGTGTAGGTTGACGGAAATGGACTTGATAACGAATTGTTATTTTGATCAAAATAAGTAACAGTAATACTAGTTTGTCCTTGAACTAAATCAGATTCTAAAGTAGCTGTATTAAAAGTATATTTTCCATCTTGGTCATCATCACATTGTCTAGGAATAGTCACAGCGTTTGCAAACGGAAGTTTTTCAACAGTGAGCGATACGTACGGCCCCAAGCCATAACAAGCATTATCTGTATCACTATCTACTCGGCCCCAAATTTCTTGGGTGTTTGCATAACCAATATTTCTGTAATTAGATATATTGTTGATTGCATTTGTTTCTGCTAGTGCATCGGCTTGGTTGCGATAAAATGTTATTGTATAATTTCCCGCTGGTAATAAATTCTTTATATCCTTTTCTGCACTGCTAAAGTCAAAAGTACTTACGCCATCTCTTTTATCATTGCTTGCATTATTATTGCCGTTGATGTCTAAAAAATCGTCACATTGCGTGAACTTTCTATTGAATGTACTAGGGACTTGTGTTGCTAAAACTTTTAGAGTCAATTCAGCTACACTAAAACAACCATTAGAATTAAGTACTCGGGCATATACTTTCATCATACCGGGTGTTGTATTCGTAAAAGCTTTGGGCGTACTAATTAACTCTGAAGCGTTTGCCATTGTAGCGCCGGAAAATGAGGTGTAGTAAGAAAAGGTTTCATTTGCAAAATTGCTTGAAATCTCATCGTTTTTTACCGTTAGATTAAATGTGGTTACCGCATCTAAATCATCGTCACATTGAATGATGGTTATATTATTTACAGTTGGTAACGTATAAACGATTAAAGTAGTATCATTTGAAAGTAAACCACAACTGTTTCCTATTTTGTCTAATTTTACGCGGTACTTATATCCATTCATTGTGTTTGTTACGCTGTTAATAGTCAACTTATTTGTGGTTGATCCTGCATACATTGTATTGTTTGTAATGTCAGTCCATGTTGTTCCATTGATCGAAACTTGCCACTGATAGGTGTTTCCGCCATTATCAGCTAGAGTAATTACCGCATTTTGTTGTTTACAAGTTGGCGAAACTGTTGGTTGTGTAGTTATAGCTATAGGCGCAGCGGTATTATAATTGCTATTTGGTGTTGTATATCCCGTACCGCTAGTTACTTGACCATTAGTATTTACTGTAACTGGGCTATTGCCCAATATTCCGTCATTGTTTGGGTCTAAGAATCCGGCTTCGATAACATCGCTGCATAAATCACCATCAATATCTAAATCACGATAATTTTTTATTCCATCAGAATCAAGGTCATTTCTCGTTTCTATTGCATCAAAAATTCCATCGTTATCACTATCTAAATCTAAATAATCCGGAATTCCATCGCTATCAGTATCCACTGGTGTTAGCCCTGGATCGTACGCGTTGTCGATACCGTTTTTATTTGTATCGCTATTTGTTGCAGCTACTGCAGTGTTTGGTTGCGCTTCAATATTATCAGCAATTCCATCATTATCGCTATCGCTGTCTAACTGATCTGCAATCCCATCATTGTCGCTGTCTTTAGGAACGCACACTGCATTGATAGCTAATGTTGATTTATTAGCGTTAGCATCGGATAAGTTTTTGTGTGTAAAAGTAATAGATTTCGATAAATTGGTTAGAAACTGAAATGTTGCTGTTCCTGCAGCCAATGGAGTAATACTATTTAATCTAAATCTGATTTCAAATGACGAAAATTGCTTTACTCCACTTTCATAAATGCCGTCATAATTAGTGTCAATCAATAGTTGGTCACTTGGATTTAATAACGTGATGGTTTTATTAATATCTGAATTCACTATGTACTCAGCATCTGCATTCAATAAATCAGTTGGAGCTGCTGTATTTATATATTTCATTTCCAAACTGATTGGATTGGAGAAAGTCATTTTATAACTAACAAAGTTTCCTTTTCCTGCGGGTACATTAGAAATAAAACTTCCGTCACTGCTGCCTATAAATGGCGTTGTACTAGCAGTTGTTGACGTGGTAATTGTTCCAGAAAATGAATTGGAGTAAAGACCAACTGCTACCGTTCCACTAGAAGAATTGGAGATGTCTATAACTTGATTTCCATAAGATTCTGTACAATTAGTAATACCGTCTTTGTCATTATCAAGATCAACATTGTCATTTACGGTGTCAAGATCTGTATCTGTTTCGCAGGTACTAACAGGGATTAAATCAGACAATACAGGTGGAGAATTACATCCTGAAATACTGCCTCGTACCTGATAGTAACCTGGTTGAGTTGGGGAATAAGAATTGCTGTTTGTATTAGGTATGGCAACGTTATTGAAATACCATTCAAAACTATCATATGATGAAAGTGAACTTACTTTTAGAATAACATTGGGGATGCAATTTGAATTGGAAACTGCAATATTATTACTTACAATTTCTGGTTTTGTATCAAATCCTGAGTAGTAGCCTCCATAAGTAGCTGCTCCATTTGTTCCAAAGTACGAAACATATACCTGTCTAGTAGATTTTATGGTAACATTTCCAGACAAACCATTTACTGTGTAGCGCACAAAATTAGGATTTCCAACTATGGCTACAGCGGGGCCTGAAATAGGATTATTATTCAGAGTTACAGTTGCGCCAGTCTCCGTTACTATATTTAATCCACCATCATAAAATGTATTCCCAATTTTTTCAATAGATGGAATATTATCAACAATATTTGGTGTTGAACAATTTATTGGTGGTACAAAAAATAAATTTTGATTGGCAGGCGGATTATTACTTGTGTTGCTTCCTCCAATACTTTGGTAGGCAAATACGCTTTCAGAAGTAGTTACGTATAAGTTTCCATTAGTAAATTTGCCTCCGTCAATATCAGCATATTCACCTTTATTTAGTGTTTTAAAAAGAGTAACCCCGTCTAAAAATATTTTGGTATTGTCTTCATTTGCGATCAATAGCACACGTTCTATTTCATCTGTGCCAAGACCTTTGACAAAAATATATTCTTTGCCAGTTTTTTCTGCTGAGACGATTTGGTCAAAACCAATATCTCTACCCGTTGGTTGCCCTTGACCATTAACAAATGTGCTATTACTCCCGCCAAACGAACCTGAATTCACAACAACCGGTTTGTCTGTTACTACTAGAGCACCAATCATTTTTGAACTGTTTGATGGTGTAGTGTTTGGGGAGTTATCCATTGCCAGCACGTAACTTTCATTTTTATTTAGAGTAACTACAATATCGCCAGAAATGACAGTTCCATTAGACAATATTGTTCCATTAGGAATACTAGAGATAGTTACTTTGGTTCCGTTTTCAGTGGATAAAATGGAGGCGAAATTGAGTAAGCTGCTGTCTAAAAGTGGGTTTAACATCGCGCCCAATCTAAAAGTTTTACCTAATGCACTATTTCCTTTAGACACTAATCCTCCCGCATGTGCAAAGGAATTATTACCCTGATTAAATCCACCATTAACTCTTACGCTGACGTAAATTAAATCCTCAGCTTCTACGATATATCCCCTGTTACTTAATATGCCAATATTCGTTTTTGGAGTTACCAGTTGTGTATCTTGGCCCTGACCAATGGTATAAATGTAGGGTGTTGTCTTATTGACCACACCGGTTATAGTACCGCCTCCAATTGCCATAATTTTAAAATTAACATTGGTAGTACTTGGCGTAGAAATGAATAAGTACTGGTCGCCAGCTATATTTGTGGCGCAAGCTACCGGTGGTATGTAATGTGTTTTACTGAATTGTGCGAAACAGCCAATTGATAAAAAAGTAAATAAAATGAGTATTGTTTTTTTCATGGGCTAAAAATAGGAAAATTAGTTTTATCTTTTCAAAGAAAAATGACCTTTTACAATTTTTCCATCTTCAAAAGTTAATTTAAACCAATAATCATCAGCAGGTAATGAAATTCCATCAAAGGTTCCATTCCATCCTATATCTGAGGTGTTTAATTGCTTTAGTAATTTACCATAACGATTGAAAATAAATAAGTTTGTTTGGGCAAATTTATCAATATTTTTTATCTTCCAGAAATCATTATAACCATCTCCATTTGGCGTAAAAAACCTTGGATAATCTAAAACGTACGTTGTATTTGGTACTGACAAACCACATCCATTTTTATCACGGGCGTAGATTGTATATTCACCGGCAACAATGTTACTAAAGGTATGATATTCTTGAAAAAAAATACCATCGATAGAAAATTCATAATTTCCAATTCCCGTATATGTAATGACTATTGAATTTTTTTCTCCAGAAAAATCAGTTACTATTGTTCCTGTAATACTTGCAATTTCTGAAACTATAGCCGTATATTTTTTTGTTTTTGAACAACCATTAGCATTGGTGACGGTAACAGAATATTCACCAGGAGTGGTAATAGCGATGGTATTGGTACTTGCTCCTGTGTTCCATAAATAACTTGTAAAACTGGAGTCTACAGCTATCGTTATCGAATTGCCTTCACATAAACCTACAGTTTCATCTTGAAAATTAGGAGGGTCAAAAGAATTCACAACAAGTTCTATAGGTGTGATTGCATAACAATCTGGACCATTTATTATGCGAGCATAAATCGTTTGTTGGTTTCGAATCGTATTATTAAAAATATTGAGAACTTGATTTTGTTGTGTAATAGCATCTTGTGGGTTTAAAAAATACGCTACGATCAGTCCCGAAGGTAATCCTTTAAGAACTTGAGGAGTTGCGTGGGCCTCTAGATCAAATTGTGATAATCCATCTAACGTTCCATCAGTATCGCAGGTAGTAATTGGATTTTGAGGTGCAATAGCAGTACTCGCGATGAGGAGTTTTACTTCGGCATAATTTACGCAATCGAAAGCATTACTCACTCGTGCAAAAACGGACTGATTGACCACCTTATTGCTGTATGCTGTAGGATTAACAATTGGGTTAATTTTTGCCACAGCATCTGCTAATGTTTCGTAGTATACGACTGCGCTTAGATTGGCTGCATTATTTTTTACAATGGCATCTACTTTAGTTAAATTAAAAATTGATATACCGTCACTATCTAAATCGCATTGTGATAGTGCTGTATCGTTTAAGACTATTGCTGCTGCAAACTCGATTTTTATTTCTGCTGTTGTGATACAGCTCGGAGTTAATTGGACTTCTACTTTATAAGTACCTGGACTTGTTGCCGTAAAACTGGAAGAATTATTTATAAATGCAACATTATCTTTGTACCATTTGTAGGTATAACCAAGGCTAGCTGGAAGTTTAGCATCGATGGTATATCCTTCGCCTGAACAAATGGGATTATTATTAGCTAATAATCGGTCTGGTCCTAAATCAATTTTTGGTAAAAAACTGCCTGCTTTGAGGAAAACCGCAGAATCATAAAATCGGTTTCTTTCATCAGCGATTACTAATTTTATATGGTATGTTTTACCTGGCTCCACTTTTGTTTGTGCAGTCAAGATTTTAGTCTGCCCAGCATAATTTGCGGGACTAGTCGCTGTAGTGTAGCCGCCCCAAAATATTTCGTTTTCAGGTCCGCAACTCTTTATTGGTTCTAACGAATTCGGAACAGGATTAATTGTTGGATGTATGTTTTTTGAAGAAACAGGTATGTTTGTGCCCGGAAGCACTGCTAAATTTACATAAGTAGTAGTGTTTACTTCTTTGATTAAAAAAGCGAACCCATCAGAGTAATTACAAGGAAAATCATCTTGATATTCATTAGATGCAAACAGATAATCAAAACTTATAAAGTCTGTTAAAGCTTTGAAGTCAAATTCTAAAACGGTTGCATTTATGGTGTTTGACATATCTAATGCTTTTTCTAAATCAGCATCACCTAACCAAGCAGAACTTCCTCCTCCAAGATTCCTTACAAAAGGTCCTTGCGAATTCTGACTACTCCAAGTACTTAAAACAATTCCTTCAGTAAAAGCAAAACTGCCCCCTTGATTACTAAAATATCCGTAGCTGTTTTGACTACCTGAGAAAGGATCTCCTTTTACTGTAAAATTTGAAACAGTTGCACAAGAACTGTTTACTAAGACATTTTCAATAAGTTGTTGCGCTGTATAGGAGTCATTAACCACAATAGATTGAGCTGTTGCGTCAAATAATGTGCAGTTGATTAAAATAGATAATAATATGAATTTTACACATTTCATCATGTGTAAAGATACTACAAATCTCTATTTTTTAATAATCGATAGGAAAGGAAAACAAAAGTTACTGTCCAAAATAAAACAATACAAATAGATAATAAAGTTACATTGTATTCTTTTATGTTATCCAGACCAATTTGGGTCCCTAGGTTTTTTACGACGGATAATCGCGTAAAAGGTTCTACTATTAAATTCGACATGGATTGCATAGGTAGAAACTGTGTAATTGTTGCAGCAGTTTCGCTATTGGGGAATACTTTAAAAGTTAAAACTCCATTAATAATTCCTTCGATAATATTCCAAACTAAAAGAAATCCCAGCGCAAAAGCAGAGCGCTTTACCAAAATACCTAAAAACAAACAAAAAGAGAAAAAACCAACTAGTTTTACAAAGTATGCCAGAAGATACTCTAAACCAGAAAAAACGATGCTAAACTCGGTATACGAGGAGTAACTAAGTCCTAAAATAAGTGACATTAAAAAAACAAAAGCAGTAGATACTGAGGCAAACAAAAGGACAGTTAAGAATTTAGATTGTATAAATTCTTTTTTACTCATTCCGTCAATTAAGTTTTGTTTCAGTGTGCCATAACTATACTCATTTGCCATCATAGACACAATTACGATGGCTAAAAAAAGTTTCAAAATGGCTGCAATATAGGTGTTAAAATGCCATATGAATGGAAAATTAAAAATTCCCATTTCGGCTAAGTGAAATTTAAAAATCCCGAGATCAAATTTTATAGATGCTATTAATGCTATAAAAGTTAAGAGAATAAAGTACGCCAACGTTAAAACTCGACTGGCTTTATTTTTCCAAATTTTTTGTAATTCTATGGAGAGTAATCTTTTCATGATTTAGTTTTTGAAATTTGAATTGGAATTAGTCAGTTCTAAAAATTGTTCTTCTAAGCTGTTTTTGCGCTTAACCAAATGATTGAGAATAATGTTTTTTTCAAAAAGAAAACGATTTAATTCTTTAGCTTCCAAGTCATTTTTTAAATAAACTAAAATCTTTCCATCTTCATTAACAACATTCTTTACTGCCGAATGGGTTTTTACAGCCGCCATTAAACTCTCAGCATCATCTGCTTGTAATTCAAAAAAGCCCTCATTAGCTGACATGCCATCGACTAAACCAGTATATAAAATTTCTCCTTTTCTTAAAACTACCACATGGGTACATACTTTTTCGACTTCGTCTAATAAATGCGAAGCCAATAAAATAGTAGTTCCCTGGGATGCAATTCGTTTAATAATATCTCTAATTTGATGAATTCCTTGCGGATCTAAACCGTTTGTGGGTTCGTCAAGAATCAAAATCTCTGGGTCATTAAGTAATGCAGAGGCTATTGCCAAGCGCTGTTTCATTCCTAAGGAAAAAGTACTGAATCTACTATTTTGTCGCTCAACAAGACCAACTAACTCTAGTTTCTCAATAACTTTTGAAGATTGAATTCCTTTGATTTTACAGACTAATTCTAAATTTTCTGTAGCAGTCATGTACGGATAAAAGTTAGGTCTTTCAATAATGGCACCTACTTTTTTTAGCGCTTCATGGGTTTCTATAGTTCCATTGAACCAATTGTATTCACCAGAAGTTTTGTTGACTACATTTAAAACTATTCCTAATGTTGTTGATTTTCCGCTGCCGTTTGGGCCCAGAATTCCGTAAACATTGCCTTTGTGTATGTCGAAAGAAACGTTTTTTAGAGCTTGAATGGAGCCATAACGTTTGTGGAGATTTTTGATAGAGAGTATTGTTTCCAATGGGTTCATCTTTTTGGTTTAACATAGGACGAACAAGTTTGGAAATTGTTACGGGGAAAGCTATAATTAGTTCATTTCACCAATTAATTTGCACAGCAACTCTAATTTGTTTGCAGTTATAGGTTTCTTAATATAATCTTTAATGACATCGTATTTTTTTGCCATTTCAATATCTGCAGGGTCTATGGAAGAAGTCATAATAAAAATTGAAATTTCTTTTTGTATCGGCAAATGAATAAATTCATCCAAAAATTGCCACCCATCCATTACGGGCATATTTAAGTCAAGTAAAATAGCATCTGGAAGAATTGAAGTATTATTACGATTTTCTTTTAATGTATCTATAGCCAATTGGGCATTATAAAATGAATGAATTTCTTCGCAAAACTTACTTTTAGAGATAAGAATACTCATTAATTTCACGGTCAATTTATCATCATCAATAATGTACGTTAATTTATTTTTCATCTAAATAAATTTTAAAATTAGAACCATGACCCACTTCGCTCTCCATTGCTATTTTACCATTCATAGCTTCGAGTTGGTTTTTTGTAATGAATAATCCAATTCCTTTAGCATCTGCATTACCATGAAAGGTTTTGTACATTCCAAAAATTTTGTGTCCATTTTTTTTTAAATCTAATCCTAATCCATTGTCTCGAAAGTTAATCACAGAGTACCCATCTATTTTTTCATAACAAATATTTAAAGTTGCATTGCGTTTTGGGGATTTATATTTAATAGCATTTGTAAATAAATTAAGAAAAATACTATCTAAGTAAGCAGGAATGGCCTTAACGATAACACCCTCTGGAATTGTATTTGTAATTGTTATTTTACTCTCTTTTATGGCTAGACTCAATGCCATTCTTGTTTTTTCAATTTCACTTTTTAAATGAATTTTAGTTTTTTCAACATTTGTTTTTTGTTGAATGGTTATAATTTCATTCAAATATTCTATCGATTCCGATAATTTTTCTGTTCCTTCTCTAAATAATTCAAAGTAAGAAAGCTTTTCGTCAATATCATCAGTATTTTCAATAACATCTACCACCATCGATAAATTACTGGCGTGGGAGCGTATGTTATGAGAAACAATATGAGTGAAGTTAAATAATTTTTTATTTTGATTGCTGGTTACTTCTAGCAATCGTTTCATCTCAAGCTCCTTTTCAATTCGTCGTGTCACGTTGCGACCTACGCCTATAAAATTCATAAAATTATTGTTACTGTCAAATACAGTTGTAATGTTTAATTCAAACCAATACTTCTCTTTATTTTTATTATAATTTAGTATTGTGATTTTAATGCTTTCTTTATTTTTGATGGCTTCTCTCATTAATTTTGAAGCTGTAAAATCAGTTTCTGGACCCTTAGATAAATAACCAGGTTTTTGACCAATAACCTCTTCCATAGCCAAACCAGTTAAATCTAAGTAAGCTTGATTTGCCCAAACCGCTTCCCCATTTCTATCTGCTATTACAAGGGTATCCGTTGTTTCTGAAGCTGCTAGTGACAGTAAATTTAATTTATTTTCCGCATTTTTTCTCTCGCTAATATCCCGGATAAAGCATACAACGTAGGTTTTTTGATCGACTTTAAATTTTTTTCCGGAAGCTATCTCAACGGGTGTTATCACATTAGATTTTGTTTTGATAACGGTTTCATTGATGGTATATTCGTTTCTATCTAAATTATATTTCAGAAAATAACGGATGTCTCTTTTAAATTCATCTGGAAATAATTTTGAATTATGCAAGCCTTTTAATTCTGCATTACTATAACCAGTAAGTTCTGTCGATCTAAGATTACAGTCACTGATTTGTCCATTTGAAGTATCAATGATAAAAATGGCATCATTTGCACTAGAAAAAATAGAAGAGAATTTCTCTACATTATATTGCAATTCATTTATTAAATTCTGTTCATTTGTTATGTCTTGAAATGTACCTAAAAGCTCGATAGGCTTAACATTTTTAAATACAACCTGGCAAATACATTCTATGTACTTGATGTTGTTTTTAGCAGTCATAATCTGAAATTTACTCTCAAAAGAAATCCCTTCATTGATTGATTTCTCAATAAGTACTTTAATCCGATCACGATTTTTCCCTGGAGTATAAAAATTTAATGCCTTGTCAAGCTCTGGCTTGTAGTCAATGGGTACTTCATGAATACATTTAGTGACTGCATCCCAAAAAACATCATTGGTTTGCAAATTAATTTTCCAGATTCCTATTTTAGCAGACTGTGCAGCCTTGATGTAAAGGTCAAGTTTTTCTTTCATTAGTAGAACTTTAAGGATTTAACTACAGTATTGATAAATGAATATAAAGTTTGTAGTTTAGGTTTTAAAATTTCCGGTTATAAAACAGTAGGCTGTAATTCTATTTTTATTAGTCGTTAATAGTATTGATTTAGGGTAGTATTGTGTTTATACATTTAACAGTAAATAAAAATTGATTTTTATCCATTGACTAATTAATTTTCATTTTATAGCTAATACATATTGTTTTAATTCCATTAAGAAAATGTGCCAGCGTATGCAGGTTATTTTAATAATTCTTCATTAAAGGTAGTTAAAACATATGAAATGAGTGTATTACATCGGCTTATTTTATTGTAATTTTGTTCTAAATCCTTATTTCAATGAGTAGTGAGCCTGTAATGCTTTTTAAAAAACCATCGTATCCAGTAAATAAATCACTTTTAGAATATTTGGAGCGTTTTGATCGTTTGTCAAAAGTTGCTATTGTCTATGATGATTTATTGCGTTTTTCAGGATCGGTAACTGTTTATGATAAAAACGATGAAGATACGTTATGGATTCGTGTGTATTATACTGAATTTGAGAGACAAGAAATTGATTTAACTTTAAAAAAAATCTATTCATTGCTGCATTCTGATGGTAATTTGGGAATCATTAAATTCTTAAATGTAGATTCTATAGATTATTGCACTTTTGGTAATTCAAAACCGTTTCGGATAAAAATCAGAAATATATTAAATGACAATTACACGCACTTCTACATAAAGAAAGCCGATGCTTCTCGAATTTATGGACTCGAATTAGAGCATATTTTATCTCCAGATAAAATTAATTTCCTAGTGTATAACGACACTTTAATAGAGGAACACATTATGGGGATTCCCGGTGATGTTTTTATTAAAAAATTATTATTAGAGTGCACCGAAACTGAGAAATCTCAAATTGCTAAAGAGTTCGTAAAATTCAATGAGCGTTGTATGATTCGATTGCTTGGCGATATGCGTTCCTATAATTACGTGATAGTTCCCACACATGATTTTGATCATGTTGTGTATAAAATTCGCGCTATAGATTTTGATCAGCAGTGCTACGAAGGAAATTTTAAAGTGTACCGACCTCAATTTTTTAAGGAAAATTATCCAATGGTAAAATTGGTAAAGGACAAACTTCAAAACAGTTCTATCGAGCAATACAAGGATGAAGAAAGAGCGGTTCTTGCCAAGAGAATTCATTCTGCTGAAAACCGAATAAAACGATTGTTGCAAATTATGGGAGATGACGTAATCGCTCCCGAAGAACATTTGAAACAATTGCAATTAGAATTGTATCGCTACACGAATGATATGAATTTTAAAAAAGCCAAATCTATGGGGAATATCATGAGCGCAGCTTTTGGATTTATTACAAGAAATTTCAAGAATGCGACTGTTTTTAAGATTTGATATTAGTTTTCTTAAATCTATTTATTACTACTAATTTTACTATGAGAAATTATATTTTCACTTTATTTGCATTGACTTTTTTGTCCTGTCAGCACGATTCAGGAACTGTATCACCCGTTTATTCATTACCCAAAAAACTAAAAGAAATCTCAGGAATTATATATGTAGATTCAAGTAATTTACTCTGGGTGCTGGAGGATAGCGGTAACGCGAATGAAATTTATGGACTCAATTTTGAAAACGGTGCAATTGAAAAAACATTAACGATTGCAAACACAACCAATATCGATTGGGAAGACATTACTAAAGATAAAGACGGTAATCTCTATGTTGGAGATTTTGGTAACAATGATAATGAACGAAAGGATTTATGTATTTACAAAATTGATAAAAAGTCTTTAACTACAAAAAGCGCCATTCCAGCTTACAAAGTTTCCTTTGCATATCCTGAGCAAAAAGATTTTCCTCCTAAAAAAGCAGAAATGTTTTATGATGTTGAAGGATTTTTCGAATTCAAAAATAATTTCTATCTCTTTACAAAAAATCGAAATAAAGGTTTTGACGGAACCGCTTTTTTATATAAAATCCCCAATACTGCAGGTTTTCATCAAGCAGTTTTGATGGGAAAATTTAAAACTTGTGATAACTACAATCATTGTGCAATCACGGCTGCAACTATAGCTCCAGATGACTCTAAATTTGTTATTTTAACCCATGATAGGATTTTCTTATTCGAAAATTTCGAAGGGGATAATTTTTTGGATGGAACAAAAACTACTCTCGAATTAAATCATTTTTCCCAAAAAGAAGCAGTATCATTTATAGATAATGACCGACTTTTTATTGCCGATGAAAAAACTAAAAGCGTAGGAGGGAAGGATTATGAAGTTAGTGTCAAAAAATTAAAATCCAAATCCTAGTCCAAAAGCGATTCGGGCTTCCTCATTAGAATTTTTAAAATAAGTGATTCTGGCTGTGATTACATTTAATCCATTGAGCCATAATCCGCCACCAAAAGATTGATGCCATTTCTCTGAATTTTCTCCTTTTTTCCACACGCGTCCATAATCAACACCACCCAGAATTCCGTACGTCATAGGCAACACGCTTCTTCTTATTTTTCCAATATTCCAGCGAATATCGCTGCTTTGATAGAATGATTGATTGCCTAAAAAACGTTCGTTTCTAAACCCTCTTAAATCATAATCACCGCCCAAAGTCGCTCCTTGATGAAATTCGAAATTAGTGTTTAAAAGTATTTTTGCTTTCAAAATTGTTGCAAATACTACTTTTCCATTGGCATCAATTTTATGGTTAAAATTCAGTTTACTCTCTAATGAAGGAAAATTTCGTTTTGTATCATTCACATTCATTTTCCATGATCCTGCAATAGAAAATCCCATTCCCATTGAAGGAAATGACGGCATATCATAATTTTCAAAACTGTATTTGAAGGTTGCTCCAGCAAATCGTTGGTTATCAAAAACATTGGGATTTACAATTCCGGGAATGTTTATGAATCGGTTATTGGTTTCCTCTACACTGATTTGTTCAAATGAAGTTTGAAAATAAATTGTACTACCATATTTCCCTACTTTTTTGATTGACGGTAAAACTTTGAGCATTCCAATACGAACGCGATTGTAATCCATTCCGAAAATTTCGTCATTATTTGCGCTTTCGTTACCAGTTCCAAAATAATTAATGGTAAAATTAGGACTGTTAAACTGGCTCTCTAAGTCTAAATCCCATTTACCTATTGATTTTGGAAAATGTGCATTGTAAACCAGTTCGTACCCATCTGTTGCAAAAAAGTAATTTGCTTTCAGAATATGTTTTTGTGTGTATGGATTTTGATTAAATTTATTGATTGTATAGCTGGTAATAAAACCTATTTTCACTCCATCATCTGGATTAAAACCTATATTGGGTAATCCTGAAAATGCATTGTATTTTGGTTTTTTAAAATCATATAAACTAGCTTTATAATCATCAGATAAAAGAACTCTTGTTTTTGAGTCTAAAGAATAGGTATTCATTTTGGATTTAAAATCATGAATTTTTATCTTTTTACCATTCTGAACAGTATAAGAATCTTCGTTTTGACCGCCAATTAACCGTATGTTTATATCTGATTTTGCGTTTCCTTTTACTTCAAAAATATCGTCTTCATCCAATCCGTAAATCCAAATATTTTTTGTTTTATCGGCAAAGAATTCTTTCTTGTACAGTAATTCATCTCCTTCATTTTTAGCACGGTATACGTCGACTTCTATTTTGTTTTTGGTAGCTTGTCGAATTATAAATTTATCTTTTTTATCAGTACCAACAATTAAAACTGTTTTTTGTAAAACCATATAATAAGCTGATGCGTAGTTTTGTAAAGCTGTTTTTCTAATAATTAATTTTTGTTTAATGCTAGTAAGTGTTTCATCTTGAACTTCCTTTGGTAGATTGTCAAAGGCATTGTATATAGCAGTATCGGTTAGATTTTCCTGAATGAATTTAGCTTGTTTGAGCCACTCCTTTTCGTCTGCCGTTTTAAGCAAAGCGAGGTCCAAAGAATAAGGTTCGCGATTAAACCATTTTACATTTTTAATTTTATTTTCAAAACTTTGCATGTGGCGCAACAAAGGCATATTCATCAATACGGTAAGCAATGCTCCATCATATTTTGTAAAAGCCTGATCTCGATCCCTTGGTATTGGTTTGTAAACTATTTTTTTTTCTACTTTATATTCGCCCCAGCGCCATTGATCTTCGTTTCTGTTCCAATCTCCTATGAGCATATCAAACAATCGTGCTTTGATGTATTCGGCTTCGTCTACACTATATTTTTCATCTTTATGAAGGTTCTTTAAAACATCTTGTGTACTGATAATAGCACTAGGATTTCCATAGCTTTTCGCATTAATTTGGCTATCAGTAGGACTTTCTTCAACCAAATACAATTCATCTCCAAAACTTGTATTGAAATCTTTTAAGGCTTTGTGTTTAGGAATATAATACAATACTGGATTGGGATGTGAAACTCCAATTTTTTCGGCTAAATTCCCAACTGCAAATGTTGTGTAAGGATGCGAAGTTGTGTAAAAATCAAGCAAAAAATTCTCTGCATAGGTGTCTTCAAATTCATTTTCGATGAATTGGTTTTTAAATGCTTCCGCTTGAAGGAAACGAGAAGCACTTTTTTTCAAGGCTCGCATTACATATTCTTTTCCGTTTTTGTCCACAATTTGTAATGATCTGGACTGATGACCACCTCCAGCTCGTTTTGGTTGTAACCCCCCAAAAAGAGTATCAAGAGTTGTGGTTGTTGCTGTTATGGGTAAACTGTAATAATTTCTATAATGTTTTCCAAAAAGCAATCTATAAAAGGCTTTTTGATCCGTTTGTTTTGCGGTATAGACAGTTGCAGTAGTGGTTTTAGCAAATGAAGTAGGGAAGCTTCTAGTACTGAAATCGTCTTTTTTTGCAAGTATAAACTGTTTGAAAATCAGTTTTTCTTTATTGTTTTCTTTTCCATAAAAAGTAACTTTTGCCGCTCCGTTTTCATAAACACTTAATTGAGTATAACCATTTCCCCCATAAGAAAAATCATTAGGGTTCACCGCTTTTGCAGCTTCTGATTTTGAGCCGGCCCCACTTATAATTTGTCTGAGGTTGTCTTTTTCAATGTATTGTAAATTATGGTCATGACCAGAAACTACAATGACATTTTCTTGACTTTGTAACAATGTTTTTAGTCGTTTAATAAAAATTGTATACTGTTTATTTTGAATGTCTTGCGGGCTAATTCCCGATGTTTTACGAACGAAGTTAAGAATAGAGCCTACCACTGGTAACGGAATTTTTTGCTCTAATGGGAATAGTTGTTTTTCTAGTGAAAACTGTCCACCATGTATCCCGTTACTCATTAATGGGTGATGCAACGCCAGAAGTATTGTTTTTTCTTGGTTTTTATTCAGAATTTCTTCTAATTCATTAAAAAAAGCATCTCTAGATTTTATTGTACAATCATCATTTATAGTAGGACTGTTGTCCCAGTCTTCTAAAAACCATTGACTGTCAATAGTTATTAAAACTAGATTTTTATTGATTTCTAGGTTGTCGATACCACAGCCTTTTCTGGGCAAAAATGAATTTTTATCATTCAAATAATCGGTGATAAATTTTGCTTGGCGTTCTAAACCTTTTATTCCGCTGTACCAATCGTGGTTTCCTGGTATAAATATGGTTTGGCCCTTAAAATTTTCAGACAATTTGAGTTGATTGGTAAGCTTACTTTCGGCAATTAATCGCTCATTTGCATTAGTAGTATTAGGCAATCCTTTTGGATAAATATTATCACCAAGAAATAAAAGTGTTGCGTTATTATCTGCTTTTTTTAAACGATCCTCAAGTAAACTAATTGTTTGTTGCGCTTTTTCTTCATTGGCATTTCCAGCATCCCCAATTAAATAAAAAGTATGCGAAACTTTAGAACTATCTATTCCTTTTTGTTCTGCAGTATTTTTAGTTTTTTTACCAAATTGTTCGTAATGCGTAGCACAAGATTGGAAAATAAATACAGCTATAAGTGCCTTAAAAATTATTTTATTCGAAGCTATAAAACAATTATCCGAAAATAATTTCATCTTTCAGTTGTTTAAAAAATTTTGTACGAACCTTATCGAACAATCCGAAAATTTGGTTAGTAAATTACTCAAAGATAAACTTTCTCGTTCATATACCTACCATAATTTTAAGCGCACGAGTTATGTAGTCCATGTTGTTATAACATTTGCGGATAGTGAGGATATTACTGCTTGATAAGGAAATTTTAGTAGGTAGCGCGTATTTTTATAATACAGGATATTCAAAAAATTGTAGAAATAATGTTGCTGCTAATAGTACAATAGGTTCTGATTTTTTATCAGAAATAGGGAAATCAGAAGATTATATTGAGAAAGTGACTGGACTAATTGAAGGTACCTAAATACAATGTGTTCTTCAAAGCCTTTCTGAAAAAATAATTAAAGACGCAGCTTATTTTTCATATTGTAATCGATTAGTATATTTCAGTTGTGAAAGATTACGAAAAGAGAAAATAGTGTGATAATAAATAAATGTAGAAGCGAATTTTTAATAGTTCAATTTAGGCAGAGTGTATTCTTTTATTATGAAATCCTATTAGGGTTTCGTTAATTTCTTTTAATTCAGGCGTGAGAAATGTTTTTCTACCTTTTTCATCATTCGTTAATTCGAGTTCACAAACAGTGCATTTAAATTCTTTGAAATGATCCGTAACATTTCGTGTTGTAATTATTTTGTGCCCAAATAGAGTGCAGAGTATTTTTTTGCTTAAAATTTTTTCTTTAATTTCGATTAAGTTCATACTGATTAGATGTTAATATTATGATTTTAAGAGCAGTATAAATATAATCAATAGTAATTAAGTTTTCAAATTTAATCGTTAAAAAACACTATTTCTGAATAAAAACCATATATTTCTTATATAATTAGATTTATTTCTTATATAATTTTTGTTTAATTGTGATATTAAATTAAAAAAAATCCTCAATTGCTTAAGCAATTGAGGACTATATAGTTGCCATTGAGGTTGAGTCTAGCTTTTTTCTTCTTTGTTAAAATAGACCAGATAATAGTACATTTGTTTTTCTTCATCCCAACCCTTTTCCACATACTTTTCAGCACTCTCAGGGTTGATAAAATCCATTTTAATTTGAATGTGCGTATCTAAATTAATGACGTTTTTGATTGATTTACGTGCGTCAGAAACTGCTGCATTTGCAATAGGAAATGAGGTAACATCTTCTATACTGTATTTCTCTCCTTTGTCTACTTTATAATTTTTAAATTCAGGAATTAAATCGGGATTGTCTAAGACTTCATTTAAAAAGTTTGTTTCCTCGAACTGATCGTTTTTTGCAAAATAGTTTACAGAGCGATTCATGAACATCACTTCTTCTTTTTTATCCTCAGCTGGAAAAACGACGTCTTTAGCAAAGTTTTGGCAGAATTTTAAATACTTTTTAGTGATAAAGTTTTCATCCTCAAAGGCATCAACTGATAAAAAATGCTCTAGCCAATATCTGGCATCATAGCGGTTGCTGTCAACTGTTAGTATTTTATATCCTTCCTCTTTTTTGTAATTAAAGATCAAGCACCCTTTATCTAGTTTATTTAAACTCACACCATGCTGTAAAATCATCTCTAGATGGGAACTTTTTTCTTCAAACTGTAAAAAGTCTGCTTGAATTTCACTTTTAAAAATTCCAATAGCATCAACCACATTATTATCAATACTTACGTTACTTAAATAGGTCACGTATACCTCACCATTTTTGATATGAGGATGATTGGACTGCTCAAAGAGGTGTGTTGTGATTTTTTTAGAAATTTCATGAGCACTACTAGGATTGTCAAAAATTTCTGTCGCAAACTTGAACATATCATTGTAATCCAAATCAACTTCATGTGCAAACTGAAAATAATTTTCTTCTTTTTCTCTAAAGGATTTAAAGAAAAATTCCTTCATTAAAGGCACAATTTCATCATTGAGCGTAAAAGGTTGCTCTGATAAAAAAATGGCTTCGTTTCTACTTTTATTCCCCACTCTGTGAATGGACAAATTTTCGATGTGCGTATTGTATAAGTTGATCATTTTTTTTATGGTTTCCTCCCCCCAGCCCCCTCCGAAGGAGGGGGAGATGAGGAGTGATTTTGTGCTTGTTAAATTTTTTTATATTTGTCTGGAGTACTACCTAACAAAGAAACCCATTAAAAAGATGTCCTCTGGGAATAGATACGGACATTCTTTTTATTTTTGTGCAGGTATCCCTCCCTTTCCTTTGGAGAGGGTCGGGGAGAGGACTAATTCCAATTTTCTTCAAAACCGTAGTCTTCAAAACTATCGTCTCCCTCAAACATATCTAAATCATCTTCATCTAATCCGTCTTCAAATTCAGCATTGTAGTCATCGGCATTGTCAGATTCAAAGTTTTTTTCCATTGCTTCATCCGGCATTTCGCCATGAGAAAAAATAGTTTCAGGATATAAATTTCCAATATTTTGATCTTCTACAGCTGCAAGCTCTACAAGGAAGGTCCACATATTAATAAAATCATAAACGTAGAGGATTTTAGTATTTTGTTTGTCTAAAATATCAGACAATTGATAGTCGCTCATGATTTTTTGCTCGCCGGGAACATCACCAGTATCAAAAAGTGAAATCTCTTCTTCTTGGTTCCACGTTTCATCACAAGTGTAAAACGAAGCCACTTCCATGCCATCAAATCCAAAGGAATTAAAAATAGCATTGTGCAAATCTTCTAAAGTATCGTCTTCAAATATTGCGATGTCTCTAAAAACATCTTCTTCCGCGTCTAGAATCACTCTAAATTTATAAACCATAATCTTTCTTTTTATTGAAAGGTCAAAGGTAAAATTTAATTTCAGTTTTCGATTTCAGTTTTTAGTTTTGTTGATAAGATTTTTGCAATCGATTTACGAAGGGAATGAGCTCTTGATTATCAAAAACAGTTACTGCTGTATATTGGTTAAGGCAATAAATGGAATTGTTTTGCTTTATTTTCAGTACCGTTTACACGTTTTTTAAATAGGGGTGTTGTTAGCTTTTCATATTCTATGAAGCTGTTATTCATATACATTATCAGGTATTGAGCGAATCATTTATTAGGATTCACCTAATCCATTTTAAATTCGGGATACTATCAGAATTTTAACTTCATAAAAATACCCCCAAAAAAAGCATTAGTTTTTGGGGGCTGTCTATCAAATAATAAGTTGAATTATTTCGTCTCAGAACAAAGTCCTACGATCTCATGAAAAACATCATGCAATTCAGTAATTGATTTTACTATCGCAGCATCAGCTCCGTTTGAAGTAACTAATTCATGAAGCGCTTTACTTTTTAATTGCAAGCGTTCTGCCGAAGCTAATATTGCTTTTGTTTTAAATTCTGTTGGGATATCAGACTTTAATAGTAAAGCCGCCTTGTTCATCATTTCCTCTGAACGTGCTTTTATTGGTGCTAAATTTCCTTCCTCTGCAGGATGAAAAGTTTCAGACATTACACCATGAAATTCTTTTATGGCTGGCCATTTATCAAAAGTAGATTGTGCCGAAACAGAGTTTGCGACAACAATAAGTGCTAAGACTAGAAAGGTTTTAAGATGTTTCATTATGATTTGTTTAGGTTTAATTTTTATAACAAATATAGTAAAATTTAGTTTTGACATGTTCCTATTTTTGCTTTTCAAATTTATTACTCATTCAATTTCCGAATCACTGTTGCTGGGTTTCCAACTGCCAATGAATTATCAGGAATATTTTTGGTCACCACAGAACCTGCTCCAATAACACAGCCTTTCCCTATCGTGATTCCAGGGCATATAACCGTATTGCCACCAATCCAGCAATCATCACCAATGGATATTGGTAAGGCGTTTTCCTGGATTTTTCTCAGTTCAGCATCTAGCGGATGTGTGGCGGTATACAACTGCACATTGGGCGCAAAAAACACATTAGAACCAATTGTAACGGGTGCGCCATCTAAAACCACACAGTTTACATTGAAATACACATTCGTGCCACACGTAATATTGTATCCGTAATCACAATGAAAGGGCGGTTCCACATAAAAATTCGCTCCTGCATTCGGGATCAACTCTTTTAGGATTTCCCGTGCTTTTTTTGTCACTCGGTATTCCGTTACATTCAATCTGTGAAGCAAATTTTTAGCTCTTCGACGGTCTTTTACTAAAACCGTATCGCCTGCGGAGTAAAAAGCTCCGGCAATCATTTTTTCTTTTTCGGTTTGTACTATCATTTTTTCTTTGTTATTTTTTGGGCATGCCCTCCGCAAAAGCTTCGGTCGGGCTCCTTCGCTTCAATCTTTATTATCTCGTTTTGAAAACGATACAATAAAGGATTTCCACTGCGATACCTTATGCAAATTAGATCCGTATTTTGACACTTGATGTAAATATACCAGAAAAATAGGTGCGTTACAATTCATCCATTAATTTCAACAGTTCGGTAAAGTATAGTTTTTTATCGTTGGTAGCTATTCTATTTTTGTTTCATCAAAAAATCAAATCACATGAAAACTATTATTACACTTACTATTTTTTTATGTACCACGTTTGTTTTTTCTCAAACTACACTATCAGGAAAAGTAGTAGACGAGAAAGGAAAACCCGTTGCAGGTGCAAATGTTTTTATCGAAGGAACCTATGATGGTGCTTCAACTACTGAAACGGGTAATTTTAGTTTTACAACTGCAACCACGGGCAAGCAAACTTTGGTGGTGAGTTTCCTGATTTATGAAACTTCAAGAACGGTAATTGATGTGGCTACTTTTCAAAATAAAACCATCAAGCTTCGGGAGAGTGTAAACGCGCTTGATGCCGTTGTCATTACAGCTGGAACATTAGAAGCAGGCGACAAATCAAGGGTTTCGGTGCTAAAACCATTAGATATTGTAACTACAGCTGGTTCTGCAGGAAATATTATTGCCGCGCTGCAAACCTTGCCGGGAACACAAACCGTGGGCGAAGATGGCCGATTATTTGTTCGTGGTGGCGAAGCCAATGAAACACAAACCTTTGTAGATGGCATTCGGGTTGCCCAACCGTATGGAGCAACCACGAATAATTTGCCTACTCGAGGTCGATTTTCTCCCTTTTTATTCAGCGGAATATCATTTTCAACTGGCGGTTACTCAGCAGAATATGGTGAAGCCTTGTCTAGTGTTTTGCTATTAAATACACAAGATGAACCAGATCAGAATAAAACCGAAATCTCTTTAATGACCGTAGGGTTGGGAATTGGAAATACTCAAAAATGGAAAAAAAGTTCGTTGAGCGTCAATGCCAATTACATTAATCTGGCTCCGTATCAAGCCGCAATTCCTCAAAACGTAGATTGGAATAGTCCTTTTCAATCTTTGTCAGGAGAAACGGTGTATCGCTATAATTTCAATAACGGAATTTTGAAAGTATATGCTGCTTTCGATTCTTCAAAATTTGATATCAATCAGGAAAGTATTAATTCGCTAAATAAAATTAGGATTGCATTAAACAATAATAATTTCTATTTGAATTCATCTTACAAGGGAGTTTTTGGAAATAATTGGCAACTTACTTCTGGGTTGAGTTATGGCTACAGCACAAACAAAGTCGATTTAGCTACTGATAAAGTGAACAATGATGAAAATGCAGCACATTTAAAATTAAAACTACGAAAAAGCTTTTCAGACCGATTGAAAGTTTCCTTTGGAGCAGATTATTTTGTAACCCAATTCAAAGAAGATTTTAAAGAAAATTCGGGTTCTGTTTTTACCAATGGATACGATTCAAATATTGGTGCTATTTATACCGAAGCTGATCTATTATTCTCTAAAAAGTGGGCGGCAAAAGTTGGTGTACGGGCTTCTAATAATGATTTGTTAAATGAAACGGCTATTTCTCCGCGGGTTTCTTTTGCATATAAAATGGCTAAAAACAGTCAGTTCTCCTTTGCCTACGGTGATTTCACACAAACTCCAAGTGCAGATTATATCAAATATTCTAATAATCATCAATTTGAGAGTGAGAAAGCATCACATTATATTTTGAACTTTCAATACAGTAAAAACGGAAAAACATTTCGTGCCGAAACCTATTACAAAGACTATCGTAATTTAGTAAAATTCGACACTCAAACGGCTCTATTTAATTCAGTTTATGACAATACAGGTTCTGGATATGCAAAAGGCTTGGATTTGTTTTGGAGAGATGGAAAATCCATAAAAAACTTAGAATATTGGGTTTCTTATTCATATATCGATACCGAGAGAGATTATAAAAATTTTAGTTCTCAAGTCACACCAAGTTTTGTTGCAGATCATAGCTTGTCTATCGTTACTAAATACTGGATCAATGACTGGAAATCACAAATAGGTTTTACAAACTCCTACAGTTCCGGTCGTCCCTACAACAATCCAAACGAAACAAAATTCATGAACGGTAAAACAAAATCCTACAATAGTTTAAGTTTCAATTGGGCGTATTTACTGTCACAACAAAAGATTTTATATTTCTCAGTTTCTAATGTTTTAGGTTCTCAAAATGTATTTGGTTACGAATACGCCAACAATCCAGACAATGCTGGTTTTTATAAGCGAAAAGAGATCATTCCTACTGCTGATCGGTTTTTCTTTGTAGGTTTCTTTTGGACGATAAGCAATGACAAAAAAGACAATCAATTGAGAAATCTATAAAAGGAGTCATACTATCTTAAAGTCAAAGGTCTAAAGTCCTTGTAAACGAAAACTCTTTCAAGTTTATGACTTTCGACTTTTTATCAAATAACAATTCATCCATCAAATTCTACAGTTCAGTATTTATAAATTTTAAACCACGAATAACCGAGATACTTTTGAAGTATAAATTAATTATAACGTTTCAATCACAAAAAAAACAACTATTTAAAACCAAGAAATTATGATCAAAATTATCACAACTATCGCATTTTTTATCTGTAGTTTAGTATCTGCTCAAGGACAATTCGAGCAGGGAATGGGAAAAGCTTTTCAATTATGGGGCGAAGGAAAAAACACTGAAGCTTCGGATGTATTCGAACGAATTGCAGCTGCCGAAAAAACAAGTTGGTTGCCAAATTATTACGTGGCATTAGTTAACACCACAACTGCTTTTAAAACAAAGGATAAAGATCAAATGAATTTGTTGCTTTCAAAAGCACAAAAAGCATTGGATATAGAAATGGATAAAAATCCTAACAATGCAGAACTATTAGTTGTACAAGCAATGATTCACACCGCCTGGATTGCTTTTGATCCCATGACAAACGGACAAAAATTATCTGGAACAGTAATGCAATTATATGGCAAAGCACAGGCAATTGCTCCAGAAAATCCAAGAGTAGTTTATAATAAAGCAGAGTTTGAAATAGGTAGTGCTAAATTTTGGGGAACCGATACCAAGCCAATGTGTGCTCAAATTGAAAAAGCTATCGGACTTTTTGCTACTTTTAAACCAGAAACACCTTTCTCACCAAAATGGGGTTTAGAAAGAGCGATCGAAGCACAAAAAAACTGTAAATAAAAACGCAGCATCTTGAAATTTCATAAAAAATGCGCACCAATAAAAAGCTACACAAATGAATATTCTCTATAATCAACTACTGAAAGCAATAAAACTAACACTAGTTATTTTTGTAGTAATGCAAATTATTAATGTGGTTATGGGTAGCGAAATCCATTTTGGTAAAAAATTACTAGTTCAGTTTTTCTTTACGGCGTTGTATACGTTTTCATTATACACTGCAAATGCGCTTTTGTTTATGAAATTAGATTCCTTTTTTGCTGATCGATTTTCAATAAGAGGATTAGTAACAGGTTTTATAGGTTCTTTAACACTATCGTTAACGGTTATTTTTTTATTGCACGTTTTTGAAGAAGTAATCTATAATGGCAACTCATTTGACTACTTTTTGGCAAATGAAAAGCCTTCAAATTATCTAGCAGGAATCGTAATTACTTTTTTTGTCACGCTTTCAGTACATGCCATTTCATTTTACAAGGCCTACAATGAAAACAAAGTCAAAGAGCAAAAAATCATAGCAGGAACAGCTAATGCCAAGTTTGAAAGTTTAAAAAACCAAATCGATCCGCATTTTCTTTTTAACAGTTTGAACGTATTGAGTTCTTTGATCGAAGAAAATCCAGAAAATGCGCAACGGTTTACCACTTCTTTGTCTAAAATTTATCGGTATGTTTTAGAACAAAAAGACAAAGAATTAGTTTCTGTTGATGAGGAATTGGCTTTCGCCAAAACCTACATGAACTTGCTGAAAATGCGTTTTGAAAACAGTCTTTTTTACGATTTACCAGCAACAGCTATAAATCCAGAGGCCAAAGTAGTGCCGCTATCGCTGCAATTATTGTTAGAAAACACAGTAAAACACAATGTAGTCAGTGAGCAACGGCCGTTGCATATTAGGATTTATGTAGAGGGCGATTACTTAGCAGTTCAAAACGATTATCAAAAAAAGGAAGTGTTACAAGAACGTCAAGGCGTTGGTTTACAAAATATTATCAATCGATATGGAATTATTACCAAAAGAAAAGTATTGATTGCCCAAAACGAAAAAACATTTACAGTCAAAATACCTATTTTAACCAAACAAATAATAGTAATGGATACCACTACAAATTACAACGAAAACAATGCGTATTACAAAGCAAAAAAGCGAGTAGAAGAGCTGAAAGGGTTTTACGGAAACCTAATTTCATACTGTTGCATTATTCCTTTTTTAATATTTATAAATTTAAAATTCTCCCCACATTTTCAATGGTTTTGGTTTTCTGCTGTGGGATGGGGATTTGGATTAATTATGCACGCTTTAAAAGTGTATGGATACAGTTCGAACTGGGAAGAACGTAAGATTCAGGAAATTTTACAAAAAGAGGACAACAAGAAAAATTGGAATTAAATACATAAAAAAGTACAACATGGAAAATACATTTCAGAACGACGTGCGCTACTTTAGAGCAAAAAAGCAAATTGAAGAAATTAAAGGATTTTATGGGAACTTGGTTTCCTACATTGTCTTTAACAGTGTGTTACTAGTGATTAATTTAGTTACATCACCAGATCATTTATGGTTTTATTGGCCTTTGTTTGGTTGGGGAATTGGGGTAATTATCCACGGATTGAGAGTTTTTAATTATTTGCCATTTCTAGGTAAAGATTGGGAAGAGCAAAAGATTAAAAAACTTATGGATCAGGAGAATAAAAAAAATTGGGAGTAATCCAGATTAGATAATTTTTTAAATTAGATTATGATTTTGGAGATCTTAATCAGTTTCACTTAAAAATAAAATAGTATGATAAACAATACTGAGGTGGATTATAATGGCCACCAACCTGAGGATAAGTATGCAGAAGCTCAAAGAAAAGTTAAAAAATTAAAAGGCTTTTATAACCATTTGATGATTTACATATTGGTCAATATTTTTATTTTTTTCCTAAACGTTAATGACCTAAAACCGGGTGAAAGTTACTTTAAATTAGAAAATTTCTTTACAGCATTTTTTTGGGGTATAGGACTGTTGTTTCATGGTTTGTCTGTTTTTGGGGGAAATATATTTTTTGGTAAAAGCTGGGAAGACAAAAAAATCAAGGAATTGATGGAAAAAGAGAAAAGTGAAAAATGGGAGTAAAAATGAGTGTTCAGTTCGACAAATAACCAAATTAACGATTCAATATAAATGACTACTATAATAATTGAAGACGAAAAACCTGCTGCCAGATTACTGCAAAGAAAATTAGAAAAACTAAACGTTGCAGTAGGAGTAATGTTGCATTCTGTTGAGGAATCTATTGATTGGTTTTCTAAAAATGAGCATCCTGATTTAATTTTTTTAGACATTCAATTATCAGATGGGTTGTCCTTTGAAATTTTTGAAAAAGTAAGTATCAAAAGCGCTGTGATTTTTACAACTGCCTATGATGAATATGCGCTTCGTGCTTTTAAATTAAACAGTATCGATTACCTCTTGAAACCCATCGATGAAGATGATCTTGAGGCCGCTGTTACTAAATTTAAATCACTGTTACCAAAACAAGAATTACAAACTCAAAATCTCACCATCGATTTTGAGCAAATCAAAAAAATGCTAACCAATCCTTTTGAAAAAACCTTTAAAAAGCGATTCACAGTAAAAATTGGGCAACATTTAAAAGTGATTTCAATTGAGGAAATTGAATGTTTTTTTAGCGAAAATAAAGGAACGTATTTACATACTTTTGACAACAGGAATTATTTATTGGAATGCACATTGGAACTTTTGGAACAGGAATTAGATCCAGCAGATTTCTTTCGAATCAGTCGAAAATTTATAATTCCTCTGAAAGCAATCAAAGAAATTGTTGTGTACAGCAACTCTCGGTTGAAAGTTATTTTGCCTTCTTATAAAGACGAAGAAGTGATTGTGAGCAGAGAAAAAGTATCTGATTTTAAGACTTGGATTGAGTAATTTTAAAACATAAAAAAAACTGTTTCAAATGAATGTCAAAAAATCCTAATAGGAAATTTTGACTCTAACGATTGAAACAGTTTTAAGTACGTGTTGGATTTAAAAATTAATCAAATAATGATTTAATTTCTTTTTCTGTCTTGCCTAATTTTTGTTGTAATTTACCCCACATTTCATCTTCTTTTCCTTCGTCGTAAAGTAAATCATCATCGGTCAAATCGGCATATTTCTGTTTAAGTTTTCCTTTCAACTCATTCCAGTTTCCTTCAATCTCTTTTGAATTTGGCATAATATCTAAGTTTTAAATTACTATTTGTTCTTTACAATTTTGGCTATTTTAAACGGTTAAAATGTTATGCAATTCTAGGAAACAGTTGTATAATTACTATCCGATTAATTTTTCTTCACCGTAATAAAAATGAAATAGTTATTATGAAATTAATTAAATTATTGATTCATATAAAATTATTTAAATCACTGGTAATGTATTGTATAAATAGGTGATATAGATTTTTGTTATCAGGAGTTTATGCCTTAAATGCTGTTTTTCTAATGCCAATTATCACAAAAATAAATAGGGTGTAAATAATGAAAAATGGGATGATGTATTCTATGAATCCAGCAGGTAGCATTATTGCAATTATCAACAATTGAAAACCCAAACCGTAAATGGATAGTAGTGTCATAAACCAGTTGGGGAATGTCTTAACCTTATATGCGTTTTTATCTAGGGAGTGAATTATTTTGTCAAAAACGCCATACACAATAGTATAAATGCCAAACAAAATATCGACCGATTTTTGAGTTTCTCCTGCTAAAGCGCGCGGTGATTTGTATTCGAAAACTTTGCTAGTTGTGTCGCCTCCAACCGATTTATTTCGGAGAATTACATAATAATAATTGTATAAAGTACCTTGTAATTGAATGCCAATAAAGGCCAAAATTGTTAGCCAAATTGTTGTTTTCGAAACATAACAAATAGTCATTAAAAACAAAAAATTGAGTATGATGTCAAACACGCTATCAAGGTATCTACCGGTATAAGAAGGGGTGTTTTTCTGTCGTGCTAATTCACCATCTGCAGCATCAATTCCGGATTTTAAAACTATAAAAAAACCTGCCCAAAAATACGATCCGTCAAGAATACTATAAATAGCGATTAAACCCGAAACACCAAAAAGTAGGGTCACATGAATGGGTGTAAAGCGGGTGTCTTTTAATTGACTGGCTAGAAGTTTTCCGAACGTTCTCCCATAATCTGATAAATCTAAAAATTTATCTTGAGCGGCAAGTTTTGACATTTTAGTACTACGTGAACAATGGTAAATGCGACAATATAGTCTGGATTTTATGTTTTTATGAATGTATTCTTTTTGCTTTAGATTCTAAAATAATGTAAAATTGAACTCCAAACAATAGAGTTGCTAATACCACATGAACAGTTTGCGTACCAAATGGAAAATCAAGATAATACATGGCTATTCCCGAAATGATCTCCATAATTAAGATTGATATTACCCATTTTGTTTTTGAAAATCCTAAACTTAATTTGTGGTTTAGTGAAAACAAATATAAATTAGTTAGCAATACTACAATAGAAAAAGAACGATGAATATAAAACACAAAGGTTGGGTTTTGAAGCCACATAATTTCTGGTGCACCCGTTTTTGAAATGATATCTACTTGTTCTCTCACATCGGTACCTAAAACAATTTGGATTAAAGTAAGCGCTAAAGAAATAAGTAAAACGGTATTGAATTTAGCATTATAGCCAACTATTTTCTTGTTGTTTTGAGTGCTGTGAATAACAATTAATTGAAAGGCTACAATCAACAATGCAGCAAGCATGTGAGTAGTTATTTTGTAGGGACTCAAATCAGAGTCTACAACGGTTTTGCCAAGCCATGCTTGAAATCCCATTAAAACACACACTAAAAAGGTCAGTAAAAGGAGTGTTTTATTATCTTTCCTATACCCAAAAGCAAGTGCAAAAGTGATTACACACGCAATTCCGGCAAGTGCTCCCAATAATCGGTTTATATATTCGACCCAAGTGTGTATTGGGTTGAAAATAGCGTAATCGTGTTTGGTATATTTTTCCCAGTTCGATGCATCAAAACTTGTTTTTGAAGTAAAATCAGTTTTTGCAACTAAAAGCATTTCGTCTTTGATTATAACTTGACCTTTATCATATTCTTTTTGTGCTGTAAAAAGCAGTTCTTTTTTCTCTGTTGGAGGTATGTAATATCCAAAGCATTTTGGCCAATCTGGACAACCCATTCCAGAGCCTGTCAATCGTACAAAGGCACCGGCAAAAATGACAAGATATACAAGAACTAAAGCTATTTTGGCTGATTTTAAAAAGTATTTTTGCACTTGAAATTTATTTTGGTAAAATTATCTTTTTTTGGTGTAGAAATAAAATGCACAATAGTTAAACTTTAACTAAACCTAATTTGGTCGCTTTTTTCAACATAAAGTCATAAGCAGCTTGGTACTCGTTAAGGATTTCGCCTTCCAGAATGGCTTCCTTTATAGCTTCTTTGAGCATTCCGATTTCTTTTGATGGTTTTAAGTTGAATAACTCCATAATTTCTTCTCCTGAAATAGGCGGTTGAAAATTACGTACGTGATCACGTTCTTCAACTTCAACAATTTTTTTTCGAACGATTTCAAAATTTTTGTGGTATTTCTTGAACTTATTTGGGTTTTTAGTCGTTATGTCTGCTTCGCATAACGTCATTAAATTTTCAACATCTTCACCAGCATCAAAAACTAAACGACGAACGGCACTATCTGTAACTGTATCTTGCGACAAAACGATAGGGCGGGAGCTCATCATCACCATTTTTTGCACAAATTTCATCTTTTGGTTTAACGGCATATGCAATCTTTCGAAGATTTTTTTTGCCATTTTCCCGCCAAGAAATTCATGACCGTGAAAAGTCCATCCTTGTTTTTTATTGAAACGTTTCGTGGGTGCTTTTCCAATATCGTGCAGTAAAGCAGACCAGCGCAACCAAACATCAGCCGTATTAGGGCAAATATTATCAACAACTTCCAGCGTGTGATAAAAATTATTTTTGTGTGTGTGACCTTCAATTTCCTCTACTTGATTCAATGCAGTCAATTCAGGTAAAATAATATCCAAAAGTCCGGTTTGGAACAAAAGTAAAAATCCTACTGATGGTTTGTCTGTAGATAGTATTTTATTCAACTCGTCTACGATGCGCTCCCCAGAGATGATCTTGATTCGGTTCGCGTTTTTGGTTATCGAATTTAGCGATTTTGCTTCAATTTTAAACCCCAATTGGTTGGCAAAACGAATTCCTCTCAACATGCGTAAAGGATCATCAGAGTAGGTAATGTCTGGCTCTAGGGGTGTTCTTAAAATCTTTTTTTCAAGATCTAGTAATCCTTCAAAAGGATCCAGTAAATCTCCATAATTTTTTACATTAAGCGAAATAGCGAGCGCGTTGATTGTAAAATCACGACGGCCTTGATCGTCTTGTAGTGTGCCGTTTTCTACAATAGGATTTCTACTATCAGATTGATAGGATTCTTTACGAGCGCCTACAAACTCTATTTCGGTATCTTCAAAACGCAACATGGCGGTGCCATAGGTTTTAAAAACTTGAACTTTCGGTTTATTGGGAAGTAGTTTTGAAACGTGTAAAGCCAATTCGATTCCGCTGCCAACGGCAACAATATCAATATCTTTTTTGAAATCTCTTTTTAAAAGTAAATCTCGCACAAAACCACCAATTACATAACTATCAACGTTAAGTTCTTGGGAAGCTTGAGAGATAACTTCGAAAATTTTATTTTGTAATGCTTGTTTATAGTTCATTTTTTATTACCGCAAATTCGCTAATTATTTTTTGGTATCAACGATACGTTTGTATTCAAGGGAGGTCAAGTTAAAATTAACTAGTATGGCAAGTTTGTTTCCAAAAATTTATAAATAATTTAAACACTGATTGTAATGGCTATTGTTAAAACATTCGACAGTTTTTATTTCAAGAATTATTTTGTCAAGAATTATAAAATCTGCATAAAATTTATGTTTTAAGATGGAATTTTTATAGTTAACAGAATATTCTTTTTCCCTCTCATAATGAATATTATTTTCGTTAAATTCAAATTCTAGAGCATCTTTATATACGATTTCTGAAAAACCTTTTCCTAAATTTTTGTGTACTTCATACAATAGTCCAACAATTTTATAACATTCTTCTTTATAAATTAAGTCATCCATTTCTAAAATTAAATTAGCGAATTAGCGGTGAAAAACTTTTATTTCCGAATAATTTTAACCTGACTGTCTGAACTCAATTTTATAATCGTAGAAGGTTTTCCTCCAATTTTTTCACGATGCAAATTTACAACATAGTCCACACCTTTTATAATTTCGGGACTAATATCTTTAAAGGCAATGGGCGTGGGTTTTCCAGAGATATTTGCCGATGTTGAGACTAATGGTTTTTTCATTTTTTCCATTAATTTAAAGCAAAAAGGTTCCTTGACAATCCGAATTCCAAGAGATTTATCTGCGGATATGATATTTGGAGCTACATTTCTAGGATTATCTAAAATTAGAGTGGTTGGGTTTTCAGATAAATCAATGATTTGCCAAGCCACTTCTGGGATATCTTTAAAAACATTATACATCATTTTTTCGCCATTCATCAAGACGATCATGCTTTGGGTTTCTGCTCTTTGTTTCAGTTTGTAGATCTTGGCCACCGCCTCAGCATTTGTGGCATCACAACCAATTCCCCAAACGGTATCTGTAGGGTACAAAATAATTCCGCCTTCTTTTATTATTTCGTAAGCATTGTGTACTTCTGTGTTGATCATTTGTTTGATTTGTTCCTTAATTTATAAAATAGTTTCCTGTACCACACATTGTAATATTTTTTTTTATACTTTCCATTGCTGTCTTTTGACTGTAATAGGGTTTCGATATCATAACCGTTTGCAGCAAAAAAAGAGTAGTTTTTGTTGTAAATGTATATGGTTGATTGTTGTCCTAGGTTTTTACTATTGTCCGTAATAGAGCTTTTATCGAATCTTTTTCTGTAAAAGAATAGTGGTTGATCGATTTTATATACGCCTCCCACTTCTTGAACGATTCGGATCCATAGGTCCCAATCTTCTGTGTATCCTAATTTTTCATCAAAACCACCTACCTTTTTAAAGACTTCGTTTCGTATGACAGCTGAAATTGGAATACAATTTGCTTCTAAAAAATTTGGAATACTAAAATTTGGTAGATTCCATTTTCCTGTTTTTGCGCCAAAATATTCACCTTCGGTATAAACTATATTTAGATTTTTATCACGTTCTAAATTTGCAATACAAGAATCGATGTAAGTTGGAGCCAAGAGATCATCCGCATCCAAGAACATCAAGTAGGTGCCTGCTGCAATCTGAGCACCATTGTTTCTTGATTTTGATGGTCCTGCATTGGCTTGATTAATCAAAGTAATATT
Organism: Flavobacterium frigidum; assembly: GCF_048286795.2. NCBI lineage: Bacteria > Pseudomonadati > Bacteroidota > Flavobacteriia > Flavobacteriales > Flavobacteriaceae > Flavobacterium > Flavobacterium frigidum. The sequence continues at coordinate 311,322 of NZ_JBLVPT020000002.1, forward strand.
GGTAATTTTTTTACTTTCGATATAACTAGTAATTACTTTTTCGCTGTTGTCAGTTGATCCATCATTTACGATAATCATTTCTATGGATGAGTACACTTGTTTCATGACAGATTCGATTGTTTCGATAATCGTATTGTCGTTATTAAAGCAAGGGATTACTATTGATATTTTTGGGAATGATTTCATTGTTGTGTGACCAATTGTTTCTTAAATAATTTATTTTTTTACTGGATATGATTTTCTTATTTCTTTAGATTTTTGCTACAAGTAATTGCACATTAAAATTTTAAAACAATTCAATGTTTTGTAATTTCTGCTTAATTTTTAACGATTTAGACAGAGGCGCTCCAACTATTAATACTTTAAATAAAGCCCAATATCTTGGTTTGAAAAAGCTCTTAAAAAAATATTGAATTTGGAGATGGGTTATTAAAAATTTATAATTCAAATAATTCGAGTGCTTTCTCAGCACATATAACATCGAAATTTTCAATTCAATTTTAATATGAATAGAAGGTGTTGTACTAGCACCGTGGTAATGTATGTATCTTGCCTCGGGAATCAAAAAACAACTTTTATTAATTTTTTCTAGTCTTCTGCACAAATCTGTTTCTTCATAGTATAGAAAAATAGCAGTATCAAATCCTCCAACTAAATTAAAATCAACAGTATTAACCATCATAAAGCTTCCTTGCACATAGTTGACTTTTGTAGGTGTAAGGTATTCCGCTTTTCTCTTGGGATATTTTTTTGGGTTAATTTTTTCTAGAAAATCTCTACCAAATAATTCTTTAGTGAGCGATGTAAAATGGTCAAATGCTTGCATTCTTTTTCCATCTTCTTTAAAGGATTGCCCGCCAACAATTGCTACTGATGTATCGTTTTTAAGTGCGTTCCATAAAATGCTCAAACAATCGTTTAAAAAAACGGTATCATTGTTAATAAAAGCTAGATGGTTCGCCGATGCATAATGAACTCCCAACATGTTCCCTGCTCCAAAACCTGTATTTATTTTACTTCTTACAAGTTGTAAATGTGGCCAAGTAAGCGTATCACAAAAGTGTTTTAGTTTTAAAAAGTCTTCTTTTTCAGAGCAATTATCAACAACAATAATTTGAAAATTGATAGCGTCTGATGTATTTTTAATAATGCTTTCTATACATTCTTGAGTAAGTCTACTGGAGTTGTAGTTGATTATTATCGCTGCAATTTCAAACATTTTTTTGTTTATTAATTTAATTGATTAGTATATTTTTCGATACATAAGCCATAGTAATAAATAGCGTTTAAGCACGGCGAAAGAATGTAAATAGGCTAAAATAAATCCTTCTTTCCCATCTAGAAATCCTAATTTCACAATATAGTTTTTTATAAAAAAAACTATTGGGCGAAGGAAGAAATGATAGGCATTAGGTCTTGTTTTTTTTTGATAAAGTTCTTGTGCCTCTAGCTTACTAAACAAATTTAGTTTCTCATTATAGGCGTCAAAATTTTTGTAAGCGTAATGATTACTATGATTTTTTAAAACATCGGTTTTTCCTTGTGTAATAAGTTTTTCGTGTACTAAACTTTCGTTATAATGGCATGATTGCTTCTTAAAAATCCGAATCGATTTTTTGGAGTTGCAACCTCCAAATTTCATCTGTTTTCCCATAAAATGGAAATTACTTTTCAAATAATATGCTGAAAAAATATTTCCAGAGCTAATTGTCATTTGAATTTCTTCAGCAAGTTCTGGAGTGACATTCTCATCTAAATCAAAAAAGAGAACCCAGTCGTTATTGGATTGCTGTAGTGCAAAGTTACGTTGTGTTGCAAAATCATCAAAAACTCTTTGAATTACGGTAACTCCAAGTTCTTTTGCAAGGGCTGTTGTCGCATCAGTACTATAGCTATCAATAAATATAATTTCATCAGCAAAAGATAAACTTTGAACATATTTTTTTACGTTCTCTTCATCATTCAAAGTGATTGCCAATGCAGTTATTTTAGGTTTCAAATTTTTTTCTTTAGGATGAGGCATGAACGAGGCAAATGTAATAAATTTACAACTGTATTTTTACAAAAAAAGCAAATGGCGCAATTACCTATTTTAATGTATCATAATGTTTCCCAAAAGGAATTAGAAAGTAATGGTCTTACCATTTCTATTCAAAAATTAGATAATCAATTTCGCTATTTAATGGAGAATAATTTCGTTTCCTTTCATCTTTCAGAATTAGAATCGCTGTCAACCATTCCGCCAAAAAGCGTAGTGTTAACTTTTGATGATGTGACTGAAAATCAGCTTTTTTATGCTTATCCTTTACTCGAAAAATACAATTTGAAAGCTACTTTCTTCATTCCATTTCAATACATTGGTAAAGCTGATTTATGGAATCAAGGAAAAGAAAAAATCATGTCGGTTCAAGACCTAAAAAGCCTTAGTCCTAGAATAGAATTGGGTTTGCATTCTTATGCTCATGGCAAATACGATTCAATGTCAGCTGCTGAAATTAATGAAGATTTCGAAAAATGTTTTCAGATTATCGAACAAAATGATCTGAAAGTATACCATGCACTAGCTTATCCTTACGGTAATTTTCCAAAAAAGAATCCAAAAAATGCAAATTTCAAAACTATATTAGAAAACAATAATATCAAAATGGGATTACGCATTGGAAATAAAGTCAATAAATTTCCGTTTAAAAATAGGTATGAAATTATGCGAATTGATGTGAAAGGCGAGGACAGCTTACTGCAATTTAAATTAAAATTACGCTTTGGAAAACTGAAATTATTTTAGACCTTTTTCGATTAAAATTATTTTTGCATAGCGAGAAAAAACACCATAAGCATTCACGCTTGCGAGAGCCAAACCTGGAATTCCATCCATAAAACCTCTTTTTAAAATATAGGACGAAAAAAAGCGGTAAAAAGGTTTGAATATCAGATGAAAGTAGGTTGCTTTTTTCCCCTTATCAAAAGATGTTTTTGCTTGAAACCAAGCATAAGAATCTTTTTTCTGTAATAAATTTGTTAATCCTTTGTAGGTGTAATGAATCATAAAATTTTTTAGTATTCCAATACTTCCTTCTACGTGTAATTTTTCATGAACATCTCCTGTGAAATAAATGTTTTTATTTTTTACCAAACGAACAACTTTGTCTACTTTGTGGTATAAAAAACGATTCATATAAAAATGGGGAAAACAAATTTTATAACCAGCATGCTTGCCCTCCTCGATTACGGATAGAATTTCTAGCTTGAGCTTTTGAGTTACACGTTCATCACCATCCAAAAATAATATCCAATCTCCCGATGCTGATGAGATGGCATGATTTTTTTGATTCGAAAAGTTGTCAAATTTACGTTCAAGCAAAGTACAGCCTAATGCGATTACTTTTTCCCTTGTACCATCAGTGCTGAAAGAATCAATTACAATAATTTGATCAGCAAAATCGATCGATTTTATAGCGTCTTCAATATAATTAATCTCATTATAGGTAGGAATTATGACCGAAAGTGTACTCATTATTTCTTTTTAAGAAAAACAAAATTAACAAATTTGCGTTACCTTTGCAGCATTATGCAGAAGAATATTTCAGTAATTATAAGCACATACAATTCGACCGAATGGCTTAAAAAAGTAATTTGGGGCTACAATACGCAAACCTATCGCAATTTTGAAATGGTCATAGCTGACGATGGTTCTCGACAGGATACCTTCGATTTAATTGAAGAATTGAAAAAAGAAGTTTTTTATCCCATAGTTCATGTTTGGCATGAAGACAATGGTTTTCAGAAATCCCAAATTTTAAATAAAGCAATTGTAGCTTGCACCACAGATTACATTATGATGTCTGATGGCGATTGTATTCCACGTCCAGATTTTGTTGAACAACATATAAAATTTAGAGAAGAAGGCTATTTTCTATCTGGTGGTTATCATAAATTACCCTTACAATTATCTAAGGATATTAGCAAATCTGATATTTTTGCTGATTTGTGTTTTGATGTTTCTTGGTTAAGAAAACACGGAATGAAATCTTCATTTAAAAACAATAAAATTAATGCTACAGGTTTAAAAAGTAGTATTCTAAATTTCTTGACCCCTACAACTCCAAGTTGGAATGGCCACAACGCATCAGGTTGGAAAAAAGATATTCTCGCTATTAATGGTTTTGATGAACGAATGCAGTACGGCGGACAAGACAGAGAATTGGGGGAACGATTAGTAAATTATGGCATTAAGCCAAAGCAGATAAGGTACAGTACAGTTTGTTTGCATCTGGATCATCCTCGTGGATATGCCACTGAAGAATCGATAAACAAGAACAGAAACATTCGTAAAGAAACAAAAGTGGAAAAGAAAAAATGGACTGATTTTGGTATCCGAAAAAAATAAAAAAAGCAACTCTTGGAGTTGCTTTTTTGCTATAAATTATTTTTTAAAAAGAGGTCTAATTCTGGTAGAACTAACTCTGGTGTAAGTTGCTGGTATAATGCATCAGGATTTTTCTCGATTTTCTTGCGTTCTTCAAAAGTAAACTCATCAAATAGGTTTGGTTTTATTTCGAGTAAATGAACTGAATGATGAAATTTTCCGTCCTCGAAACTTGCCCAATGATCTTTATTGACATAAGGTGAGAAAATGGTAAAACTAGGTTTATTCAATGCTTTGGCAATATGTACCGTTCCTCCTTCATTGGCTACTAAAACATCGGATTTATCCATGATTTTGATAAAATCACGTATGTTTTTAGCTTTAATATCAAAAATGATATCCGCCTTATTTTGGCAAAGATTGTAAATTTTTTGTGCTTCTTCTTTTTGGTTAGGCGCATAGTTAAACAATATAGATACATTGTAGTTTGTGGCTATAAAATCAACCATTTCTGCAACATATTCGTAGGGCATAGATTTTTGGGGTGTACTTCCTAATATACCTACTACAACTACTTTTTTATTTGAATGCAACTCTAAGTTAGCTTCATTTTTCTCGTTGTCAGTTAAAAATATTTTAGGTTCATAATCTATAGGTTCATAATTGCCCGATTGGTTTAACAAATGAATCCGATCTTCGATAGCCTTACCACAAATTTTTGTTTTCTCTTTCGAAATAGCTACAGGATGGGTATAATAGCCCCAGTTTCCTAGTTTTTTTCTGCTTTTATGACCAATAGTTTGTTTGGCTCCAGAAAATTTACAGATTAGTTTACTCTGTGTTTTGGAGTAGGGATCAAAAATAATATCATATTTTTCGTTTCTGATTTGGCGAATTAATCGAAATAAAACGGGTAGTTTCTTTAGCTCTTTATCGTTAATTGAGATAATTTTATCAATATTTGGATTGTTTAGGATTACACCATGGGTAAAATCGTATGCCAAAAAATGAACCGTACTGTTTGGGTATTTTGCCTTAAAGTTATTTGCTATTACGGAACTAATCAAAACATCGCCAATGCGCTTATTTTGTATGATTAAAACTTTTTTCATAAAATTATTTCTAGGTACAAAGTACTATTTTTTATACTTTTAAACCAAATTTAAATAAAACATAGTGCAAGTTATTCTTCATCCCGATTTTAAAAATCAGAAAAATTCTATTCTTCAATTAGTTGCGACTTTTTTTAATGAAGGAGATTTAATTGTAAAAGGTGCAAGAAACACAATAAAATCCAACGATTTAGACGGAAAAAGAGTTAACATTAAATATTTTGCCAAACCAAATCTTTTTAAATCAATTATCTATTCTTTTTTTAGGAGCACAAAAGCTAAACGTTCTTTTGATTATGCTAATTATTTATTGGTACATAATATTGCTACTCCTGCTCCGATTGCTTATGTTGAAAACCGAAATCGCTTCGGTTTTTTATCAGAAAGTTATTATATATGTGACCAAGTCGAATATGATTTTACAATCAGAGAATTGATACACAATCCCTTATTTCCCGACCGAAAGAATATTTTAGAGCAGTTCACAGAATTTACCTTCAGGATGCATGAAGCCAGTATTAATTTTTTAGATCATTCTCCCGGTAATACTTTGATTGTAAAGAAAAGTGAAGGGAAATATGATTTTTATTTAGTTGATTTAAACCGAATGAAATTTGAAAATCTGTCCATTGAAGCACGAATTGATAATTTTAAGAAAATGTGGTTGTCTAAAACAATGGTAAAAATAGTGGCTAGTACTTATTCAAAATTAAGCCAACACCCTGAAGAAAAATTGCATAAAATACTTTTAAAAACAACAACCTCATTCAAGCGAAAAATTACTAAAAAGAAATACTTGAAAAGAAAAATAGGCAAATAAAAAAGTCCCAATTTTTAATTGAGACTTTTAATATATTAATACCAAATTAAACCGCTACGTCATATTCTCGAAGCGCATTATTCAAGGAAGTTTTTAAATCAGTTGATGGTTTGCGTGTACCAATAATTAATGCGCAGGGTACTTGAAAATCTCCAGCTGGAAAAGATTTGGTATAACTCCCTGGTATCACAACTGAACGTGCAGGAACATATCCTTTCATTTCAACAGGCGTTTCTCCGGTTACATCAATAATTTTTGTTGAGGCTGTTAAACAAACATTGGCACCTAGAACGGCTTCTTTACCCACATGAACACCTTCAACAACGATACAACGAGATCCAATAAAAGCACCATCTTCAATAATTACTGGAGCAGCTTGTAAAGGTTCAAGAACACCACCGATACCAACACCACCACTTAAGTGTACATTTTTACCGATTTGAGCACAGCTTCCTACAGTTGCCCATGTGTCTACCATAGTTCCTTCGTCAACATATGCACCAATATTTACATAGCTAGGCATCAAAATCACACCACTTGAAATGTAAGCTCCGTAACGCGCAACAGCGTTTGGAACAACGCGAATTCCTTTCTCGGCATAGCCTCTCTTTAATAACATTTTATCGTGGTATTCAAAAATTCCAGATTCCAATGTTTCCATTTTTTGAATAGGGAAGTACATAACGACCGCTTTTTTCACCCATTCGTTTACTTGCCATCCTTCACCAACTGGCTCCGCAACACGTAATTTCCCGGTGTCTAATAATTCGATAACTTCTCTGATAGCATCAGTTGTTGTCGTTTCTTGCAACAAAGCACGGTTTTCCCAAGCTTGTTCTATAATTGTTTGTAATGGATTCATTTTTGATAGATTTTTGGCAAAGATAAGATTTTTAGCTAAAAGCAAAAACGCAAAAGTGATTGAAAATGTTATATATTTCTAAATTATCGAAGGCATTCGAATAGAATTTCGGACCAGCATTAAAACCCAAACTTTATAATTATAGAGTTCGGTCATTTAGGATGAATTATATTTAGTTTAAAAAGATTTATAGTAATGAAAATGAACTAAAATCTTAAATAGAATAAAATTTGTAAAGTAATTTTGATGTTTTGGCATTGTATGTGTTACTACCTTTTTTAAAAAAGTTATATTTATGAAAAAAATTATACTAATTGGAATTCTACTATTTATTTTTCAAAGTTGTGGTCTTTATTCTTCAAATGGCATCTATAGACAAACAGATACTATTAAAAACACCATTATAGTCTCTTATAAACAACGGTATTTCATCAAAAACAACCGTGAAATCTATTATGTAAATAATGATTTTGTTCTAGAAAAAAAGAAAGAATCTGATACATTTAGTTCTTTTTTTAATTTTTTTACAATTCAAGATTTCGGTAAAATAGACAGCTTGGTTTATGTAAAGATAAATGATAGAATTTACTGTAAAACGATCAAAAATTATAGTCAAAGTATAAATACAGAAACTAAAACTGAAACCGAGTCTATTAAAGACAATGAGGATAAAAAAGTCGAAATTGTTACAGGTTTCCAAAGTGATTCTCGTTTACTGCATCAATTTGAATTGAATTATAATGAAGAGGAGCTGCTAGAATTTAAAAATATTAATACACTTAGTTTTCAGTTTTATAAAAATAAAAAGCCAATCTTGATTGATGTTAACACTTCTGAAATTGTTAAAATAAGAAATATTTTTAACCAAAAATTATCTAATTAAATAATAACTTTATCTTAGCATTTTAATCAGTTAACCTTTATTTTAGTACTAAGTTTTTATATTGTAATATGCCAAGAATTCTCTCCATAGATTACGGACAAAAACGAACCGGAATAGCCGTTACTGATGAAATGCAAATTATAGCTTCAGGACTAACAACCATTCCTTCTCCAACCGCGATTGCTTTTTTGAAAGATTATTTTGCCAAAGAAAAAGTAGAAGCAGTACTTATTGGAGAACCCAAACAAATGAACGGAGAACCATCCGAAAGTGCTTCTATCATAAAAGGATTTGTAACCCATTTTTCGAACCATTTTCCTGAGATGAAAGTCATTCGCGTTGATGAGCGCTTTACTTCAAAAATGGCTTTCCAAACGATGATCGATAGTGGCCTCAGTAAAAAAAAGCGTCAAGATAAAGGACTTATTGACGAAATTTCAGCAACTATAATGTTGCAAGATTATTTGAATCGGAAGCCTTTTTAGAATCTAATTGTTATCCATTTGGTTCGGTTGAGCTTACATTACAATTCCTTACTTTTTAACAATAAATTGTTATACTTTTTTTATAGATATAAAGTATCTTTGCGCCTTAAATTTTTGTTATGCCTGATACAACCATTCGTTCGCAAAGTGATGTAGTTTTGATAGGTGCTGGAATTATGAGCGCCACTCTTGGCTTAATCCTAAAAGAGTTACAACCAGATATTAAAATTGAAATATACGAAAGATTAGCCATGGCCGCTGCCGAGAGTTCTGATGCATGGAATAATGCTGGAACCGGTCATTCTGCTTTTTGTGAACTCAATTATACTCCAGAAGGGTATGATGGTAGTATTGATCCCAAAAAAGCGATCAGTATTGCTGAATCTTTTGAAGTTTCAAGACAATTTTGGGCCTACTTAGTACAGCAAAATAAAGTTTCCGCACCTGAAAATTTTATCAAAAGTATTCCGCACCTAAGTTTTGTTTGGGGCGAAAAAAATGTCGATTATCTTAAAACACGTTTTGAAGTTTTGCAGGCAAATCCACTTTTTAAACAGATGGTTTTCAGTACAGATTTCAATCAATTAAAAGAATGGATGCCTCTAGTCATGGAGGGTAGAACTGAAACAGATAGAGTAGCAGCGACCTCAATGACAATTGGAACTGATGTGAATTTTGGTGAGCTAACCCGAAATATTTTCACTTATTTGGCCAATTTAGAAGGTGTAACGATGCATTTTAATTGCGAAGTTCAAAAACTGAAACAGGGTGAAGATAAATTGTGGCGTATAAAAATCACTGATTTGGCAACTGGAATAAAAAGAAAGGCATATACCAAATTCGTATTTATAGGTGCAGGTGGTGGTTCTTTACCTTTGTTAGAGAAAGCCAATGTTCCAGAAGGAAAAGGCTATGGAGGTTTTCCGGTAAGTGGGCAATGGTTAAAATGTACAAATCCTGACGTTATTGCCAAACACAAAGTAAAAGTATACGGAAAAGCAAGTGTTGGTGCTCCGCCAATGTCAGTTCCACATATCGATTCCAGAATGATAAATGGAGAAAAACAGTTGTTATTTGGACCTTTTGCTGGTTTTTCTACTCGCTTTCTAAAAAATGGTTCCTATTCTGATTTACCTTTATCTATAAAGCCCGATAACATTATCCCGATGATTGCTGCGGGTATAAAAAATATCCCACTTACTAAATATTTGATAGATCAAGTGCGTCAGTCGCCTAAGGATCGTATCAATGCTTTACGCGAATATGTGCCTGGTGCAAGATCCAAAGATTGGGTATTAGAACGAGCTGGTCAACGCGTACAAGTAATAAAAAAGGATGAAAAAGAAGGCGGTATATTAGAGTTTGGCACAGAAGTGATTACCACTGCTGACGGCTCTTTATCGGTTTTGTTGGGTGCTTCTCCTGGTGCATCAACAGCAGTATCGATTATGTTGGACTTAATTACAAGATGTTTTAAGGATGATATTGAAACTCCTGAATGGCAGGAAAAATTAAAACTAATGATTCCATCATACGGACAGACTTTAAATGATAATCCTGCTTTATTAGATGAAATAAGACAAAATACGGCGACCGTTTTAAAACTAAACAATTAGAGATTCAATAGTAATTTACAGGCGCTGAATAATAGATGTATCTATTTTCAGCGCTTTTTTTATGAAGTTTTTAATAATATTTTGATGTTTTTTACAATGTTTTCTGAGAGGTTCGTCAGCCACATCAACTGCTCTATCACTAATTGAGCTTCTTGCATTTTTAATTGAAACGCCTCTTCATCAATTGCAATTCCCTGCTTCAATTCCTTTTCACGAATATTTTTTAGTTCTGTAAATCGGATTTCCAAGTCTTCCATTAAAATATTTTCTTGAAGCTTTGCGTTATTTTCATTCAAAAGAAAAATGGCATTGTCAAGTTTTTTAATAGCAGTATCAACAACTACATTAAATGCTTCAGAAGCTGTTGTCGTTTTGTGTGATTGGATGTAAGTTCCCAATGACGCTAAAGACGAAAGTAACGAATGATTTAAAACAGCCAGTTTGTACACTTGTGGTAATTGTTTTTGCTTCGATTTGGGTTCTTGTGTCATACGTTGAAAAGAAGCCATTAAATTACCTATTTCAATAAAGGCATTCTTGCGCGCCAAACGGTAGGAAGTCGAAATACTTCCTTTTTTATTATAAAAAGCAGCTATTTCTTTAAGATAAATTTGATTGGCTTTGATTGCTTTTTCTAGATGTATTCGCACATTTAGAAATTCCCAGGAAGGCCATAAAAAATGGTTTGCAACAAATGCCAAAACTGCTCCTACCACTGTGTCCAGAATTCGATACTGCACTAAATCACTAATATTTGGTGTAATGATTCCATAAATAAATACAACATACATGGTGACAAATGTGGCACTTATTTTGTAATTGACTTGCGTAAAATAAAATCCCAATAGCATGCAAGCAATAGAAAAAACACCAATAATGCTCTTATCGTCTACAAGGTAAAGGATTCCAAATGCGAGTATGCCTCCCAACACAGTGCCAATTAAACGATGAAAAGATCGCTCCTTCGTCAAGCCATAACCCGGTCTCATGATTACAATTATGGTCAATAATATCCAATATTCATTGTGGAATGATACAAATTTACCAATAATAAACCCCGTCATTAAGGTTATGGTTAATCGCATGGAATATCTAAAAATCGTAGATGAAAAACTAAGATTTTGGGTTAAAGTACTTAATGGATAGTATTGCGGATTGAGGAATTTTTCAAGATCCTTGTCAATTCCTTTCCAATCATGTGCGCTAAAACTAGGAGAGAACGCACGCTCTACAATTTTAATCTTTTCTACTTGTTTTTCAGCATATTGTAGCATTGTTGTCAACATAAAAACGCCTTCGGAAGCATTTTGTTTCCCTAATTCATTTTCATAAGCTGCTATTGAAAGTTGTAAGGCATGCATATCATGCAACAAAGTAGACTTATAAATGTATGTCGTGCTTTTTTTGACACTTTTTGATAATTGTTTTAGACTAGTCGCAAGTGAATAGGCTAAGTTTTGATAGGAGCGCAACACTTTCGGATGGTCATCGAATTTTTGATGTAACGTATTATGATCAAATGCTGTAGATAAAGCCAATTCTAAAATCTCTACCAATGAGATAAAAACAAGTAGCATTTTTCGGTTTTGATTGGAAGATCCTGAAGTACCTTGTCCGCTGACTAAAACTTCTCTTATGCTTTGATGTATGGTATTAAGCTCTACTTGAAGATGTAGTTGCTTCTCGATAATAGCTTTTCTATCGGCAGTTACAGTCCATAAATCGCCTCGAAGTTTTAAATATTTAGCGGTAAGTTTTATACAATCAGCAATCTGTAATTCAACATAGCGATGCGGTCTTAGATACTGAAAAATAATCGAAATAAGTAAATAGAACAGCCCACCTGAAAGAATTAAACCTGAGTGTATGACCATTGACCAACCCGTGCTGATACTCGCAAATGCTAATGAAACGGCAATCAAACAGGAAAATGAAACCATGTTGGCTCTTTGCCCATATACCGACAGCATGGCAATAAGGAAGATTAAAACCGCTAAAAAAGGATAAAAAATAAAGGGAAAAGGATAAACGAGATTAACCAGTAAATGGAGTCCCGATACTAAAAAAGCAGTAACTACAATGCCTTTTATTTTATGTTGAATACTACTAGGAATATCACTTGGATATGCAAAAATTGAACCCAGAGCCATAGCAAAACCCATTTGAAAATTACCATAGAAAGTGAATAATAGAACAGGGATAACTGCCGCTAATGTAACTTTTAAAGCACTAGTAAAATTGGTGCTGTCGATAATTTTTTGGATTTTGTAAAGCATATATTTGTATTGGTACAAAGGTAAGGTTTGTACGAACGATGCAAAGGATCTGTTGCGCTCTTTTTGCTTAAATTTTAAATATTAGCTAATAATTAACAGAGGCTCACGCAATGTCTAATTTTTTACTATTTTTGCAAACTGAATTAATGGGATCTTTTTCCTAATTACAGTAGATAATACTTAATACAAAAACAATGATTTTACCAATTATAGGTTACGGTGATCCAGTTTTAAGAAAAGTAGGGGAGGTGCTTTCACCAGAACATCCTAATTTGAAAGAAACGATTGCTAATATGTACGAAACGATGTACAATGCTTATGGTGTCGGACTTGCCGCACCTCAAGTAGGATTAGCGTTGCGATTATTTGTAATCGATACTACGCCGTTTAGCGATGATGAAGAATTAAATGATACCGAGCAAAAAGCATTAAAGGGATTCAAAAGAACTTTTATCAATGCTAAAATGATAAAAGAAGAAGGAGAAGAATGGAGCTTTAATGAAGGTTGTTTAAGTATACCTGATGTAAGAGAGGATGTATACAGAAATCCAACAATTACAATTGAATACTGTGAGGAAGATTTTGTGACTAAAACGGAAGTTTTTGACGGATTAATAGCCAGAGTAATCCAACATGAATATGATCATATTGAAGGAATATTATTCACCGATAAGATTTCCTCATTGAAAAAAAGATTGAATCAAAAGAAATTAAAAAACATCTTAGAAGGGAAAACTTTTCAAGAGTACCGAATGAAATTTTTTGCTAAAAAAGGAAGATAGAACAATTTTAGTACTCAATTTTGGTATGAAATTTGTTTCTAAATGAAAAACGAATAAGTCAAATTCTTAATAATAATTACACAAAACATGAATTTAGAAAAAATATTAGCCATTTCTGGTAAACCAGGTTTATATGTATTAAAAGTGCAAACACGTACTGGGTTTGTAGCAGAGTCGTTATTAGACGGAAAAAAAATAACAGTAAACTTAAAAAGTAATGTAAGCTTACTATCTGAGATTTCAGTTTATACCTATGAAGGCGAGAAACCTTTAGCTGAAATCATGCAAACAATTGCAGATAAAGAAAATAAAGAACAAGCAATTTCTCATAAAGAGGAAAACGGAAAATTAACTGCTTATTTCAAGGAAATTTTAGCAGATTATGATGAAGAAAGAGTATATCCTTCAGACATAAAAAAAATCCTAAATTGGTACAATATGTTGCAAGCAAAAGGGTTAATTGTAGATGAAGCGCCAGTTGCAGCTGAAACTACAGCAACTTCTGAAGAAGAAGTAACAATTCCAGAAACTAAAGCTCCAGCTAAAAAAGTAAAAGCAAAAAAAGAGTAATACTACTTAAAAATAATATTATATCCTGTTCAGCTATTTTCTGAACAGGATTTTTTTATTTTTACCAAAAACATTTTCTAATGAATTCAAGACAAAACCAGTTGCAAGCTTTCGAAAGATTATTGGACATTATGGATGATTTGCGTGAAAAATGTCCGTGGGATAAGAAGCAAACCATGCAAACGTTGCGTCATCTTACCATAGAAGAAACCTATGAATTGGGTGATGCCATTTTGGACAATGATTTAAATGAAGTCAAAAAAGAGCTGGGAGATTTGCTATTGCATATTGTTTTTTATGCTAAGATAGGAAGCGAAACGAGCGATTTTGATATGGCTGATGTTTGCAATGAAATTTGTGATAAACTAATTCATCGTCATCCGCATATTTATAGTGATGTTGTAGTGAAAGATGAAGAGGAAGTAAAGCAAAACTGGGAGAAATTAAAGTTGAAGGAAGGTAAGAAATCAGTTTTAGAAGGTGTTCCAAAAAGTTTACCGGCCTTAGTCAAAGCCAGCCGAATTCAGGATAAAGTAGAAGGAGTGGGATTTGATTGGGAGGAACCACATCAGGTTTGGGATAAGGTCCAAGAGGAATTAGAAGAATTACAAGTTGAGGTTGAAGCAGGTGATCAAGATAAAATTGAAGCTGAGTTTGGGGATGTTTTATTTTCGATGATCAATTATGCTCGTTTTCTCAATGTTAATCCAGAGGACGCCCTTGAACGTACAAATAAAAAATTCATCAAACGCTTTCAATATCTAGAAAGTAAAGCGGGAGATTTAGGAAAACCCTTAATGGATATGACTCTTGCAGAAATGGATATTTTTTGGGAAGAAGCGAAGAAATTATAGTTTTCAGTGTTCAGTTTTTATAGTAATCAGTGCTCAGATTTCAGTCTCGATATTTCGAGATTAGTATCCTTTTTTAAATAATTAATTTACCCATGTCAGAAAATAAAACCGAGTTAAAACGTTCCTTAGGATTAATAGATGCCACAAGTTTAGTAGCTGGTTCCATGATAGGATCTGGAATTTTTATTGTAACATCAGCAATGGCTAGGGATATTGGCTCCGCTGCTTGGTTATTGGTCATTTGGGTAGTGACAGGATTAATTACAGTCGCCGCAGCCCTAAGTTATGGCGAATTGGCAGGAATGATGCCTAATGCAGGCGGGCAATTCGTTTACATTCAGCGTGCTTACGGCAGATTAGTTTCATTCTTATACGGCTGGACCGTTTTTACGGTAATTCAAACGGGTGTTATTGCTGCAATTGCAGTAACTTTTGCAAATTATGCCGCCATCTTCTTTCCTGTTTTAGATCAAACGCTCTTTACTGTTGGTACTAGTTTTGTTTTTTCGTACCAAAAAGTATTGGCTATCTTCAGTATAATTTTGCTAACGTACATCAATACCAAAGGAGTTGAGAGCGGGAAAACGGTTCAATTGATTTTCACTTCGGCTAAACTAATTGCACTTTTTGCATTGATTGTTTTGGGATTGTATGTTGGTTTACAAACGGATGTATTGTCCAATAATTTTGCAAATATGTGGGAAGCCAGCAAAACGGTCGTAAATGCTGATGGAACAATTACAGTTACAAAATTAGCAGGAATGGCAATTTTGGGTGCTGCAGGAGCAACGATTATCAACTCGTTATTTTCTAGTGATGCTTGGAATAACGTTACTTTTATTGCTGGAGAAATTAAAGAACCTAAAAAGAATATTCCTCGCAGTTTATTTCTAGGAACATTGATAGTAACAGTTATATACGTTTTAGCGAATATTGCGTATTTGGCTTTATTACCTATGCAAGGAACTCCAAACGCTGCAGATATTGCCAGTAACGGAATCATGTTTGCCAGTAATGATAGAGTAGGCGCGGCAGCTGCAAGCATGATTATGGGAAATGTAGGGGTTTTTGTGATGGCTGCGCTAATCATGGTTTCCACTTTTGGATGTAATAGCGGATTAATTCTTTCAGGAGGAAGATTGTTTTTTGCTATGGCAAAAGATGGGTTGTTCTTTAAACAAGCTACGGAGTTAAATAAAAATCAGGTTCCAGCCAAAGCGCTTTGGGTGCAGTGTATTTGGGCTTGTGTGCTTTGTATTTCAGGAAAATTTGGGGATTTATTAACGTACGCAACTTTTGCATCGTTGTTGTTTTATATCCTAACTATTTTGGGCGTATTTATTCTTAGAAAAAAAGAACCTAATGCGGATAGGCCTTACAAAGCTTTTGGTTATCCATTTGTGCCTGCACTTTATATTGTAGTAACAGTAGCAATTTGCTTCACATTATTGATTTATGATACGTTCAATACGGGATTAGGATTGTGTATAGTTGCACTTGGTATACCGGTGTACTATTTTGTAATGAATAAGAAAGAGCAAAATTAATGGAGCTATTCTGCTAGTTTTTTTAGCGCATTGATATCTTTTAAAATAATTTTTTTGCCTGTCAATTCTATCAAACCTAATTTTTTAAAATCGGAGAGTAAACGGATACAACTTTCAGTGGCAGTGCCAATTATACTGGCTAATTCTTCTCTTGAAAGTTGTATTTTCAAAGAATTATCTTTGTTTTTTCCAAAAGTATTATTTAGATAAAGCAGCGTTTCGGCTAACCTTTCTTTGACTGTTTTTTGGGCCAAATTCACCATGTGATCATCGGCTTCTTTTAGATCTCCACAAATACTTTTCATCACATTCATCGAAAACTGATTGTTTTTGTCAAAGTACCCCATCACTTCCGACTTTGGAATAAAACAAACCTGCATATCTTCTAGAGCTACGGCACTCAAGTTTACCGGTTCATCACTAATCATCGAGCGTTGTCCTAGTAATTCTCCTTTAGTAACTAATTTTACAATATGGTCTTTGCCGTTTGCACTCAATTTGGTTAGTTTGCACACACCATCCTTGATACAGTAGATACCATTCACATTCTCACCTTCCTCAAAGATAACTTCTCCCTTTTTGATAATATGGGATGTTTTACAGCTAGAAAGTTTTAATAATTCATCTTTAGTTAAGGCTTTTAAAGAGCTAAATTCTCTGACGATACATTGTTCGCATTTGCTCATATTGCTTATGATTTATTTACAGAACAAAACTAACTCATTAATATGATAAATGTCATGTTTTATTTAACAATCGTTTAAGTACTTTGCTCTAGGTAAAATGAGCAGAGTTATGGACACACAAAACTGTTTCCATTGTGGGTTAGACATTACTAAAGAAGACGAAATTATTTTTGATGCTAAAAATTTCTGTTGTAACGGTTGCAAAACGGTCTACGAAATTTTCAGTCTGAATGATTTGACGTGTTATTATGATTTTGAAAAATCCCCTGGAGCAACCCCGCAAGATAGTACTGGTAAATATGATTTTTTAGACAATGAGAGTATTGCATCCAAATTATTGGAATTTCAAGAAAATTCAACCGCAATTATTTCACTTAGTATTCCACATATTCATTGCAGCTCGTGTATTTGGATTCTGGAAAATCTACAGCGTCTTCAGGAAGGAATAAGCACTTCACAGGTAAATTTTCCAGAAAAAAGAGTCCGAATCACCTTCAATCCAGAAGTTGTTTCTATCAAAACGATTGTTTATTTATTGAGTTCTATTGGTTATGAACCCTACATTAGTTTAGAAAATTATGAAACGGGAAGTGATGAAGTAGATAGAAGTTTGACTTATAAACTAGGCGTTGCTTTCTTTTGTTTTGGGAATATTATGTTGCTGTCGTTTCCAGAATATTTTGAAGTAAAAGAATTTTGGTTAGACCAATACCGTGGCTTTTTCCGCTGGTTGATTTTTACTTTAGCGTTACCAAGTTTCTTTTATTCGGCGAGTGGTTATTATGTTTCTGCGTATAAAAGTATCAGAACTAAAATGCTCAATATTGATATTCCTATTGCATTGGGAATCGTGGTGATGTTTGTGCGAAGTACGTTTGATATCGTCATGGATTATGGTTCTGGTTTTTTCGACAGCTTAACCGGATTAATTTTCTTTATGCTTTTAGGGAAAATGTTCCAAATCAAAACCTATAGTTTTTTGAGTTTCGAAAGGGATTTTAAATCCTATTTTCCGATAGCAATTACCAAAATCAATTCGGATTTATCAGAAGAAAGTGTGGCGATTTACGACGTTGAAAAAGGTGATCGATTACTCATCAGAAATCAAGAACTCATTCCCGTTGATGGCATTCTAATTTCGGAAAATGCAGAAATCGATTATAGTTTTGTAACCGGAGAAGCGATTCCTATTGCTAAACAATCTGGAGACAAAGTTTTTGCAGGAGGAAAACATATAGGAAAAGTAATTGAAATGGAAGTTTTACATGCTGTTTCCCAAAGTTATCTAACGCAATTATGGAGTAATGATGTGTTCCAAAAAAATGTAGAGCAAAAACACAAAACGATTACGGATAGCATTAGCCGTTATTTTACACCTATTTTATTATTGATTGCTTTTGCAGGATTTGGCTATTGGATTTTTATTGATGCGAATATCGCTTTCAATGTGTTTACGGCAGTGCTTATTGTTGCTTGTCCTTGTGCTTTAGCATTGACGGCACCATTTACTTTTGGGAATGTTTTGCGAATTTTAGGAAAACAGAAATTCTATCTCAAAAATGCTTTGGTTATTGAACAATTGGCGAAGGTAGATGCCATTGTTTTTGATAAAACAGGAACGATTACGACCAATAAAAAATCGAAAATTTCTTATGAATCCTCCCCCAACCCCTCCGAAGGAGGGGAGCAAAAAACAGTAGAGACAGATACAAATTTAATATTGATAAAAAACGCACTTCGTGGATCAAACCATCCATTGAGTAGAATGCTCTATGACTTTTTACCTGAAATGAAAAGATTAAAAATTGATGATTTTGAAGAGATTACAGGGAAAGGAATTAAAGTAAAAATAGAAGGGAATATAATTCAAATAGGTTCATTAGAATTTTGTACTCCGCCATTATCAGTTTTGTCTCCATCTCCTTTGGTGAGTCCCGTAGCGTCGGGAGGGGAGGGGAATACCTCGGTTCACATAAAGATAAATGATTTGTATTACGGAAAATTTATTTTCAATAATCAATATAGAGAAGGACTTGAAAATCTTTTCAAAAATTTAAGCAATACCTATCAAATCATGGTTTTATCAGGTGATAATGAAGGCGAACGCGCTACTCTAGAACAACTTTTGCCGAAAGGCATGGAGTTAATTTTCAATCAGAAACCGGAACAAAAATTAGAATTTATTAAAAAATTACAGGAAAACGGCAAAAATGTAATGATGGTAGGAGATGGATTGAATGATGCCGGGGCTTTAGCGCAAAGCAATGTAGGAATCTCTATTTCTGAGAATGTCAATGTTTTTTCACCTGCTTGTGATGCTATTTTGGATGCCAGCGAGTTTCAAAAATTGAATTATTTCTTGAAATTATCGAAGAATTCAATAAAGACTATAAAAATGAGTTTTGCACTTTCTTTATTGTACAATGTTGTTGGATTATCATTTGCTATAACTGGGAATCTACTGCCTCTGGTTGCAGCTATTATAATGCCTTTGAGTACAATAACCATCGTAAGTTTTGTAACGGTGATGAGTAGTTATTATGCAAATAAAAAATAGAATTGTATACGTTTTTGAGGTGTGCAATCAGATAGATTTAACAGATATCATCAAGTATGACAAATGTCATATTTTACTCAAAAACGTAAAAGTAACTTTGTTAACACAAATTAAGGTATGAGTGTCATTTATTTATTAATCTCCATTAGTATAATTGTTGCCATTGGTTTTTTTATTGCTTTTATAAGGGCAGTAAAAACCGGTCAATACGACGACGATTATACGCCATCTGTCAGAATGTTATTTGACGATGAGTTAATACAGCCGAAAGTTGAAAAACCAAAAGTCAAAAGTGAGAAGACTTCGTGATATTCAACAGTAATTTTTAAAATTTTTCAATCATTTAATTTTTTTATTTATGGAAATGCAGCAGTTTTATTATGATAACAAAATTGTAAAAAACTTCATTTACGCGACCATTGTTTTTGGAGTAGTAGGAATGTTAGTAGGACTTACATTGGCCTTTATGTTTCTTTTTCCAAATATTACCGATGGGATTTCGTGGTTGAGTTACGGTCGATTAAGACCTTTACACACGAATGCGGTTATTTTTGCCTTTGTAGGGAACGCAATGTTTGCGGGTATATATTATTCCTTGCAACGCTTGTTGAAAGCCAGAATGTTCAGTGATTTTTTGAGTAATCTTAATTTCTGGGGCTGGCAATTAATCATTGTAGCAGCAGCCATTTCATTACCGTTGGGGTATAGTTCTTCTAAGGAATATGCCGAATTAGAATGGCCAATTGATATCGCAATTGCATTAATTTGGGTTGTTTTTGGTATCAATATGATTGGAACTATTATAAAACGTAGAGAGCGCCATTTATATGTTGCGATTTGGTTTTACTTGGCAACATTCGTAACGGTTGCAGTTTTACATATTTTCAATAGTTTATCATTACCGGTTTCTGGAATGAAAAGTTATTCCGTTTACGCAGGGGTTCAAGATGCCTTGGTACAATGGTGGTACGGTCATAATGCGGTTGCATTTTTCTTGACTACACCTTTCTTAGGATTGATGTACTATTTTATACCAAAGGCGGCGAATCGCCCTGTGTATTCTTACAGACTGTCAATTGTTCACTTTTGGTCGTTGATTTTCATATACATCTGGGCAGGACCACACCATTTATTATATTCTGCTTTGCCAAATTGGGCGCAAAATTTAGGTGTTGCCTTTTCAATTATGCTTTTAGCGCCTTCTTGGGGTGGTATGATAAACGGATTATTAACATTAAGAGGGGTTTGGGATAAAGTACGTGTAGATCCAGTTTTGAAATTCTTTGTGGTAGCTATTACCGGTTACGGAATGGCAACTTTTGAAGGTCCGATGTTATCCTTGAAAAATGTAAATGCTATTGCACATTATACAGATTGGATTATTGCTCACGTTCACGTAGGTGCATTGGCTTGGAACGGATTTATGGCTTTTGGTATGATTTATTGGTTGGTTCCTAGAATGACTAAAAGTAATATATACTCTCTTAAGTTAGCAAATTTCCATTTTTGGATTGGTACTTTAGGAATCATATTATATACTATTCCAATGTATGTTGCTGGTTTTTTACAAGCATCGATGTGGAAACAATTTAACCCAGACGGAACTTTAACGTATGGTAACTTTCTGGAAACAGTAACTCAAATTATGCCAATGTATTGGATGAGAGCTATTGGCGGAACCCTTTATTTAATTGGAATGTTTACTTTGGTGTATAACATTATTCAAACGGTTCGATTGGGTTCTAAAATTGAAGACGAATTAGCGGAGGCTCCTGAGTTAATCAAAATTAGTGCGGGTAGAGTAAAAGGAGAGAAATTTCACCCTTGGTTAGAAAGAAAACCTATTCAATTAACCATTTTGGCAACGGTTGCAATTTTAATTGGAGGTGTTATCCAAATTGTTCCCACGATTATGGTTAAATCGAATATTCCGACCATTGCCAGTGTAAAACCGTATTCTCCACTAGAATTAGAAGGACGTGATTTATACATCCGTGAAGGTTGTGTAGGATGTCACTCGCAGTCTGTTCGTCCCTTTCGTAGTGAAGTAGAGCGCTATGGACCACAATCTAAAGCAGGCGAATATGTATACGATCATCCATTCCTTTGGGGATCAAAACGTACAGGTCCCGATTTATTAAGAGTGGGTGCAAAATACAATGATAATTGGCACTTTAACCACTTCTGGAATCCGCAAAGTATATCTGCAGGATCTATTATGCCAGGTTACAAATGGTTGTTCGACAATAAACCAATGGATGTTTCTTTGACTCAAAAGAAAATGCAGGTTATGGCGACACTTGGAGTTCCTTACACAGAAAGTCAAATTGCAAGTGGTTTAGATGATTTAAGAAAACAAGCTGTCGCTATTGAAGAAAACTTGAAAAATGATCCCGATTTTGTAAAAAGTTATAACGAAAGCAAGAAAAAAGCCGCAGCCAGAGGAGAGAAATTTGTTCCAATGAACGAAAGAGAAATCGTTGCCTTAATTGCTTATATGCAAAGATTGGGAACCGATATTAAAGTAAAAGATAATACTAAAAAATAAAAGTCATGTTCGAACAAATAAAACACAATATGGAAACTATTGAAGGTGTGGCGATATATCCCATCGTATCATTATTAATTTTTTTCTTCTTTTTCGTGGGTCTTGGTTTATGGGTGTTCTCCTATAAGAAAGAGACGATAAGTGAATTGAGTCAAATTCCATTGAGAGAGAACTAAATAGTTTAATTTTTTAAAATTTATAAAATGAAAAAATTAATTCCAGTATACGTTAGGATACCTGTTATTTTCTTTGCCGTAATGATGGCAATGGAGTATTTTATCGACTCAGGAGATCGTCCTGCTTTTATAAAATTCCCAATTGTTTCCGTATTCTTATTTGTGTTTCTTTTTCTTTTGATAGCAATTGAAATTACCGTAAGTGCAGTAGATACTATTACGTATTACTTGTTGACCGAGGAACAAAAAATCCAATTAAATGCAGTTAGCGATTTAAGTTTCAAGGATAGTGAATGGTACAAGAAATTGATGGCAAAATTGACTAAAACTGAACCTTTAGAAAGTGAAGGTCAGCTTTTATTAGATCATGATTATGACGGCATCAAAGAGCTTGACAACAATTTGCCACCATGGTGGGTGTATTTGTTTTATGCATCAATTGTTTTTGGAGTTGTTTATATGGTTCGATACGAAGTTTTGGGAGCTGATAATCAAGAGATGGAGCTTAAAAAAGAAGTCGCTCAAGCCAAAATTGATATTGCAGAATACATGAAAACCGCACCGGATATGATGGATGAAAAAACGGTGACCTTATTGACAGATCCTACAGATTTAGCAGCTGGAAAAGAAATATTTACAATCAATTGTGCGGCCTGTCACAGAGCTGACGGTGGTGGGCAAATTGGACCAAATTTAACGGATGATCAATGGATTTTAGGTGGCGGAATAAAAAATGTATTTCATACTCTTGTAAATGGAGGACGTGACGGAAAAGGAATGATTTCTTGGAAAGGCACATTGAAACCTAAAGAAATGCAGAAAGTTGCCAGTTATATCTTATCCTTAAAAGGTAGTAATCCACCAGATGCTAAAGCTCCAGAAGGTGAGGTTTGGGTAGAAGAAAAGGGTACTGTTGCAGTTAAATAACAATTAGAAACACACGTTTTTATTTAGCTTAAGAATTTTAATAATTATTTTGAACTTGTTTTTTAAATAAAAAAAATGTCAAAATTACCAGACGAAGCATTTAGAGATACCATAGGAACTATTGATTTAGAAGGAAACAGAAAATTTATTTTTCCTAAAAAGCCTTCAGGAAAGTTCTATGATTACAGGAAATGGGTGAGTTATTTTTTACTGATAGTCCTTGTTGCGAATCCTTTTATAAAGATAAATGGGAATCAGTTCATGATGTTCAATATATTAGAACGCCGATTTAATATTTTAGGTTTTCCTTTTTGGCCTCAGGATATTTATCTTTTTGTGCTCTTTATGATAATCGGGATAGTTTTTGTCATCCTTTTTACAGTGATTTTTGGACGGATATTTTGTGGATGGATTTGTCCACAGACCATCTTTTTAGAAATGGTTTTTCGTAGAATAGAATACTGGATTGAAGGCGATCGTGGTGCCCAAATTCGTTTGGAAAAACAAGAATGGAATAGAGAAAAAATCAGAAAAAAGGCCTTCAAATGGACAATTTTCTTAATCATTTCTTTTTTTATTGCCAATGTCTTTCTCGCGTATCTCATCAGTAGTGACAAGTTGCTTTTAATGATTGAAGAAGGACCAGAAAACCATGTGAGCATGCTGATTTCATTATTGATTTTTACAGGAGTTTTCTATTTTATTTTTGCATGGTTTAGAGAACAGGTTTGCATTATAGCTTGTCCTTACGGAAGATTGCAAGGGGTTTTATTAGATGATAAATCGATAAATGTGGCTTATGATTTTGTTCGTGGCGAAAAAGAAGTAGGCCGTGCTAAATTCAACAAACAAGAGGATAGAGCGACAACTGGAAAAGGCGATTGCATAGATTGTAAACAATGTGTAAATGTTTGTCCAACTGGAATTGACATTCGTAACGGAACGCAAATGGAATGTATCAATTGTACCGCTTGTATTGATGAATGTGATACGATTATGGATAGCGTTGGTTTACCAAAAGGACTTATTAGATATGCTTCAGAGGATGAAATTGAGAAAAAAGTAGCGTTCAAGCTTACCCCTAGAATGAAAGGATATTCAGCAGTATTATTCATTCTAACAGGAATTTTGATTGGATTATTGTTCTTGCGTTCTGATGTTGAAGCCAGCGTTTTAAGATTGCCAGGACAATTATTTCAGCATAAAGGCGATAATATTAGCAACATTTATACTTTTAAAATTATCAATAAAACCAATAATGACTTTGATGATATCCATTTTAAACTTGTTGGAATAAAAGGAAATTTGAAAGTGGTTGGAAAACAAGAATTAAAAGTGCCTAGACAAGGGATGAATGATGGAACACTGTTTATTGAAATCAACCAAAATTTATTAGACAGTGATAAAACAAAACTGAGAATTGAGGTGTATAACGGAAATAAAAAAATTGAAACAGCAACTACTAATTTTTTAAGTCCGCGAAGTTTTGATTAAATAGTATGAAATTCAAGGTTCAAAAAATATAAATATAATAGTATGAAAATTAGCTGGGGAACAGGAATCGTAATCGCTTTTGGTTTGTTTATAACCTTCATTTTGTATTTTGTTTTTACGGTTCAATCCGATTCAAAATACGATAATGAGTTAGTGGTAGAAGAATATTACAAGCATGATGCACATTTTGGAGATGAAATGGCACGTATACAAAATGCAGCTGATTTGATGCAAAAGCCAACAATTACAAGTGTTGCAAACGGAATTGAAATAGTTTTTCCAAAAGTTTTTGATCCAAAAAAAATTAAAGGTAAAGTGTCCCTTTACAGACCGTCTAACAAAAAATTAGATTTTGAAATTCCAATTTCATTATCTAATGCTACTACTTTGCTCATACCTAAAAAAAGTTTGGCAGGCGGTCGATGGGACATTAATATGGAATGGCAATACGATGGAAAATCATATTTGACTAAAGAAACGATATATATCAATTAGTCTTACAGTAAAAATTTTAAAGTCCATCAATTGGCTTTAAGATTTTCAACTTTATGACATTAGACAAAAAAAATGCTTTATACTGCCTTCATTTTCGGTTTAATAAGTAGTTTTCACTGCATAGGAATGTGCGGTCCTATTGCTATGATGTTGCCTGTAGACAGAACAAATCAGACTAAAAAAGCAACTCAAATCATCACCTATCATTTAGGAAGATTAACGGCGTATGGGACAATTGGCTTTGTTTTTGGTCTGCTGGGAAAAGGTTTCTTCTTGGCCGGTTTACAACAGAATTTATCCATATTTATTGGTGTAGCCATGATCTTAGTAGTTTTGACTCCGGAGAAAATTTTTGCGAAATACAATTTTTCAAAACCTGTTTTTAAATTAATATCAAAGATAAAAACAGCTTTAGGAAGTCAGTTTAGAAACAAGAGTTACAAATCCCTTTTTACTATTGGTGTACTGAATGGCTTTTTGCCTTGCGGAATGGTTTATGTTGCCTTGTTTGGTGCTATTGCTATGCAAAGTGAAAGTTTGGGTGTTTTGTATATGATTCTATTTGGGCTAGGAACCGTTCCCTTGATGAGCAGTGTAGTGTACATCAATTCATATCTCACAATTCCTATTCGAAACCGAATCCAAAAAGCAATTCCATATGTAGCGGTTTGTATTGGCTGCTTATTTATTTTAAGAGGATTGGGATTGGGAATTCCTTATATTTCGCCATCCAATATGAGTTTGTTTATTCAAGAAAATCCAAACTGTCACTAACTTTTAGATCATATAGGATGTGAAAAAGCACGCCATATCGCGTGCTTTTTTTGTATATTATAAAACATCAAATTGTCATTGAAAACAAAGCAGTTTCCGGTACTTTTCTTTTCAAGCGTAAATCGAATGCCATACAAATATTACGAACATAAGGTTTTCCTTTTTCTGTAACTGAAATTCCATAGTCATTAATTACTAGTAATCCGTCACTTTCCATTTCTTTCAATTGTATTAATACATCTGGAATTTCATTAAAATAATCGGCTATATTTTTCCAGGAAGTTTCAAATTGACACATTAAATTTAGAATGTGCTTGCGGATGATGAGGTCTTCATTGGTCAATAAATGCCCTCTAAAAACCGGTAATTTGTCCCATTCTAAAATTTGATAATAATCTTCTAAATTTTTTACATTCTGTGCAAAACTAGACCAACTGTCACTGATGGAAGAAACGCCTAATCCAATCATTAATTCTGTTTTAGACGAACTGTACCCCATGAAATTACGGTGCAATGTGCCATTTTGGAAAGCATCGAATAAACTGTCAGTCTCCAACGCAAAATGATCCATTCCTATTTCATGATAGCCATTTTCAGATAATAATTTTTTACCCGTTTCATAAAGCGTTCTCTTTTTATCATCTTTTGGAATGTCTTCGTCGTTAAAACCGCGCTGTCCATTGCCTTTAATCCAAGGAACGTGAGCGTAGCTATAAAACGCCAATCGGTCGGGTTGTAATGATTTTGTTTTCTCAATCGTATCAATTACATCCTCTATTTCCTGAAAAGGCAATCCAAAAATAATATCATGACCTATAGAAGTATACCCAATTTCTCTGGCCCAAAACGTAACTTTTGCTACATTATGAAAAGATTGTAAACGATGAATTGCTTTTTGAACTTTCTCAGAATAATCCTGAACACCAAAACTCACTCTTCTAAAACCTAAATCATATAGCTTTTGCAAATGTTCATAAGTTGTATTATTTGGATGGCCTTCAAAACTAAATTCATGATCTTTGGCTTTTTTAGCATGAACAAAGATGCCATTTATTAAATCCTCTAAATTTTTTGTAGAAAAAAATGTGGGAGTTCCACCACCCAAATGAATCTCTTTTATAGTTGGCTTTTCTCCAAGAATCTTGCAATATAAGGTCCATTCTTTCAAAACGGCTTCTATATATGGATTTTCAACGCCGTGATTTTTGGTGATTCGCTTGTTACAGCCACAAAAAGTACATAGGCTTTCGCAAAAAGGCAAATGAATATACAAACTAATGCCTTCTGAAGAACCACTCGCTTGAAAGGATGTATTTAATCTTTTAGCCCAAATTTCATCCGTAAAATCCGTCTCGTCCCAATACGGAACTGTAGGATAACTGGTGTATCTTGGTCCAGGAACATTATATTTTTGTAGTAAGGAATTTTTCATGGCAAAATCATTTATAGTTGTTCAAAAGTAGAACGACTACTCAACTATTAAAATGATAATTATCATATTGAAGAAACCTTTTGTAAAAATAAGAGGCTGTCTTTATTGGACAGCCTCGGGATTATTTTTGATGTAAATTTGAAATTTACTCTATTTTCAAATTTCTCAATTGTTTGAGTTTATCTTTCCAAACATCTAAACTTTCTTTATGGATAGCGATGTTTTTACGAACTTCTAGTACTATAGAATTCTCTTTTTTAGCATTTCTAGTATTGGTAAAAAATTGAATGTTGTTCTCCAATTGGAAAATTTCATTCTGAACTTCTTCAATTTTTCGCATCAAGAATATTTTCTCATTATCCAGTTTGCGCGTATCATTACTCTCTGATAAATGATCCATTCTATTAGCAAAACGCATCATTTCAGTATCTTTTTTACTCAAACTCAATTTTTCAAAAAGGGCATCCAATATTTTATTGAATTTCCCTTCAATATGTCTTCTTGGAAATGGCACTTTACCAAAGTTTTTCCATGTTTCAATATGCAATTTGATGGCGTCTAAATCAGTTTTGTGATCTCCGGTCAACTCAAATTCTCTCAACGTTTCCAAGTAGGCTTTTTTACTGTCAAATGCAGCTACCTCCTCTGTGTTCTCTTCATGTTTCTGCTCTTTTACTTTATCAAAATAATGATTGCAAGCATCTTTAAACTCTTTCCAGATTTTATCAGAATATTTTCTTGGAACATGACCTATCTGTTTCCACTCATCCTGTATCTGTTTCATGATTGGAGTAGTCACAACAAAATCTACACTTTCTTGTAACTCTCGAGCTTTAGCAACAAGAGCATTTTTCTTGCTTAAATTATCGTTTTGATCTTTTTTAATGTCTTTATAAAAGGAGTTTTTGAAAGAATTAAAGTTTCTAACAGCTGTTTTAAAACTAGTCCAAGTTTCCTCATTCACATCTGATGGTACTTTTCCAGCAGCAAAAAAAGCTGTTCGAAGCGCTTCTACCTTTTCTATTTGAGCCAGCCATTGGGAATGTGCATTGACTTTTTCAGTTGCCAAAACTTCAATTTTAGCAATAATTTCTTTTTTCTTTTCTAAATTCTCAAGTTCAGTTCCTCGTTGATTTTCGAATAAAACTTCCCTTTTATCATGCATTTGCTTGGTCAAATCACTAAACTTGTTCCAAATTACATCACGATGTTCTCTAGAAACAGGACCAATGTCTTCCTTCCAAATTCGGTGTAAATCTTGAAGTTCTCGAAACGCTTTGTTGATGTCAGCTTCGTTAACCAATTCTTTAACACGTGCTATGATTTTTTGTTTTTGCTCTAAGTTATGTTTGAAATCTAAATCTCTTGCTTCCCGGTCCAGATGCAAATAATCGTAGAAATTTTCTACATGAAAATGAAAATTGTTCCAAACATGGTTGTATTTATCTTTAGGAATTGGCCCAGCAGTTTTCCATCGTTCTCTTAAATCATTAAAATGTTTTAAAGTGTCTTTGATGTTTGCTTGCGGATTAATCAACTCTTTCAGTTCCTCAACAATAGCCAAACGATTTTCTAAATTCGTTTTTGGATTGGTTTGTAAACTCTTGAAATGATTATTTTTAATATCTCTAAACTGAGTATAATATTTGTCAAATTGAGACTTTAATGGCGAATGGTATTGAAAATCTTCGTTTGGATCTTGATTTTCTGCTAGGAATTCTTCTTTTTTCTCCTCAAGAAGATGATTGTATTTAGCTAGAAATGCTTTTTTTATTTCCTCAATATGCTCCTTAAATGAAAGAACTTTATCATTAGAAACTAAATTTTTCAGCTCGTCAACCAAAGCTTCAAGCGATAAAGTATCATAATTTTGCATCGGGATTTCGTGACGTTCCTTCAACGTTTCATCCTCACTTTCGGCAGCATTAGTGTCAGCAATGGCGTCTAGTACCGTCTGATTGCCGGTTTCTAAAATAAGAGCATCAGTTGGTTTTACCTCTTCAGCAATAGCTTCTACAGTGTCGTCATTAGGAGTACTAGCTGTTTGTTTAACTGTTTCAGTTTCCATGACAGTAGCTTCCATTTCATTAAAAGCAACAGCATTGTTTTCTAAATTTCCATCTGCTTCATGCAGGTTATCGTTCTTTTCTTCTAACATTTTTTCAATGTGTAAGGGTTTTATTTTTTTATCGAGTTCGAAAGATACTAAAGGCGTATGAAATTTCAAAACAATTCCTTTATTTAAAGTCGTTTTAGGTTGTTTAATAGATTTTTATGGAGCAATTTCCCGCTGTACGCTATATCTTTTTTGAGCGCCAAAAGGCGGCTCAAAAAAGGATGCCGCTTCCATCAGGGCTAGGGATTTTTGTTAAAAGTAGAACGTACTTATTAAGTTTTCAAAAATAAATACGCAAATTAGTATAGCCCTTATTTAAAAAAAAGCTTGTAAAAAGATTGGTTATTATTTTGCTTATTTATTCCAAATCTTCCAAGCTTTCTCTGCCTGAAAAATAAGCATATCCAAACCATTTTTAATTTTAGCTCCGTGTTGTTTTGCTTTTTTTTGAAATTGAGTTTCAGCCGGATTGTAAATTAAATCATAAGCAATGTGCTTATCGGTGAAAAACTCGTAAGGAATTAACGGAAACGCTTCTACGTTAGGACTTGTTCCTACTGGTGTAGCGTTAATGATAAGATGGTAATTATCAAAAGTAGTGGCGTTGATTCGCTTGTAATCAATGGTGTTTTCCTTGAGTTCTCTAGAAACAAAAGTGTAGGTTATGCCTAGTTCGTCAAGAGCGAATGCAACTCCCTTAGACGCGCCGCCAGTTCCTAAGATGAGTGCTTTTTTATGATGCGGAAGTAATAAAGGCTGCAATGACTTTTTAAAGCCATAATAGTCAGTATTATAGCCTTTTAACTTTCCTTTTTTTGTTATTTTTATGGTATTTACGGCGCCAATTAGAGTTGCTTTTTTTGATAACGTATCCAAAAAAGGAAGTATCGTTTCCTTGTACGGAATGGTAACATTCAATCCTTTTAAATCCGAAGTGTTTTTAATTACCTCTGCAAAGGCATCAATTTCGGGAATATCAAAATTTTCATACGTACAACCAGCAAAGTTTTCGTTATTGAATTTATCTGTAAAATAGCCTTTAGAAAATGAATAGCTAATGTTGCGTCCTAATAATCCAAAGCGTTTTCTAACTGTATCAACCATTACTGTTTTTTATGTTTTGCAATGTAATTCTGCACCATTTTTTTGGCCCAAACCACAGGAAATAAATCTTCTAGTAATATGTAATTTTCAAAATTTAATCGCATTCCGTTACTCAAGTGAAATTTTGCTTTGGTATTGTCTGTTAGCATAAAGTACAATCCAGCCAAACGATATTCAATTTCGTATGCTTCAGGAAAATATTCACAAGCTTGCAGTAACGTTTGAATAGCACTTTCAAATTCGCCTAAGAATTGAAGGATATCGACCCAAAACAACCAGGTTTCTAAACCAGTCTCGCCAAATTCAACTGCTTTGCGATACCCAAATTCTGCTTCTTCAAAAAAGTTCATTTGTTTATTGATACTGGCAAAACATTTCCAATACAGTCTATTTTGGTTGTCAATTGCTAATGCTTTATTGACAAAGAATAATGCTTTTTGATAATTTTTTTGACGTACATAAAAGTCAGTAATGGCAATCCATCCTTTGTCTAAAAGAGGATCTTCATGTACCGTTTGGTTGAAATATTTTAAGGCCAAGGCTTTGTTACCAAGTCTTTCGTAACATTTTCCTATTCGCAATAGCGCGTAGGAAGTTGCATCGTCTAATTCGATTGTACGGTTGTAATTTTCAATGGCTTTGTCATATTTTTTTAAGCGCTCGTAGGCTTTTGCCTTTTCCATAAAGGCACCCATAAACTCATCATCTATCAAAGTAGCATATTCAAAAGCTCTGATGGCATTTTCATATTCTTTTACGCTGTAATGCAAACGTCCCAATTGGTGCCAAGCAATTTCGCTATATGGATTTTTGTCAATGTATTTTTTTATATAACTGATGGCATCTTGATTTTGATCTAAAAATTCAAAACAATAAACAATGTTATATAAGGCAGATTGATCTTCTAAATCCTCTTCAAGACATTTGATAAAGCTATTTTTTGCCATTTCAAGATTGTCCATAAAAAGATATTCCATGCCTATTAAATTATAGACATCAGCAAAATCATCTGTGTATTTTAAGGCTGTTTTTAATAATTCAACTGCTTTTTCGTGTTGGTCTCTTTTAGAGCAGATGTTTGCCTTTTGAATATAAATTTCTTCATTGGTTGGTTCGATGGCATACAACTCATTCAATAGCTTTTCCGCTAATTCGAGTTTGTCGTCATATACTAACATTTCAACTTGCACTAATTTTAATCCTGATGACTTTGGGTGTTGCTCCAAGGCCAATTTGAGTGCTTTTTTTGCCAAACTAGCCTTACCCATATCAAGATAATGAAGAATAATTTCTTCAAATTCTTCGGAGTCAAAAAAGAGTACTTTGTTGGTTTTCAACATCGATTCAAATTTAGACAGAGATAAGTTATAGTCTTCTTCTTCGTTGCTTAATTGCATACTGTGTTTTTTAATTGAGCCTTATTAAAATTAGGCATTCGTGCATGTAATGTGAGGGAAAGTTGGAATTGTTGTGAACAATTTAGTTAACAAATTTCATTGTCAACGGCAAAAATCATTTTCAATAAATAGATTTCTAATCAACGAGATCTCTTAGCCCCGATAGCAGTGAAAATCCTTTTATGGCGGCGTTCGCCATAAAAGATTATAACGGATAGCGGGAAACAGCTCCTGAAAAATTACTTTCTATTATAAATCTCATCCATTACTTCTAGCATAATTGCACAACCTTCTCGAATCTCTTCTTCAGAAATAGTAAGTGGCGGTGTGATTCGGATTGCAGTTCCCTCGAATAACAACCAAAATAATATGAGTCCTTTGTCTTGACATTTAAGAATTACTTCATTCGTGATATCAGCACTTTTAGTCATCGCTGCGAGCATCAATCCTTTTCCTCTTATTTCTTGTATCAAAGGATGTACCAAAAGGGCACGAAATAGATTTTCCTTTTCTAAAGCTTCGGCCATTAAATGGGTTTCAGTTATTTCTTTCAAAGTAGCCAAACAAGCTGACGCAATGACAGGATGTCCACCAAATGTGGTAATGTGACCCAGCTTAGGATTAGTACTCAATAAATGCATCATATCAGATGAAGCAGTAAATGCGCCTACGGGCATGCCGCCACCCATTCCTTTCCCCATTACAACTATATCTGGAACGACGTCGTAATTTTGGAATCCAAAAAGGGCTCCTGTTCGTCCAAAACCCGGCTGAATTTCATCTAGAATCATCATGGCACCTACCTCAGTGCATCGTTTTCGTACTTTTTTTAGAAAATCATTCTGCGGTTGAATGAATCCTGCACCACCTTGAATCGTTTCTAAAATAATCCCTGCAGTTTTGGTAGTAATTTTTTGTAAATCGTCTTCGTTGTTGAAGGTAATAAAATCTACATCAGGTATCAAAGGACGGAAAACTTGCTTGCGTTCTTCAAAGCCCATAACGCTCATCGAACCCATAGTGTTGCCATGGTACGCATTATGACAGGATATTAATTGGCTTCTTCCGGTGGTTCTTCTTGCTAATTTTAGTGCTCCTTCAATAGCTTCTGTCCCAGAATTAACTAAATACGTGGTGTCTAAAGGAGCAGGTAGTAACGAAGCTAAAAGCTTGCAATATTCAACCGCTGGACTTTGCGAATATTCGCCATAAACCATTACATGCGAATATTTATCTAGTTGATCCTTAATAGCTTGATTAACTCTTGGGTGTTGGTGTCCCAGGGAACAAGCAGAAACTCCGGCCACAAAATCAAGGTATTTTTTGTCATTGGTTGCGTATATGTATGAACCTACAGCATGCGAAATTTCCATACCTAATGGATAGGGAGACGTTTGTGCTTGATATTTCAGGAAATCAGTATTCAATTTTTTAGAGATTTAACTGCAAAGTTTGCAAAGTTTTTTCGCAAAGTTCACGAAGGTTTTTAAAGGTGTTTTTTTAATCGGATATCCATGAAGTTATTGTCTTTAAATTGAGACTGAAAACTGCTCTCGAAGCTTCGGGATGAACACAAAACTATTTTTTTGTTTTCTTCTTATCGTAATTCAAAGTTTCTTTTCGGATTTTCATCGGAATGGCTTCTTTTGCTACTGCTGCTTTTGTTGCTTTGGCTAATTTTTCATTGTCCTCGTTTTCTTCGGGTGGGAAAATGTCATCTTTTGATTTGATTCGTTCATCGCCACGCCAGACTAATCCTCTCAATTTTCTGGCATTTTCTGGCAATTCTTTTTCAGGAAAAATGTCACCATCTACTTGCTGGAAAAAGGTAATAGTTTCAATTTCATTTTTTTCTAAAATAAGATTGATTTTACTACTCTTGTTTTTGTTAATGCCAATGAGCTCCTGTGCATCATTCCGCATATAATAAATCACTTCGGCATTTTTTACAATATCGACATCGTGTAGTTTTCCTTCTTCAAATTTACCGTAAAGATTTTGTCCTTTTACTTGATTGTATCCGGTTCCTAAAGTATCTCTGGAGACTATAAATGTATTTTCAAGCACTTTAAGAGAATCTAGTTTTTGGGTGGTGTTGTTACCAATGAGGTGCATAATATCGCCTGTAATTTGGCTTTCGGCATTCCAAAGTATAGGATTTCCAATCATTTTTGTCAAAGCAGTTTTAGAACTCGAATGAATCGAATCACATTTACCACTCATGTCTGTTTTATAAAACCGAACATTATTAAACGCTCGGATAATTCGGTTTCCCTCTTTTTCCGTAACCATCAATTTTTTTCCGTGGATGTAAACAGAATCATTTTCTACAAAATTTACCGCAACAGCTCGTTTAGTTACGTACATAGAATCTAGTTTTTTATATACTTCAGCATAATGTCCTTTTACAATGCCTCGATTGATGGAATCAGTTATTTTTACATTACGTGTTGCCGATGCAAATTCTCGATTGCGATCATAATACAGACTGTCGCCTTTTATCACTCGATCATCGTACCTGATATAAGATTTATTTAGAAAATGAGCCAGATTTTTTTTAGTATCATAAAACCCTTTTTCAGTATAAATATAATTGGCTTTACTGGTAATGGTCGAGGGTCCAAAAAGATACGAATGCCCAGAATTGCTAAAATAATCTAAATGATTCGACTTGATTACATAAGTAGGATTTGTGATTGTAACTGCGGTCAAGAATTGAAACTTCTTTTGTTTTACAAAATACCTTCCTGCATTACTTTTTAGAGTATTGTCTTTATTGGTAATGGTTCCCGGAGTATCATAAAAAACTTCTTGAATATTTCTATCAAAATTAATGATTTCAGTAACTAAAGTAGCATCTGGTGAACTCATCACTGCATCTCCCGAAGCATATGCTTTTTTTACATTTCCGTTGTATTCAGCGTATTTACTGTTCAAAAACAAAGTATCGCCTTGTACCATTTGAACATTTCCAAAGGCTTTTATATAATTTTCTTTTTGGAAATAATATGCTTTGTTACAAGTCAAAACCACGCCATCATGGTTAACGCGCACATTTCCTATAAGCAACAATGCATCTGGGATTTCTGTCTGGTTGACATCACCAAAATCAGAATTTTCTACAATTATTTTCTTGGGAGCTTGCGCCAAAACCAACTGTACAGTCAATAAAAATGATAGTTGAGTAAGGAAAAAAAGTATTTTTTTCAATGGATTTAATTTTTGTCAAATTTATGAAAAAGGAAACAATCCTAATCCATATTAGGATTTATTTATAATTAGTCCAAGGCAGGAAATTCTTTTATAAGATTGTATTAAAGTTATCAACAAATTCAGAGACTCTTTCGTTGTAGTTTATCTCTTGTAGTTTCATTTTTATTAATTTTTGATAGGCTACTACTTGAACTATTTTAAAAATAGTAAATTTAAAAACTGATAGTCATTTTGCAATAATGAATCAAAATCAGAATAAATAATTTCATAAAATGAAAAAAGTATCTACTGTTGTCGGGATTAGCATGCTGCTTTTAGTGAGTGGATGTAAAACGAAAGATTTAAAAATGAATACTGTACAAAAGGTGACAGTCTCTCCTAAAAAGGAAGTCGTTTATCAGGTTTTTACTCGATTATTTGGAAACAAAAATACAACTAACAAACCTTGGGGAACCTTAGAAGAAAACGGAGTAGGGAAGTTCAATGATTTTACACCTAAAGCGCTGCAGGAAATTAAGGATTTGGGTGTAACTTATATTTGGTACACAGGAGTTCCGCACCATGCTTTGATACAGGATTACACTGCAATTGGAATTTCTAATGATGACCCAGAAATTGTCAAAGGTAGAGCTGGTTCTCCTTACGCGGTGAAAGATTACTACAATGTAAATCCTGATTTAGCTATAAACCCAGCAAATCGTTTGCAGGAATTTGAAGCTTTGATTGCACGAACTCATCAAGCGGGATTAAAAGTAATTATCGATATCGTTCCCAATCATATTGCTCGTAAATATGAGGGTAAAAACAATCCCGTTGGAGTGAAAGATTTTGGTGCGAATGACGATGTAACTGTTGCCTACAAAAGAGATAATAATTTTTATTATATACCAAATTCAAATTTTGAAATACCAGAAACTATCAAGCCACTAAACGGTGAAAAAAATATATTGGTAGATGGGAAATTTGATGAAAATCCAGCAAAATGGACCGGTAATGGTTCGCGAATGGCAAAACCAGATAAAAATGATTGGTATGAAACGGTAAAAGTGAACTATGGTATTCGCCCAGATGGCTCTAAAGATTTTCCAGAGCTTCCTGCTGGTTTCGAAACCAAATCCCATCAGGAGCATTATGATTATTGGAGAGGCAAAGAAGTGCCCGACTCTTGGACTAAATTTAGAGATATCGCTTTGTATTGGACAGCAAAAGGGGTAGATGGTTTTAGATATGATATGGCCGAAATGGTTCCCTATGAATTTTGGAGCTATATGAATTCTGCTATTAAGATGAATAATCCAGATGCTTTTTTATTGGCCGAAGTGTATAATCCAAAAGAATATCGCAATTATATTCGTTTAGGTAAAATGGATTATTTGTATGATAAGGTAGAAACGTATGATAAATTAAAGGATGTCATTCAAGGGAAATCGTCGCCAGATGCATTGTCTGACATACAAAACGGATTGGCAGATATTGAACATCACATGTTGCATTTTCTTGACAATCATGATGAGCAGCGATTGGCAAGTCCAGAATTTGCAGGAACACCACAAAATGGGAAGCCGTTAATGGTGTTATCTACAACTATTAGCACGTCGCCTACAATGGTATATTTTGGTCAGGAAGTGGGAGAAGCCGGAAATGAAAATGCAGGATTTGGAACGCACTCCAGAACATCAATCTTTGATTATATTGGTGTTCCAAATCATCAACGCTGGATGAACGGTGGTAAATTTGATGGTGGTCAATTGACGCAAGAGGAAAAGGACTTGCGTGATTTCTATAAAAGACTATTGAACTTTTCCTTGAATAGTTCGGCTTTAATGGGTAAATTCCAAGAAATTCAAACGGTAAACAGACAAGTTACAAAAGGATATGATTCCGGGATATACGCTTTTACACGTTGGTCAGACGTTCAAAAGTTACTTATTGTTGTCAATTTTTCTTGGCAAACTACAAGTACATTCGAATTGAAAATCCCTTCGGATATCATTCAAAAATGGAATTTGAAAGATGGAACATATAAAGTAACGGATCAATTATACCATAAAAATTCTATTCAGGTACAGGTTTTCAATGGTGAAGGAAAAGCACAAATTACGATCGCGCCTTCAGAATCATTCATTTATCAATTTTAAAAAGAAATTTTTGTACTACCAAAAAAAAAAAAAATGCTGATATTAAATTATATCAGCATTTTTTTACGGTTAAAGTGAAAGCTATTTTTTTGCAACAGCATCATAATTCTCTTCTACTTTTTTCCAATTGATGACATTAAAAAACGCATCGATATAATTTTTTCTACGATATTGATAATCTAAATAATAAGCATGCTCCCAAACGTCTAAAGCTAAGATAGGAGTTCCTGGAACAACTGCATTTCGCATCATTGGATTGTCTTGGTTATCAGTCGAAGTTACTTGTAACTTCCCTGTTTTATCAACGATTAGCCATGCCCAACCGGAACCAAACTGATTTGTAGCCGCTGATTTAAATGCCGATTTAAAATTTTCGAATGAGCCAAAATCTTTTGTTATAGCTTCAGCTAATGCAGTTGAGGGTGCACCACCGGCTTTAGGAGCCATACATTTCCAATAAAGCGAATGATTATAATATCCACCAGCATTGTTGCGAATAATAGCGTCATTAGGGTCTAATGTTGCTACTACTTCTTCTATTGTTAGATTTTCTAAGGGTGTTCCTAGTACTGCTTTATTCAAGTTATTGGTGTACGTTAGGTAATGCCTGGAGTAATGCATTTCTAAAGTTGTTGCAGATATATTTGGGGCCAAAGCATTATAAGCGTAAGGTAATTTTTCTAGCTGAAAGGAACCTTCATCAGCCTTTACATCATCTGGTGAACCCATAATAGTAGCGGGTTGTTCGGTTGTAGGTAAAGGAACTTCGACTACCTCAGTGAATTTCTTGTCGTTGCAGGATAGTATTGCTAAGAATGAAAATAAAATTGTAATTAAAAAACAGGACTTTTTCATAATTATATTATTTTTCATTCAAAATATTTATCAATTCAATGTATTGTTCTTTTGCTTGTTCGGGAGTCAAATGGCTAATTTGCATCCAAGCATTGGTTTTAAAAGCGTCCCTTAAATGATAGGATGATGTTTGTTTTAAGTCTAAAGTTCCAAAAGTAGCTTGCTTGTAATAGGCATAAAGCCTCAATTGGACATCTTGAGGTAAAGATGCTTGAGTCATTTCAGAAGCTATTTCAACTGCCTCCAAAAATCGAATATCTAAATCTTTTTCAATCATGCTTATTTTGTAGCAATAACAGTCTTTCCGCCTATTGCTTTTTGGTTTAATACCACATTTACTGGTGTTCCCAAAGGTAAAAAGATGTCAACTCGAGAACCAAATTTGATAAATCCAGCATCAGTACCCTGAATTACTTGCATTCCTTCTTGTGCGTAATTGACAATTCTGCGGGCCAAAGCTCCGGCTATTTGACGGTATAAAATTTCGCCAAAAGTAGTATTCTCAATAACAATCGTAGTTCTTTCGTTTTCTTCACTAGCTTTAGGATGCCAAGCAACTAAGAATTTCCCTGGATGGTATTTGCTAAATTTCACAAGACCACTCAATCCATAACGGGTTACATGAACGTTTATAGGCGACATGAAGATAGAAATTTGTAAACGTTTGTCTTTAAAATATTCACTTTCAAAAACTTCTTCAATAACTACAACTTTCCCATCAACAGGAGCAATAATATGATTAGCATTAAGAATTACTGATCTTTTTGGATTTCTAAAAAATTGCAAAATGATTATTAGTAACAATAAGGTTGCTATTTGAATACTCATTTTAAGCCAATTAGCGACAATGAAATAATCAGACAATAATAGCACAACGGCAGTAAAAATAGTGCCTAACAAAATAGATTGGGTTCCTTCTTTATGAAACATAGTTTAAGATTTGATAAAATAAAAAAATAATTGGTGCTACAAATATAACACTATCTAAACGATCTAGGATACCTCCATGACCGGGCATAATATTTCCGCTGTCTTTTACACCTGCAATACGCTTGAACTTCGATTCAATTAAATCACCTATAGTTCCTACTATTCCAACAATAACAGCTATCGAGGTCCAAATTAAGATAGACCGATCACTAAATTCAGGATTCGCTTTAATGTAATATTTTGAAATTAAATAACCTGCTAAAATTGCAAATAGAATGCCGCCTAAGAATCCTTCAACAGTTTTTTTAGGTGAAATTTTTTCAAATAATTTGGTCCGACCTATTGATTTTCCAACAATATAAGCAAAGGTATCGTTAGTCCAGATTAAGATAAATAGTCCAATTATGATCTTTGGATTATAATCATTTATTCCAAATGAGATTTTTGTAATAAATACAAATGGTAATATGATATAACCCAATAAATAAAGGTATTTTGACGAGGTACTTATTTTTTGGATGCTATCATAAAACAAAAAAAGAATACATTTTATGGATACAACTAAGGCAATAACTAATAAAACAACGTTTAGTTGTTGAATATTTATAGCTATTTCGACATCAGTATTAAAGGTCTGATTGATTGTATCTGTTGTCAGAGTACTGTAATGGCTTATTAGAGTTACTGTCGAGTACAATATAATTCCGAAAATAATTGGAAATACATTGTTTATTTGAATTAAATTACAAAATTCATAAACGGCTATGATGAGGAATACGCCAAAAAGCACAAAAAAACTTTCAGTTGAATATAAAATAGATGCAAGTAGCAGTATAATGTAAATTGCCCCTGATATTCCTCGTTTTAGAGTTTCACTCATCTTATAAATCTTCTAAAAGCAGTAAATATAGATTTTTTGCCGAACTTCCGTATTGTGTAAAATCTTCTTCTTTGGCTTTTTCGAAATATTTAATCGTAGTAATATTGGTGGGGTAATCTCTTTCGTATTTTTTTTTAATTGCACTTAGACCGTCACTTTTAGCACCAAGAATCTGGCTGGTTTTGGCTATAATGATAATATTTGTTGGTAACTCGTTTGGTTTGTTTTGCTTTATTTGCTTAGATGAAAAAAGTATTGAACCTTCTTCAGCAATTAAATTTTCGCAACTTGCAAGAAAAAATTTTGGACTAACAGGCTTGTCGTAGGTAAGTCTATTGTCATCAAGCATCCCAAAAAGATTGGGTTCATAACACAACACATGGCTTTCAAACCAATCGTTTTCCTCTAATATGTTTTCAAATTGTTCTTTGACTTCTTCTTGGTTTTCACAATACAAAAATTTACCGCCATTCTTTTTGAAGTTATAAATAAATTTTTCATCAATTGAGGTTGCGTTTTCAGTATGGGAGCTACTAAATTCACTTTCTTGCTCTTCTTCAGATGCAGGATTGTTTGTACCAAAAAATTTTCTAAAAAGACTCATAATTTATATTAACTACTGAAATTTGTTAATTGAAAACGTCCAAAGATAAAAAAATCTTAATTCAAAAGTTGATTTTGAATTAAGATTTTAAAAATAATTATATTTAGGATATCTTTTTAAGACACGACTTCTTCAAGATTTTTATCAAAGGTTCTTTTTCCGAAAATAGCTTCTAAATCATCTTTAAAAATAACTTCTTTCTCAATCAAAATATCAGCCAAACGATTCAATTTATCTTTGTTATCCTCTAAAATTTGAATAGCTCTTTGGTACTGACCCTCAATTAATAACGATATTTCTTCGTCTATTACTCGTGCAGTTTCCTCAGAATAGGGTTTAGAAAAATTGTACTCACTTTGTCCAGTAGAATCATAATACGTTACGTTTC
Organism: Flavobacterium frigidum; assembly: GCF_048286795.2. NCBI lineage: Bacteria > Pseudomonadati > Bacteroidota > Flavobacteriia > Flavobacteriales > Flavobacteriaceae > Flavobacterium > Flavobacterium frigidum. The sequence goes on from NZ_JBLVPT020000002.1 coordinate 352,209, forward strand.
CAATTTTTTCATTCAAACCATAAACGGTAACCATTGCTCTTGCTTGTTTGGTTACTTTTTCTAAATCGCTTAATGCTCCAGTTGAAATTCTGTTGAAAGTTACTTTTTCTGCAGCTCTTCCTCCCATAGTGGCGCACATTTCATCTAGCATTTGATCTGGACGAACAATTAAACGTTCTTCTGGTAAGTACCATGCCGCTCCTAAACTTTGTCCTCTTGGTACAATTGTTACTTTTATCAATGGCGCAGCATGTTCTAGCATCCAACTTACCGTTGCGTGGCCAGCTTCATGAATAGCAATCGCTTTTTTCTCATCTGGAGTAACGATTTTATTTTTCTTTTCTAGACCACCTACAATTCTATCTACAGCGTCTAGGAAATCTTGTTTGTCAACTGCAGTTTTGTTATTTCTAGCAGCAATTAGCGCCGCTTCGTTACAAACATTTGCAATATCAGCACCTGAAAATCCTGGAGTTTGTTTGGCTAAAAAGTCAGTATCCAATCCTTCCACTTTTTTCAAAGGAGCAAGGTGAACTTTAAATATTTCCGCACGTTCACGAATATCCGGTAAGTCTACAAATATTTGTCTGTCAAATCGACCTGCGCGCATTAATGCTTTGTCTAAAACATCTGCTCTATTGGTAGCTGCTAAAACAATTACATTAGAGTTGGTACCAAAACCGTCCATTTCGGTTAGTAATTGATTTAGCGTATTTTCACGCTCATCGTTTCCACCTGACATGTTGTTTTTTCCTCTAGCTCTACCTACTGCATCTATTTCGTCAATAAAAATAATTGCTGGTGATTTTTCTTTTGCTTGTTTGAAAAGATCACGTACTCGAGAAGCACCTACACCCACAAACATCTCAACAAAATCAGAACCTGATAAAGAGAAGAAAGGTACTTGTGCTTCACCTGCTACGGCTTTCGCTAAAAGCGTTTTTCCTGTTCCTGGAGGTCCAACGAGCAAGGCTCCTTTTGGAATTTTTCCTCCTAGATTAGTGTATTTTTCAGGATTTTTTAAGAATTCAACAATTTCTTGTATTTCTTCTTTTGCTCCTTCTAATCCTGCTACATCTTTAAAAGTAGTTTTAATGTCAGTTTTTTCATCAAACAATTTTGCTTTTGACTTGCCAATATTAAAAATTTGACCCCCGCCACCACCAGCACCACCACCAGACATTTTTCTCATGATAAATATCCAAACGGCTATGATAATAATAATAGGTAATAAACTGATTAAAATGTCCGACCAGTTACTTGCTTCTTTAAAATCATAGTTTACTAATTTCTTTTCAGCCTTGGCTTGATCTAGTTTTTCTTGAAAAGATTTTAAATCACCAAATTTCGTAGTGTAATGAGGACCTTTGTTTGGCCTGTCAAAAACATCTTTAGCTACTTTTTTATTGGAAGGATCTTTCAAAGCTGCATCTGAAAGGTAGATTTCAGCATCTTTATTATTAAAAATAATAACATTTTTAATTTGCCCTTTGTTGAGCATATTATCAATGTCAGAAGATCTTAATTGACCTGGCTCATTCAAACTAGAACCGCCAGTTACAAAAGTAATCGATAAGAAAATTAATAGTATTGCAGTGTAAATTAACCAAGGGCTTATTTTAAACTTATTCGAATTTGGATTATTATCTTTAGCCATTACTAGGAGTTATATTTCTTTAGTATTTGTTTTCTATGGTAGTTATTTTAGCATCGCCCCATAAGTTTTCGATGTTGTAATATTCACGAATGTGTTTTTGAAATACATGAACAACTATATTCACATAATCCATAAGTACCCATTCGGCATTATCAGTCCCTTCAACATGCCAAGGCTTGTCTTTTAATTCTTTAGAAACTGTTTTTTGAATAGAGTTTACTATAGCGTTAACTTGTGTGTTTGAATTACCGTTGCAGATGATGAAATAATCGCAAACTGCAGTATCTATCTCTCTTAAATCAAGAATATCAATATCATTTCCTTTAACCTCTTCTATCCCCTTAATGATGTTCGCCAACAGAACGTCATTATTTATAGTCTTTTTCGTCATGAATTATTTTTATTTATAAGTCTGTAAAGTTACCATTTTTTGTGATTATTTTTGAACCTTAACACAATATTAAATTCTGTTTCACAAAAAACTGTATATGAAGTTAATCAAACTCGGTGCCATAGATTCTACAAACGAATTCCTCAAAGGATTATCAAATAAGCAGCAGTTGGAAAATTTTATTGTAGTTACTGCTGATTCTCAAACAAAAGGAAAAGGGCAAATGGGCGCTGTTTGGTCCTCTGAGCCTAGTAAAAACCTAATAATGAGTATTTTGCTTAAAGACTTTTTAAAAGATATTTATGATATTTTTAATCTTAATAGTATCGTTTCTCTAGCAGTTATTGAAGCATTAGAGTTGTACAATATTCCTAATCTTAGTATAAAATGGCCGAACGACATAATGTCATACAATAAAAAAATAGGTGGCATTTTGATTGAAAATGTTATTAAAAGCGACGGGACAATCCATTCTATAGTTGGTTTAGGACTCAATGTGAATCAAACTAATTTTGAAATGTTACCTAAAGCATCTTCGCTAGCTGTTATTTGTGACATATTATTTGATAAAGAAGAAATTCTTTATTCTATATGTAATGCAATGGAAAAAAAAGTAAAAGCGTGCAAACTAGACACCACAACATTGTTGGAAGAATATAGTTTTAAATTGTATAAAAAAGGTATACCGATGCCTTTTTCGGATCAAAATAAACAAAATTTTATGGGAATTATTCAGGGAGTTTCATCGATAGGTAAGCTGCAAGTGCTCCTAGAAGATGATAGTATTAGAGAGTTTGATATCAAAGAGATCCAGATGTTGTATTAATGTGAATACAAAAGAAACAGTAGTTGTTTCAAAAAATTTAAAATGTAAAAAGCGAAAAAAATTATACTATTGTAAAATTCTTTTCGCTTTTAGTATTTCTAGGTAGTGGTTTATAAGTTCACCATATTTGCAGCAAGTGTCTCAATAAATTTACCGATAGGTCCTTTGATCATCATTGCCATCATTGGGTTAAAATCTCCCTCAAAATCTAGTTTTACTTCGCTAGAGCTATCGGAAATTGAATCTATATTTGCAATCAAAGTAAATGGAAGTTTGTCGCTAGCTGCACCCAAAACGATTTTGTTTGGAGCCACTTTTTCTTTCATTTTTAATTTTATTTCAGGCATCCCTTTCAATCCAAAAATAAAAGCATCTTCGCCGATAACTTCAAACTTCGCAATGTTTTCTGGCATTAATTTTTCAAAATTCTTCACATCACTCAATAAGTCAAACAATTGTTGAGCTGATTTTTGCACGGTAACTTTCGGACTCTCTAAGTTCATTTTTATATCGTATTAATTTGATTGTTTAAACTTCAATGGTCCAAGTAGAAGGACCTTCATTCCATTCTCTTAAAGTTTGCTCTTCCTCCTCACTGATATACCGTTTGGCAACAGCTAAATTTAATAAATTTTGATAGTTGCTCAAGCAAAAGAAATCAATATTAGCATTTTTAAAATTTTCTTCCGAAACAGCAAACCCATATGTGAATATAGCAGCCATGCCTTTCACATTGGCACCGGCTTGGCGCAAAGCTTCAACGGCTTGTAAGCTACTGTTTCCAGTGCTAATTAAATCTTCGACTACAACTACATTTTGTCCTTTTTGTAAAAAACCCTCCACTTGATTTTGTCTGCCATGTTTTTTGGGCTCTGGACGAACATATACAAATGGTAAGCCCATACTTTCAGCTACTAGCATGCCAATTCCTATTGCTCCTGTAGCAACGCCGGCAATTACATCTGGTTTACCAAATTGTTTTTCAATATTTTTCGAAAATTCATCCCGAACATAATTTCTTACTGCTGGAAATGAGAGGATTAATCGGTTGTCACAATAAATAGGTGATTTCCAACCGGAAGCCCATGAAAAAGGATTTCTTGGATTCAATTTAATTGCATTTATTTGCAATAGAAATTCGGCTGTTTTTTCGGCTGTATCTTTATTAAAAATCATAATACAAATGTATAAAGTTTTTGTTAACGACAAACCACTTTTTTTGACAAATCACATCTCTAAGGAGACGGATTTCCAATTATTCTTGTTAGAGAGTATTGATATTGAGCAACTTATTGTAAAAATATTTCAAAATAAAATTAATAAAGCCTATTTGTATCATCCTGACGAGAGCTTGATATTGAAGACTTTAAAAGCAAAAATCCCTGTTACCAAAGCTGGCGGTGGATTGGTTTATAATAAAAAAGGTGAGGTTTTATTTATTTTTAGAAACGGAAAATGGGATTTGCCAAAAGGCGGAATTGAAAAAGGAGAAGAAATTGAAGCCACTGCCATGCGTGAGGTAGAGGAGGAGACAGGTGTAAATAGGTTGTCAATATCTCATAAACTTCAAAAAACCTATCATGTTTTTAGACGTAATGGCAAATATAAATTGAAAATTACCCATTGGTTCGAAATGCAATCTGATTTTGAAGGAATACCACAAGGTCAGTTGGAAGAAGGAATCGAAAAGGTTGCTTGGATGAATCCAGAGCAAATAAAAGAGGCTTTAAAAAATTCCTACGAAAATATCAAATTATTGTTTGAAGAAGAATATAAAGTTTAAAATGTTTTTAACACCATCAATTAGTATAGTGTACAGATAAATTTCACTAACTGCCACGAAATAATTAGTGTAAATTAGTAAAATTTATTTTTTTCTAAACATTCAAAATTAAGCCTTTTTATCTTCGATAATTAGAACTGAAAAACTCAAGTTATTATTTCACAATACGATATACTGGGTATTGCAAATGTGCCTTTTCATAATAGATTGAATGTTTGTAAATCCAGTCCAGTTGCGCTTCTGGATTGCCCATTAATTTGGAGTCATCCTGTTTTTTTTGCTCAAATTCGGTTTTTAGTTTTGGATTTTCTTTTAAAATTGTAGTTGCTGAATCTTCAAAAACATAATCGGAATAGCCTTCTTTTTGCTGTAACATAGTATCGAAAAAATTCCAATTGAAAAAAGAATCCATTGCTTCTGGTTCCAATGTTTCAAGTAGGTATTTAATTCCTTTTTGTTGTGTAAGAATCATGTAATCTCCTTTGGCGAAAGCCACCTTTTCTATACTAGAAGTTACTGCGGTATTTCTGTGCAAATAATGTCCTTCGTATGCGGAATTTGCAGTTTTGTAATCTGCTATTTTGTAGCTTTCTACTTCAATGATGGTGTCATTTTTTAGTTGGCTACATGAAATAGTATTGCTTTTTAATAAATCAATGACAGGCCAGAATCCCTTAGGAATAAGATACGCTTTTGGAATGATAATTTCTTTTACAGATTTGAATTCTTTGCTGTACGGAATGTCTTTTTTATAGGGTTTTGTGCGGTCATAATATAAGCGATTTCCAGTGGTAACATCACTTTTTTTGTACCCTGCTTCGTATCCTAAAAAGGAGAATGGCAGCGTTTTGGAAGTGTCAATTTCCCATTTTATAGTATATGATTTTTGGGGTTTGTATTGCTCTTCATTCTTTAAACGGAGTTGTTTTATTTTTTGATAATTAGCATCAGTGAAATCAATTGCGGAACGCATATATTCGTAAGTTACTTTTACACGATCTGCATATTTTTTTAGCATGTGTGTCTCCACTACAAATCCAATCGCGTTGAATAGCGAAGTATATCCGGTTGCAAATCGTGGACTTTCAAAAAATTGACCAAAACCTTTATCAGGTGTATCATTAAAAGCATTAACATAAGGAGTAGTTTCGATGTTCTTTTTTTGTAGATCTTGAACTAATGCTGGCATCATTTCTGAATTTAAAAAATCACCTAAAACGGTTCCTAATTTGTTATGCTGCGTCATAATATAGGTGAGTTTGTATTGGTAATCGGAGCCATTACTAACATGATTGTCAATAAAAACATCGGCATTTATGGTATGGAATATTTCAACAAAACTCTTGGTGTTTCTGGTATCTGATTTAATAAAATCTCGGTTCAAATCATAGTTTCTGGCGTTGCCACGAAAACCATACACTTCTGGTCCATCTTGATTGGCTCTTGAAGTAGAATTTCTGTTTAATGCACCACCAATATTATAGACTGGAATACAAACGATAATAGTGTTTTTTGGCGCTTTGATTTTCCCCAAAGCTAAATCTCTAAACAGCTGCATACTGGCGTCAATCCCGTCTGGTTCTCCTGCGTGTATGCCGTTATTGAGCAGAATTACGGCTTTATTTTTTTGGATGGTTCCAAAATCAAATTGCTTTTCAGGATTAAAAACCACCATGTGCAATGGTTCGACACTATCGGTCAATCCCATTTTTTTCATTTCTACAGTTGGGAAATCATCTGCCAAAAGTTTGTAGTAAGCAATTGTTTCTTGGTAGGAAGCCGATTGATTTCCATTCCCTTTTTCGAAAAAAGTATCGTATTTATTCGTTTTTTGTGCAAATGAACAGATGGAGAATAGTATAAAAAGGAATGTGCAAAATCTCATATTTCGGTTTTTTTAATGGAATATCAAATGTAGCTTTTTTTCGATACGTATAGAAATGATCATGAGAAAAGGAAACGTCCAATTTAAAATAATGAAAATTTATAATTCAAAATTCATAACTCGCAATTAAAAATTACCTTTGCACCAAATTGAAAAAATGAATAAGAATCACCATTCCAACAATATACTTTTAAATTTAGGCATCGAAAGTCTGAACGAAATGCAGGAAGTCGCTCAAGATACAATCCTGAACGACAATAATGTTTTATTACTTTCGCCAACAGGTTCTGGTAAAACCTTAGCTTTTTTGTTGCCTATTTTAGAAATGTTACAACCCGAAATTCAATCGGTTCAATGTTTAATTTTGGTTCCATCACGAGAATTAGGATTGCAGATTGAGCAGGTTTGGAAAAAAATGGGAACGGATTATAAAGTAAATGTGTGCTACGGCGGACATTCTATAGATACTGAAATCAAGAATTTAAGTAATCCACCAGCAGTTTTAATAGGAACTCCAGGTAGAATTGCAGATCATATCGACAGAAGAACTTTCAGAGTAGATAAAATCCAAACTTTAATCTTGGATGAATTTGACAAATCCTTGCAGCTGGGTTTCCATGAGCAAATGTCATTTATAATTGGGAAATTAACTAAGCTAAACAAACGTGTTTTGGTTTCGGCAACTTCTGATATTGAGATTCCAAGATACACAAGAGTCGTGAACCCAACTATTTTGGATTTTATTCCAGAAAATGTAGCAGAGACGAATCTTTCGATGAAAATGGTCGTTTCGAAAGAAAAAGACAAAATTGTAAGTTTATTCAACTTGATTTGTTCATTGAAATCACAGTCGGCAATAGTTTTTTGCAACCATCGTGATGCTGCAGAACGTATTAGTGATACATTGAACGAAAAAGGAATTTACGCCACCTATTATCATGGTGGAATGGTTCAGGATGAAAGAGAACGCGCGCTAATCCAGTTCAGAAACGGAAGTGTGAGTTATTTAATCACCACCGATTTGGCTGCCCGTGGACTCGATATTCCAGAAATGAATCATGTTATTCATTATCATTTGCCATCTAAAGAAGACGAATTCACCCATAGAAACGGACGTACAGCACGTATGTTAGCTTCAGGAACTGCCTATATCATTGCTCATGAAAGTGAGAAAAAAATGGACTACATTGATTATAGCATAGAAGTTTTGAAAGTGGAAAACTCCACTTCATTACCAAAACCACCTGAATTTCAAACCATTTATATCAGTGGCGGAAAGAAAAATAAATTGAATAAAATTGATATTGTAGGTTTCTTTTCTCAAAAGGGAAAACTAGAAAAAGGCGATTTAGGATTAATCGAAGTGAAAGATTTTATTTCATTTGCTGCCGTAAAATTCAATAAAGTTAAAGACTTGCTGCACGCCATTAAAGACGAGAAAATGAAAGGCAAGAAATTCAAAATCGAAGTCGCTAGAAAAGTGATTAAGAAAGAGGAAGAGTAGTGGGTGGTGAGAAGTGAGAAGTGAAAAGTGAAAAGTGAGTGGTGAATCGCGAATTGTGAAAAAAGTACTGATTCCTTTTATAATGTTTATAAAAAAATCGTTAGTAGTAAAGTGTTACTGCTAACGATTTTTTATATTAAAAAATGATTCTTTTGGAGGTAATTGTAAATCTAAAATAGTAACCATTCACTTCTTACCATTCACTTTTCACTAAAAAAGAATTATATTTTTTTAACGTATTTTGTTATGATAACGATAGTCTGACCATCTACTTTTCCTTCAATATATTCGGCGTTTTCATGGTCTAAACGTATGTTACGGACTGCAGTTCCTTGTTTAGCTACCATGCTGGAACCTTTTACTTTTAAATCTTTGATTAAGACGACTGAGTCACCAGTTGCCAGTATCACGCCATTACTGTCGCGGTGAATTACTTTTGTTTCGTCTTCTTCACCTTCACAAGTTGCTTGTGCCCAAACTAAAGTATCTTCATCTAAATACATTTGGTCCAATAATTCCTGAGGCCAACCAAAACCACGCAAACGGCTTAACATTCTCCACGCGACAACTTGTACCGCTGTATGTTCGCTCCACATGCTGTCATTCAAACATCTCCAATGATTTAAATCTATGTTATCTGGATTTTCAATTTGGTCAATACACGTATTGCAAGCCATGATACTTTCATCAAGTACGCCTTTTTTAGTTGGTAAAACTTGATATACTTCTAGGTTTTCTGTTGTACCACAAAGTTCACATTTCGATCCGCTGCGTTTACTTAATTCTCTTTCTATACTCATGTTTAATGGCTTTTATTTTTACGCTAAGTTATTTCTTATTTTGGTTAGTATTATTGTTGTCAAGTCGAGCGCGGTCGAGACCTGATTTTTAGTCTCGACTGCGCTCGACTTGACAAAATCTCTTTAAATTTATTTCACACGAACAGCATCGGGAACCAGCATTTCATATTCTCCTCCGTTACGAATTACATCTCTCACGATGCTGGAACTGATATACGAGGTTTTTGCGGCTGTCAATAAAAATACAGTTTCTATTTTTGATAAACGACGATTGGTATGGGCGATTGCTTTTTCAAATTCGAAGTCGGCGGGATTGCGAAGACCACGCAAGATAAAGTCTGCTTTCAATTTTTTACACAATTCAGTAGTTAATCCTTCGTAAGTAATTACCGAAATTTTAGGTTCGTTTTTGAAGGTTTCTTCAATAAAACGCTTTCTGTCCTCCAGCGAAAACATGTATTTTTTTTCGGCATTGATTCCAATAGCAATTACGATTTCATCAAATAACGGAATACTTCTTTTGATGATGTCTTCGTGTCCTAAAGTGATTGGGTCAAATGAACCCGGGAATATTGCTTTTCTCATTTTATATGGTAATTAAATCGCATTGACTTTCGTTAGATTGAACTAGGTTTTTCGAAGTGTTTTAATTGATTCGACCCATTCAGATTTTGCACAAACGTTGCATAGGGCATTTCCTGGTTTGTGACTTTCTGTATTGCCACAAAAGGTACAGGAATAAATCCCGTCTGTTGGGATTGTCTTACTTTTTAGTTTAAATAAAAAAGGTAAAATTGGCAAGCCTGGTTGCACTTCATGATCTTCATAATAGAAAACACTGACCTCGCCGCTAGTTTCCATAAAGGCATTTTTTACTTGTCCTAAATGCTCTATTGATTTCATACGGAGTTCCGAAAAGAATTCATCTTGTGCGAGACTTTCCTTTTTGAAAGTTGCAATTGAAAATTTTCCTTCATTGATAATACATTCGGTTTTCCCTTCTATAAACTCTTCAAATCGTTTACTTTTTCCGGTGAGCCAAGTGACTAATCGGTACAAAAGTATGATAACTAGAAATACGGTTATCGGAGGGATGATACCAACTTCTTCATAAAACATGGGATCTCCGGCTGCAGATCCTAAAGCAATAATGATAACTGTTTCAAAAACAGACAATTGCTTCACGCCACGTTTTCCAGCTACTTTTAATGTCAGCAATAAAACGGTAAACATTATGGTAGAACGGAAAATGACTTCTAAAAGAAAGGATTCTGGTAAGTCATTGTATAATAATCGGTTCCATTCAAAGATTTCTGTCATAACTAAAATTTAATTGGTAACCTCCAAACAGGCTATTTGCGAATATTCATCTGCATTTATAAAATCTTTGATCAGTAGATTTTTTGAGTTTAATAGATCTGCCAGAAAATCAGTTTTGGTATTTCTAAAACGCAACCAAATTATTTTTGGTGGAAAACCTTTAAAATTGGATAAATCAAAAAAATCGGCATCAAAAGTTACGATAGTAAATTTGTTTTCTTTGGCATACTTCCATATTTCAATATCGGAATAATTTTCAATTCCGAGTTGTCTGACTTGTTTTGCTTCAGGGAAATTTGCTTCAATTTTAGAGATAATTCTAAAAGAAATGTTTTGGTCAAACAATAAACTCACGATGCGATTTGAATTTTGTGTTCTCTATCGGCTGCGTAAGCAAGACAAGCTTTGATTTGATTTTCATCAAGTTCCGGAAAGTCTTCGATGATTTCATTCGTTGTCATTCCGTTTGCCAGCCAATTTAAAACATCAAAAACTGTAATTCTGGTTCCAATTATTGTTGGTTTACCAAAACGAATTTCTGAATTTATTGCGATATATTGTTTGTAATCGATCATGAGAATTTTGTTTTATACAAAGTTAACGAAATAATCAGTTATTCGGGCAAAGCCAATTCTATCGCATTAGTAAACAAATCCTCCAGTGAAATTCCGGCGGCTTTGGCTTGTTGCGGAATCAAACTTTCTGTTGTTAGTCCTGGAATGGTGTTCATTTCCAGCATGTGTGGTTCTCCGTTTACCAATATAAATTCGCTTCTAGAGAAGCCTTTCATTTTGAGTACTTCGTAAGCGCGTTTGGCTATTTCGCTCACTTTTTGGGTCATTTCGTCTGAGATTCTTGCCGGTGTGATTTCCTGAGATTTACCCAAATATTTGGCCTCATAATCGAAGAAATCATTATCAGAAACAATTTCAGTTATTGGAAGTACAGTTACAGTTCCTTTATAATTGATCACTCCCACAGAAACTTCGGTGCCGTCAAGGAAACTTTCTATAATGATTTCATTGTCTTCTTTGTAAGCGACTTCTATCGCGATTGGCAATTCGGCAACAGTTTTTACTTTTGAAATTCCGAAACTAGAACCGGCTTTATTGGGTTTTACAAAACAAGGCAAACCAACTTTAGCGACAATTTCGTCTGTATTGATGGCGTCGCCTTTGTTTAAGTAATAAGATGTTGCGGTTTTTATTCCGTATGGTTTTAAAACAGATAATAAATCACGTTTGTTGAACGTTAATGCGGCTTGGTAATAATCGCAGGATGTTTGCGGAATATGCAATAATTCGAAATACGCTTGCATCAATCCGTCTTCTCCTGGTGTTCCGTGAATGGCATTGAAAACACAGTCGAAAGTGATTTTGTTTCCATTAACGGTTACAGAAAAATCATTTTTATCGATAGGGAATTCAGCGTCATTAGCATCAACATAGACCCATTTTTCTTTAAAAATATGAATTCGGAATCCGTTGTATTTTGTTTTGTCCAGAAATTGATAGACGACGTTTCCGCTGATAAGTGAGATTTTATACTCGCTGGAATATCCGCCCATGATGATGGCTATATTTTTCATTTTTATAGGATAATTGTTGTGAAAACGATTTGTTTTTAGCCCCGATAGCAGCGATATCCTTTGTTTTTTTTCTTTAAAAAAGCAAAGATATAAGCGAATAGCGGGAAATAGCTCCTGAAAATCATCAGTACTAATCCTAAAAACGATTAAACAAAATTATCATTTTTTTTGAAACGAAATAGCTTTATCTTTGCCACATATAAAAATAAATTTATGAGTTTACGTAAGTACCTAACTAGTCGTGTTTTTCTTATACAAATGTTAATTGCAATAGCCATCATTGCGGCTTTGGGGTATTTGTTTATGCATTGGCTGACGTTTACAACGGATCATGGTCACGAAATTGCGGTTCCAAACTTAAGTAAATTGACTGAAGAGCAAGTGGAGGAAAAGCTAGATGAAATGGATTTAGATTATGTCCTTTTGGATAGTGTGGATTATAGAAGCGATTTTCCGCAGTATAGTGTTGTGGAACAAGATCCGTCACCAGGGACTATGGTTAAAGTGGGTCGAAAAATATACATTAAAATAAATACGTCAGGTTTTTCATCTGTACGAATTCCTGATTTAATCGAAAAAACGTATCGTGAAGCAGTTCCTACACTGAAAGCATTAGGACTTGAGGAGGGTACTATTACGTATGTTCCAAATCTGGGTAAAGACATGGTATTGGAAATGCGTTTTAAAGGAAGGAACCTAAAAGTAGGAGACCGTGTTTTGAAATCATCTAAAATTGATTTGGTTTTAGGAGATGGAAAAATGAGTTATGAAGAAGAAGAAAGTGCGGCAGATACTCTAGCTGCACCAATAGAAGAAACACCAGTTGATGAACAATAATATAGATATAATAGATTTAGAAGACGAGTTATTTGAACATTTTAGATTTGAAGTTCCCAAAGGCCAAGCATCCTTGCGAATTGATAAATACTTGATGAGCCTGATACAAAATGCGACTCGCAATAAAATACAAACTGCAGCAACCGAAGGAAATATTTTTGTAAACGATGCTACGGTAAAATCAAATTACAAGGTAAAAGCCAATGATGTGGTTCGCGTAATGCTTACCCATCCTCCATATGAAAACCATATTATTCCGGAGAATATTCCGCTTGATATTGTGTACGAAGATGATACCCTTTTATTGATTAACAAATTGCCAGGAATGGTGGTTCATCCTGGTCACGGGAATTATACTGGAACCTTGGTACATGCATTGGCCTATCATTTTGATAATTTGCCAATGAACAGCAGCGAACGTCCTGGGTTAGTTCACAGAATTGATAAGGATACTTCGGGTTTATTAGTGATCGCTAAAACCGAAGCAGCGATGACACATCTAGCTAAGCAATTTGAAGCCAAAACTTCGGAAAGAGAATATGTAGCTTTGGTTTGGGGAAATGTAATTGAGGATAAAGGAACTATTGAAGGCAACTTAGCAAGACACTTGAAAGATCGCATGCAAATGGCGGTTTTTGCTGACCCTGAAATAGGTAAACCAGCAATAACGCATTATAAAGTTTTAGAGCGTTTTGGGTATGTAACGTTGATTTCGTGCCAACTAGAAACCGGTAGAACACACCAGATTCGTGCACACTTAAAACACATAGGACATCCATTATTTAACGATGAGCGCTATGGTGGTCATTTGATTTTGAAAGGAACTACGTTTACCAAATACAAACAGTTTATAGACAATTGTTTTAAAGCGCTACCAAGACAAGCTTTACATGCTAAAACTTTAGGTTTTGTTCATCCTACAACTGGTGAACTGATGCGTTTTGACACAGAACTTCCGCAGGATTTACAGGATTGTATCGAGAAATGGCGAGGCTATTCAAAATCGAATGGTACAGACGAAGTAGAAGAATAAAATATGAGAAGCCCCGTATTGGGGTTTTTTTTGTGGATTTAATCGTGGTACATTATATTTTGAAACTATTATTATATGCTCGCAATAGTTTTTCAAAAAGAAGTCTCAAATTCTCTCGATTTTATTGGGAGAATTTGAGACTTCTTAGCTTAAATACATCTCTATTGAAAGTTAGGAAATGCTTTTGTATGTATTATTTTTTATCTACTACAGGTCTGTTTTCTCGATTGGCCAGTTCCCAAGCAGTTACAAATGCAAATTGTGTTCTTTTAGCCAAAGCATCATACTCTATTTTGTCTGGACTGTCCGTAGGTTTATGATAATCAGCATGAACGCCATTAAAAAGAAAAACAGATGGTATTCCTAATTTAGCAAAGTTATAATGATCAGAACGCTCATAGAAATGGTTTGGATCTTTAGGATCATTGAACCTGTAATCTAAATCTAGTTTAGTGTAAGTGGCGTTTGCAGTGGTACAAATAGCATCTAAATCAGTTGAAAGACGATCTGCGCCAATTACATAAACGTAGTTGTTACTTCCAGCATGTGCTTCATCACGGCGGCCTATCATATCAATATTAATATCAGTAATAGTGTTTGCAATAGGAAACAATGGATTTTCAGAGTAATAACGAGAACCATGCAAGCCGTGTTCTTCGCCAGTAACATGAAGAAAAAGGATAGATCTTTTAGGACCATTTCCTGCTTTTTTCGCCATTTGGAATGCTTGTGCAATTTCTAATAATGCCACTGTTCCAGAACCATCATCATCTGCACCATTATAAATTTCTCCATTACGTGCTCCCACGTGATCGTAGTGTGCAGAAATTACCAATACTTCATTTGGTTTTTCGGAACCTTCGATAAAGGCCCAGATATTTTCAGAATCGGGTAGGTTCTCATTGTACTTGGCATTTAGGAATGCAGCTGGAATTTTTTGATAATAGTCAGCGGCAATAGTAGGATAGGGAATGCCGTTTTTCTTGTATTGATCAATAAGGTAAACACCTGCTTTTTTTTGTCCTGCTGAACCGGTCTCGCGACCTTCCATCTCGTCTGCAGCTACAATATACAAGTGAGTTTTTAATTCATCTGCGGTAATGGTATTCATGTATTTTGTAGGTTCAGTAACGGCGGTACTGATTTTTTGAGAGGTACAGCTACTCGTTAAAACGATAAGTAAACCTAGTAAAGAAAATTTTTTCATGATTTTTTAATGTAAATTGATAAATGTATAAAGAGCAAAAAGTGATAATATAATAGAGACTAGTATGAAATTGATAAAAAATAGCAGGCTACATTTTATAAAGGAGATAAAGCGAGTTTCCCCATAAAAACGGCGGTGCGCCGGATAGAAATAATAAAACATCCATCCAATACCAATAAAATTAATTAGTATCTGTATGAAAGAAACGAGACTCGATTCTGAAAATGGCGTCAATCCTTTGTTTATCAGGAACAGCAACAAAAAGAGTAATAACAAAAAGGAAAAGTAATGTAAGGTGAAAATTCCATGATCAAAGTAATACCAGCGTTTCTTATTGTGGAATAGCCAGAGGGAAAAAGCAAAAATAGGCATGAATACAAAAAGGACTTTTGAAAAATTATGGATGAATGATTCTGTGAATTTTTTAAATAGGTCTCCTTTTGGGTTGTTGTCTAATACAATTTGGACTTTCCTGTTGGCCCAAAAACTAAAATCGGATAATTTTTCCGACTCAGGTGCGTGTTTTTGTATCGAATCTAATTCTCGAACTGATTTATAGCTAAAATATTCCTCGTCAACAACCGCACTATTGTTTTTAATGGAATCTTTGTCTTCTTTTGAATCAGTTTGGTTCTTTTTAATCGAATCATTTTTGGTTATGGTATTTTGAAACGATTTGTTTTTGGTGGTAATGGTGGATTTCTTTTCGATAGTTTTTTCTGAAGAATTGATTTCACCAGGGAAAATAGCAATCAATAGAAAAGTGATAAAACTAATAAAAATATAAAGCCGAACCGGAGCTAAATAAGACAATCTTTTACCTGAGAGATATTCTTTGGTTAAAGCAGCTGGTTTGAATAATAAATTTTTTATGGTTCTCCAAAAAGCATTTTCGTAATGAGTAAGATCTTCAAAAAAATGAATAAAAAGGTGATGAAACGTTTTTCGGGTATCAGTATTTTCTTGTCCACAATTAGGACAGAATCTATTTTCGACCACATACCTGCAATTGAGACATGTTTTGTCGTTTCTCATTTTACTTTTAGACATAAAAAAACAGTATAAATTCTAAATTTTTGTTGAATTTTAAGGTATAAAACTAACAAAAAAACGGAACTTATACTGTTTAATAAAAATATTTTTGATATATTATTTCAACACATCTTTCAAAAAAGAATTCATACGCTCCCAAGAACGCTTGTCTGCTTTTGCATTATAAGCAGCTCCTTTTGAGTTGTCATTTCCAGCTTCGGGGTCTGTAAAAGCGTGAACCGAGTCAGCGTAATAAATCATTTCCCAATCTGCTTTCGTATCTCTCATTTCTTGCTGAAATGCTGTTACTTCAGCTGCAGGAACATATAAATCATCTGCACCATGAAGTACTAGAACTCGCGCTTTTATTGCATTGTTTACTCTGGCGGCATCGCGTCCTAAACCACCATGAAAGGATACTACGCCTTGAACTTGCATACCGGCTCTAGCTGCTTCCAGAACGCCTGTACCACCAAAACAGTACCCTATTATTACAATATTATCTGGATTTGCTCCTGATTTTACCAATTGGTCCAATGCCAACTGAATGCGTCTTTGGTAATCGCCAACATTATTTTTGTAATATCCAGCTTGTTTTCCTGCTTCTTGTGTATTTTTTGGATAGTTTCCTTCACCATATATATCAGCTACAAATGCATAATATCCCATTTTTGAAAGCTTTTCAGCTGATTGTTTGGCGTGGGTGTCGATTCCTTTCCAAGCTGGAAGGATTAGAATTCCTGCATTGGTTTTACTTGCTTTTTTGGGAGCAATTGCCAATCCATTTAATTTTTGAGAGCCATCAGTGTATTGAACTGGTTTTAACTGTGCATTGACACTAGTAGAGAAGAGTGCTATTCCTAGAAATGTAAAAATTATATTTTTCATATTTGTTTGTTTTAATTTTACAAATGTCTCACTAATTATTTCACAAGAGAAATAATATGATTTTTTTAGTTTATAGCTGTATATTTAATTCTTATGCTGGGAATTTAATGTTTTATTCTCCGGGATGGTAGATTTTTTCAGCATGCTTCAGTATGTCCTCTTTGTAAAATAAAACGTCTTTGAATTGACCTTTTTGGTACATTTCGGCTTGATCATAAAAATGTTTCGATTGTGAATTGCCACTGTTTCCTCCTGCTAGTAGTGATTTGGCTTTTACTTTTGGCCCAAATTCAACTGCGCAAACAAAGCTATTACCATTGCTACCATAGCGTTTTTTACTTCCGTTTTGATAGTTGCTTTTATAAGCTGGTAAACTTCCCCATATCGCTGGTCCAAATGCCACGGGTAAACTTTCTGCAGCATCATTATATTGTAGGTTGATGTCTCCATTCGGTCTTTGAAAACGATTTATTATTCCCCATTGAATTTCCCAAGTACCAAATTTAAGTCTCAATTCAGAAATCACGCGTTGCAACTGAGGAATTAATTGATCTGATGTTGCAGTTTTAGCAAATTGTATCGTGTTTTCAACCTGATCTTGTTCGCCTTGGTTCGTGTACACTTTCTGAATAATGGGATCCAGTTGATATGCCCATTCCACAGCAAGTGTTGTCGCTATCGAATTTTCTCGGGCATAATAATCCCAATTTTTCAATACAGTTATTGGTGCTATCATTTCAGCATATAATGAATTGTCAGGTTTGATATTTTCTTCGAAATTAGTTATCAAAGCTGGAATTAAATATTCAAACGCGGTTAATTTGGTATCATAACCATCAGCTATTAATTTGTCGAGTGTGTAGTTATCGCCTTTACTTAGTAGGCGTATAGCATTGAGTCCTCTAAAACTTTCGCCATCAGGAGCCATATATGGCGGGTAGTTTTCTTCTTTTGGACTATTGACACCAGCTACAGAATACGGTGTTGAGTTGCAATTTTGTAACCAGCCGTTTTCAGGATTATAGGAATGAACCGTTTCTAAAACGTCGTGCAAACCCTTCCACTGTGTAGTGGCGGTTGTGCCATCCATTACTTTAGACCAATTCAATTTTTTATCTCTCTTTGGAACAAAATTTCCGTGCCAGTATGCAATATTTCCTTCTTTGTCCGCGTAAACAGTATTGTTTGAGGTGTTGGCCTTTAGATCCATTGCCTTTTTATAATCATCAAAACTTTTCGATTTGGTACGTGTCCAACTTTGTTCTAGGCTTTTCATCGAGCGATTGTTAGATTTTAAAGCGATCCATTTTCCGTCTCTTTTAGCCATTATAGGACCATGATTGGTGTAATAAGTGGTAAAGGTTTTGGGTATCAGTTTTCCGTTTTCAATATACTTAATGGTTATTTTTTTCTCGATGATGGGAAGCAGGTTCTTTTCGTATTCATAAAATAATTTGTTGTTTTTAGTCACAATTTTCTCTGCATACATATCGGCAACATCTACATTAGAAGAAGTGTGCATCCAGCCACAATTTTCATTAAAACCTTGGTAGATAAAAAACTGCCCCCAAGTAACGGCTCCGTAAGCATTCAAACCTTCGTTACTACTTACTTGAATTTCAGGTCTAAAATAAAACGTAGTATGCGGATTAATGTATAACATGGCATTCCCCGAAGCTGTTTTTGATGGAGCAATAGCAAATCCGTTAGAGCCAGTTTGTACGTCTTTCTCCCGTTCTATGTAAGCTACCTTCTCCGTATTTCCAGAGTAAAATGCTTTGAGTTCACCGGTAGAAAGATCCGCAGTGCTTATGGCTCCAATACTTCCATCAGTCCAAAGCAAAGGAAACCAAGGTTCAAAATGAGTTAATAAAGCGGGCTTAACTTCGGGGTGTTTATACAAGTAATAATTGATGCCGTCTGCGTAACTGTTTAATAATTTTTTTAACCACGGGGCTGCTTTTTTATAATCAGCTTTGGCGTCTTCGATATCTATCAGGAGTTTAATTTCTAAATCATTGTACAAAACAGATTGCCCTTTGATTTCAGCAAGACGGCCTAATTTTTCAATATAATTGAGTTCTACTCGTTTAAAATCATCTTCACATTGCGCATACAACATCCCAAAAACGGCATCTGCATCCGTTTTGCCATCTACATGTGCAATTCCCCAATTGTCTCTTGTTATGGTTACTTGTTGGGCAAGTTTTTGTAGCCTTACTATTTCAGCAGTAGTAATTTTTTGAGCAAATAGGGAGAAACTAATACTGAAAACGATTAATATTAAATAACTTTTAAGATGTTTCATTAGGTAGTAAATTATGTTAAAGACTCACATTTCTTTTAAAGGCACACCCCAATTCAATAATCGAATCAGTTTTGGCAATACCGGGAATAGTATCAATTTTTTCATAAAGCACTTTTCGCATGTGTTCATGATCTTTAGCAATGATTTTTATGTAAAGTGTAAATGATCCAGTGATGTAGTAGCACTCTGTTATCTCAGTAATTTTTTTAAGTTCCTCAATAATGCGATCCGAGTCTTGGTCTTTATTTAAGGTAATTCCTGTAAAAGATCCCCAATCATAACCAACTTTTTTTTCATTAATAATAGGTTTTATTCCAGTAAGAATTCCTTGTTCAATAAGTCTGTTGATGCGTTGATGCACCATGGTATTCGAAATTTTAAGGTTCGTAGCTATTGCTGAATATGCCATTCTTCCATCTTTTTCTAGTTCTTTAATAATATTGATATCGAATTCGTCTATTATGTTCATGAGGGTGCAATTATAAATGATATTTGTGTTTTTTTAAAGTGTAATTCTCTTGTTTTTGAACGAGTTTTAATTAGACTTAAAAATTAGAAATGACTTAATTTTAGTCTAAATTAATTAAATATTTTTAATTAAGCCTGTTTATAAAGTCAAAAAAATTATTTTTATTGTAAAATTAAAAAAAAAATCTAATTTTGTATTCTAAAGCTTTTAAATATAAAAATCATGACACATACAGAACAAAACCTTTCATTAAAATCTGAAGCGCTGATTGCTAAAGAGAGTCAACATGGAGCACATAATTATCATCCTTTACCAGTCGTTTTAGAAAGAGGCGAAGGCGTTCATGTTTGGGATGTAGACGGAAAAAAATATTATGATTTCCTTTCTGCTTATTCTGCTGTCAATCAAGGGCATTGCCACCCGAAGATTGTAAGTGCCATGATCAAACAAGCACAAACACTTACCTTAACATCACGTGCTTTTTACAACGATCAGTTAGGCCCTTTTGAAGAATATATAACAAAGTATTTTGGGTTTGATAAAGTTTTACCAATGAATACTGGTGCAGAAGCAGTTGAAACTGCTTTAAAATTATGTAGAAAATGGGCGTATGAAGTTAAAGGAATTCCCGAGAACCAAGCTCAAATAATTGTTTGTGAAAACAATTTCCACGGAAGAACTACTACTATCGTTTCGTTCTCAAATGATGAAAATGCACGAAAAAGCTTTGGACCATTTACAGCTGGTTTTATTAAAATTCCTTATGATGATGCAGATGCTTTAGAGACAGCATTAAAATCAACAACTAATATTGCTGGATTTTTAGTTGAACCTATTCAAGGAGAGGCGGGAGTTTATGTTCCAAGTGAAGGTTATTTGGCCAAAGCCAAAGCACTTTGCGAAGCGCACAATGTACTATTTATAGCAGATGAAGTGCAAACAGGAATTGCGCGTACTGGACGATTATTAGCTACTTGTGGCAATTGTAATTGTAAAAAGGGATGCGAAAATACGCCAGAAGTGAAACCAGATATTTTAATTCTAGGGAAAGCGATTTCTGGTGGAGTTTATCCTGTTTCAGCAGTTTTAGCAAACAATCACATCATGAACGTGATTCAACCTGGACAGCATGGTTCTACTTTTGGAGGAAATCCAATTGCAGCAGCTGTAGCTATTGCTGCACTTGATGTAGTGAATGAAGAGAATTTAGCACAAAACGCAGCACATTTAGGAGAAATTCTACGAGCGGGATTGAATGAAATAGCCGCTAGAAATCCAATAATTACTTTAGTCAGAGGGAAAGGACTTTTGAATGCAATCGTAGTGAATTGCGATGAAGAGTCTGATATGGCTTGGAATATTTGTATGAAATTTAGAGATTATGGGTTATTGGCAAAGCCAACGCACGGTAACAAAATTCGATTTGCACCGCCATTGGTTATTACCGAATCACAAATTCAGGAATGTTTGGCTATCATCGAAAGAGCTTTAAACGATTTTAGATAAGATATAAAACCATGAGAAAAACGATAAAATTAATAAAGAATAGGTCGGACATTGGTGCTGGTACTCGGGGATCAGACTTAGGGATTGATGCTATTGAAATAGCTGCAATTAATAAAAACAGTGACTTTTTCAATCAATTTGAGTTTGAAGATGTCAAAACACATAACGAATCTATTTACGATAAAAACCGTAGTTCATCAGCAAAAAGGATTGAGCACGTTGTAGAGCAGTGCACTCGAGTGTGCTATGCAGTAAAGAAAAATCTTGAAGGCAAGTATTTTCCTATTGTATTATCAGGAGATCATTCCTCAGCATTAGGTACTTTGAGCGGTATTAAAGCGGCGTACCCAGAGCAAAACATAGGCGTTTTTTGGATCGATGCACACGCTGATTTGCATTCGCCATATACATCACCATCGGGAAATATTCACGGAATGCCATTATCTGCTGCTCTTGCTGATGATAATTTAAGTTGTCAGAATAATGAGGTACCAGCCGAAACGCAAGTTCATTGGGAGCAAATGAAAAATTTAGGCTACAATGGACCTAAAGTTTTAGCTGAAAATCTAATTTATTTTGGTGTTCGTGACACCGAAGAAGAAGAGGATAAGCAAATTGAAAAATTAAATATTAAAAACTACAAGGTTGGTGAAGTGCGATATAGAGGTTTAGAAACCTGCGTAGCTGAAGCTTTATCAAAAGTAGCGCATTGCGAAGTATTGTATATTTCTTTTGATGTGGATTCTATGGATTGTGATATGATTTCATACGGAACCGGTACGCCAGTGCCTAAAGGCTTTGATCAGTATGAAATTATAGCGATTATCAATCAGATTATTGAAACCAAAAAAGTGGTTTGTATCGAATTCGTGGAGGTAAATCCTTTGTTGGATACCAAAGGAAATAAGATGGCAGAAACTGCTTTTGAAGTATTAGAAGCTATTACATCAACGCTGTTGCTACCTTTAGAATAATTAATATTTCAATAAAAAACAAAGATCCCGAAATCAAAAATGTAGATTTCGGGATTTTTTATAAAATTATTTTAACCTAAATATTTTGTAAAAATTAAAGTGCGGGATTTATTTAAATATTTGAGACAGATCGATTTTTCAGACTGGCACAATACTCACTAATTCTTACTGATCAACTAATTTTTTAGTGTAGGTACTATTTACTATAGTAATTTTTCCTTAGCCAAAAAGAAACATTCACTAAAATAATCAAAGCTGGAACTTCAACTAATGGCCCTATAACGCCTGCAAATGCTTGTCCGCTATTGATTCCGAAAACTCCTATTGAAACGGCAATTGCCAATTCAAAATTATTACCTGATGCGGTGAAGGAAAGCGCAACGGCATCCCGATAATTGGCACCGATTTTTTTGGAAATAAAAAACATTAGAAAAAACATAATAGTGAAGAAAATTACTAACGGAATAGCGATTCGAATCACATCCAATGGCAAGTCTACAATCATTTCGCCCTTTAAACTAAACATGACTACGATCGTAAAAAGCAGAGCTATCAAAGTAATAGGAGAAACAAAAGGAATAAATTTTTGATTGAACCATTTGTCACCAATGAATTTTTTGATAGCATAACGGCTAATTACCGCTAATGCAAATGGAATTCCTAAATAAATACCAACTGTTGTTGCGATTTGAACAACGGTTATATTCAATTCTAATCCTTTTATTCCAAATAATGGCAGCATGATTTCCAAATAAAAATAAGCATACAAACTAAAAAAAAATACCTGAAGCAAACTATTAATTCCGATTAATCCCGCCGTTAATTCCCTATTTCCCTCTGCCAGTTCATTCCAGACAATAACCATTGCAATACAAGGCGCGATACCAATTATGATTAAACCGGTCATGTATTCTGGATAATCTTTCAAAAAGAATGTCGCCAGTGAAAACATTAAGAATGGACCAATAATCCAAGTAATAAAAAAGGAAGCGGTGAGTAATTTAGGCTTTTCAAACATTAAGGGTATTTTCGAAAAATCAATTTTAGTCAAAGGCGGGTACATCATCAATATTAATCCAATTGCAAGGGGAACATTTGTGGTTCCGCTAGAAAAGGAGTTGATGAAAGCACTGCTGGATGGAATAAAGTAACCAATGGAAACACCCATAGCCATTGCCAAAAATATCCAAAGCGTTAGGTAACTGTCAAGAAAATTCAATCTTTTTTTAGAAGCCATTATTCTGATTTTATTTGGGAGAATACATATAACATTTCGGTTGCAATTTGTAAACTGCGTTCTTGATATTTCGCAGCTTGTTGAGGTGTGTTGTCAAATGCTTTCGGATCTTCATATGTAATTGGAATACGCTTGTCAGCGCCAGCAATAAAAGGACAGCCGCCATCCGCTTGAGAACACGTCATAATCGCCGCAAATTCACTTTTCGGATTAAATTCGTCGTCGTATTTTTTAGAAAATCCGATAACAGGATGTGTATTCTCTGCATATTTAATCGAATAAATAGGATTGTTTCCTGCTGCAATGACACTAATTTTAAAGCCAGATTGCTCCAATGTTTGTGCTGCCATAGGATATAAAGCAGTTGCTTCGGTACCACCAGAATAGCAAAATACATTTTTTATGTTGTAATATGCCGCTGCCGTTTGCGCCCAAACTTGTGATAGATGACTTCTTCGAGAATTATGAGTGCAAATTAAGTTGAGCCTAATATCTTCTTGATTGTAAACTTTGTTTTGAATGAAATCAACTAATGGTTGCAAAATACTCTTTCGTTCCCCTGTTATGGTTTCAAATTGTAAGCTCTGAATTATTTTTTCTATTTCTGGAAATAGAATGCTTTTGGTCTGTTTCATAATACAGTTTTAAAATTAACAACATCCACCACCAGGAACGCAACTATTAGTTTGGCTGGAAATTTCGGATAATTTCACTTTCTCCTTTTCTGTTGGAATGCCACATTGGTCCTGAGCTAAGCAAGCAGTTTGTTTATTCATCAAGATAAATGTTGTTCCCTCGAAACCCAAGTCGTACTTACCAATTGTTTCAGCTTGGTATTCTACCTCAATTTCGAAATCGGCTATTCCTAATATTTTTTCTGAAAGTGCTATGATATCTAGAAGTTTTTTTGGTTTCAAACGGTGTTCAAAATCATTAGCATTCCACAATTGAAAGTTTACCACAGTTTCATTCCTTACTTGACCACCACAATCAATAAAGTTTTTAGTAACCAATCCCACTTCAGTTACGTGAAAATGTTCTGGAACAAAACTTCCGTTTGGTAACATAAAAGTGACATTTTCTAAATTGGTCAATTGTTCTTTAATTTCTGATATTCTCATGATTTTTATGATTTAAAAATTAGCAACATTTATTTTTTTTATTCTCTAAATACAGATCAATGTGTTCAAAAAAAGATTTTAGGGTTTCAAATCCGTCTTCATTAAGACAATAACAAATCGCATTACCTTCAAAATTGCCTTTAATGAGACCAGCATTCTTTAACTCCTTCAAATGTTGGGAAATGGTTGGTTGGGCAAGTGGTAGTTCATTTACAATATCTCCGCATACACAACTGTTCACTTTGATGAGATGTTGAATAATGGCAATTCGAGCAGGATGACCTAAAGCCTTAGCTAAAGTTGCCAATTGGTTTTGCTCTTCTGTAAAGCATTCTGTTTTTGTAATTCCCATCTGTATATATTTATATTGCAATATTACGATATTGTCTTTAAATAAGCAAATGGAGAATTTCTAATTTTAATAACAATGACTTGAATAGTTACAAAGTCAATAATCGCACTAAACAAATGCATAATCCCTTCCTATATAATAACAAAGATATCGCCTGTAAGTGCGATACGTTTCGATTAGTTTTTTTTGGCGTTCCTCCTTATATATACAAAGGCGATTATCGAAAAGGATAATCGCCTTTGTATATATAAGGAGTCGGGCTATACGCTACAAGTCCTCGTTAAGTTCCGTTGCACTTCACATAACTGTGGGCTATTCGCTGCTATCCCTAACGCGAGCCCAGAATATTTAGGATAATCAGTCCAATCCAGAGGATAAGAACTAACGCCAACGCAAAATCAGTTACCCTATATAAAGTAGAAAATGAAAAAGCGATTAGTATGTAAGGAAAAGCATTTTATCGATCTAGCGTAGTTTTTTGGTTAGGATACTGTTAAGGCAGGCCATTTTGAGAGATTCAGACAAAGGGAAGAGCTTTTCAAACATAAACAAAGAATGAATTCCGAAAGATTTAAGAAATACAGCTAGTTAAGATACGCATGTATTTAGGTGTGCAAAGCACATTTTATTATCCATTTCATCACCTTCTGCTTTGTAGTGTGCTTACCAGCGAAAAAAACTTCACTTACAAAATTCACGTTTACAGTGATTTAAAACATAAGTTAAGAAAAAGGCAAAAAAAAGTAAATAAAAAGCTTGTAGAAGTGAATAAAGGTGGTACTTTTGCACCCGCAACAAGGCAGAAGTTCATATTTAAATACTGAAAAGCGGATTTAAAAAATCGGAATAAAATTCGAAAAAAGATTTGCCAGAGCGGAAAATAAGTTTTACTTTTGCTGCCCCGAAAGGGAGTAAGTTCTTAGAAATTTTGAGTGAGTGGGAATAGGGTTTAGGCCTTATTTTAGTTGAAGAAAAACGAAACGAAAGTTTTTAAAAAAACTTCAAAAAACATTTGCGAGAAACGAAAAAGAGTTCTACTTTTGCACCCGCTTCGAGAAACACTTTAACAAGTGTTAACCAGGAGTTGGAAACTGAAATAAATTCAGTTTAAAAACAAGAATAATACGTTCCTAGACATATTGAATTGACAGCCGTTTTAAGAGAAATCTTAAAACAAAAGAATAAGAGTAATAGAATCGAGAGATTTGAAAAAACCACTAGAACTGAGTCGA